>JACPGF010000019.1 GCA_016182615.1 Ignavibacteriales bacterium
TAAAGACGAAAGCATATCTCTGGTAATTTTGTAGATACCTTCATCTGGTGCTTCAAAACGGTACCATTTCCCCTGTGCAAACAAAGCAGAAGAAACCGAGGATGTTTTTTCAAGTGAATTTGCTCTTTTTACCCAGTTTTTTGCGACGGATGTGTTTAGTACTAATCCGTTCAAAAATTTATCACTCTGATATGAGGCAGCTACATTAATGTTGGGGAAATCAATCTGAACTTCTATAGAAGTTATAATTTCTATTTTATTTTCTCCCGGATAAAAACGAACTGGACTAATTGACAACTCACCGGTAGTCAAGCCTCTTAATTCACCAAATTTAGATAAGTTAACTAAGGACTCTGGAAGGAAACCGTTGCTTTTGTAGGATTCGTTTTCACGATATACCAGAATGCCTTTGCTATTAACCTGTTTCTCAGGAATAGGAATCAGTCTTCCTGAAATAATGCGGCTTTTGTATGAAAGAACTTTTACTGTGTTATTTTGAGATGAAGGTAAACCGATAATAAATTTTCGTGCAAGAATAGATGGTGCACCGACAACCAAATCTTCAGTATCCTCACCAAAACGGAACACAACTTTTCTGTATGTATTATTAAATACAGTCACAATCGATGTGTCAATATACTCGGGGGTGTAAGAAAGTATAAGAGTGGATGCAGTATTTTTTAAAAGCTTATAATCAGCTTCTTGCGAAAACGCAGAAATTTGAATAGCAAATAATAAAATGCAATATCCGAATACGCTACGAAACATAAACGACCGTAAATAATTATTAATTAGAATGTAGCAATGACCCGGACAAAAATTCCTTTTTTATTTTGTCTAAAGTTACTGCTTTAACCCCAATCATGTCAAGTCAAATAGACAGAAATTGCAAAAAAAATATGTTTTTCAGCAAGATTTCTTTTTATTTCCTTATTTTCACTCTATGAAACGACTAATATTTCTATTTTATTTGAGTTTACCGTTAATGGCACAGGACTTTGGCTTACTTGAAAACCTCTATCACAACTTTCATCATATTAAAGAAAGATCATTGTCTCTCCCCTTTCTAAGACATGAACAAGTCATGCGAAATCTCAAAGGACTACAAGGCACCGATCATTTCACTATAACCCGAATCGGATATTCTTATTTAAACAGGGACATTTGTTTGGTACGTTTGGGAACGGGACCAATTAAAATCTTCTTGTGGTCTCAAATGCATGGTGATGAACCTACCGCAACAGCCTCGCTGTTCGATTTTTTTAACATATTCACCAGTAAACAACCTTATCTGTCTGATTTGAAGCACTTCCTCCTTAACAATTTTACATTTTTTGTAATCCCAATGCTTAACCCGGATGGAGCAGAAAACTTTAACAGACGAAACGCTCAAGATATTGACTTGAACCGTGATGTTATAAAAAACAATACACCCGAAACCCGGCTGTTAATTGAGTGTTTTAAAACGATAAAACCTGATTTTTGCTATAACCTCCATGATCAGAGTACCCTTTACTCAGTTGGAATGTCCCCGCAACAGGTCATGTTTTCATTTTTGGCTCCCCCTTACGACTATGGCAAGAGTATAAATCCCAACCGTCTTCAAGCTATGAAAGTGATTGCCGCGTTAAAGGATATGCTTGAGCATTTTGTACCTGACCATACTGCACGGTATAATGATGATTTCGAACCGCGCGCTATTGGCGATTATTTTCAATCGAAAGGTGTACCAACGATACTGATTGAATGTGGAGGCTTAAAGACTGATCCTAATAAGGAGTATATCAGACGGATGCATACTTTAATACTGATACATTCCTTCATTTCCATCGCCCAACACCAATATGAAGAATACACACCGGATGATTATTTTACGATTCCTCAAAACGAAAAGCATCTGTATGATGTGGTTTTGCGGAATGTTTATTTCCCCGACATGCACAAAATGACCGATATAGGAATTAACTACAATTATCAATATGATTCAGTATTGCAGAAATTGAACCGTTCAGGTATTATTGAAGAAATCGGCGATTTAACCGGGTACTATGGATTGACGGATATGAACGCCGAGGGAATGACAGTAATACCGGGAAAAGTAAGGGGCGGATTGTCCCCTGAGATTGATACGGTAAAATTACAAAATATGATAAAAGACGGATATTGTGCCTGGATAGCAAACACTAAAATTTCCTCGGAAGAATTTCCGTTTATAACCCTAGATACAGAAAATTTACAAAAAAGTTTTCCTGTTGAACGGAATAAACGGGCATGTTTTACACTGCTGTATAAAGATAAACCCCATTACAATGTTATTGATGGTATATTGATAAATATTTCGGCAATTCCATTCAGATGTGCGAATAATATCGCAATAAATTAATAATTTTGTATAGTTTAAACAACGATTGCAGAATAATTACATTAACTGAATGAATTTAGACGAAAAAAGTGCATTAACATTAGAATTTGAAAAAGAGGCTGTCCCCCACATGGACAGCCTGCTTAATTTCGCATTCAAGTTAACCGGGGATTCTGATGATGCCAATGATTTGTTACAAGAAACTTTTTTACGTGCTTACCGTTTTTTTGATAAATTCGAAAAAGGTACCAACTGCAAAGCTTGGCTCTACCGGATAATGAAAAACCTCTACATTAACTCGTATAAAAAGAAAACAACAGCACCATTAAAAATTGATTACGAGGAAGTTGAAAACTTTTACGAAAACGTCAAGCCTTCAAATACCGATGACTCACACCTTGAACGCGAAATCTTTGATAATCTGTTGGATGATGAGATAACCAATGCCCTTTCTGGTTTACCCGAAGAGTTCCGTACAGTAATTATCCTATCTGATTTGGAAGGATACACTTATGAAGAAATTGCTGAATTTGTTAACTGCCCGGTAGGTACGGTACGTTCAAGATTACACCGGGCTAGAAAAATGCTTTTTACTAAACTGCACACGTATGCAGAAGGACGCGGACTCATCGATAAAAACTAAACTAAATCTGCAACTTTAGCCCCTGTTATCTTCAACAAATCCTCCGCTGACAACCTAATCTGTATTCCCCTTACTCCAGCACTTATATATATATTTTCAAAAATTAATATTGTTTCATCAAAGAAGGTTTTAAATGATTTTTTCATGCATAAGGGAGAACAGCCCCCTCGGATATATCCGGTTAAATCTAGCAGTTCATTAACACGAACCATTTCAATTTTCTTTTCGTTCGCGGCTATTGCTGCTTTTTTTAAGTTCAATTCAGTTGAAACAGGAATACAATAGACAAAAACAGTCTCACTTGCACCACGAGCAACCAGAGTTTTAAATACTGAGTCCATATCTGCACCAATCTTTATCGCCACAGTCTCTCCTGAAAGGCCAGCTTCATCAACCTGATACTCATGAAGCGTATATTGAATTTTAGCATTGTCCAGTAAACGAATTGCATTTGTTTTTTTTATCATTTCAACCTGATACTATTGAAGAATTGTATTCCGGAAAATTATTTGGTCATAGAGCTTTGGTCACTTTCAGTTAAACGCTAACAGGTTTTTACTATTTTTAGATAAACCTGTTAATCCGCCTAATAGCCGGTTAATAAGACGCTACACCGATAGTAATTCACCCATAAAATTAACCCAGTAACCGAGCACAGAAAGCAGAGTTTTTTGGTGCCTAAATTTTAAATACTATACTGCAAAAATAATGTAAAACCTCTATGAATCGTAAAAAAAATACTCTATATTTTTAGACCAAAACATTTTATTACTATAACCGGAGAGTATTTATGTTCAAAAGCCTTTACAAATTCACACTTCTTTTCACTGTTCTTTTATACAGTTTTGTTAACGCTCAGGATGATGCCTCGATGAAAGCTTTCATGGAGTATATGACGCCCGGTAAGGCTCATCAACAATTAGCTGCGATGGCGGGCAATTGGGATGTAACGGTAAAAATGTATGACCCTAACGCACCCGAACCAATGGTGAGCACCGGCACTGCAATTATGGAAATGATTATGGGTGGAAGATATTTGCAAAGTAAATTTACCAGTACCATCATGGGAATGCCAATGGAAGGTTTGGGGCTTGATGCATACGATAATGCTCTTGGCGAATACATCAGCATTTGGTTTGATAATATGGGTACAGGAATTATGGTGTCGAAAGGAAAGATTAATCCTGAGAATAAACAATTAGAGCTTTATGGCAGCATGGTCGATCCGGTTACAAAAATGGAGAAGAAAACACTCATGGTTTCTGAACCTGTCGATGCTGATAAAATATTACAAAAAATGTACACCTTCGAAGGCGGGAAAAAAGTTCTTGCAATGGAATTTGAGTATGTGAGGTCTAAGTAAGTATATATTTGCAGAACGGAACCTGCTGGTTCCGTTCTGCTTAACTATTATTTTTTAGCTTTCTTCACTTTTGTTACCGGTGGGGCAGCAGCAAGTAGTTTATCTATCAGTTCCGTATAAACCGATTTCCTTACCAAACCGACATGCTTGTCAACAATTTCTCCATTCCGGTTAATTACAAAGGCTGTTGGTATTCCTTCAATACCGCCATAAGCTTTTACAACGTCATCAGTAAAGTAAAGAATGGGATAGTTAATGCCGTATGATTTAATAAATCCAGGAACATCATCTTTACTTTCTGTATCAACAGAAATCCCTATTACCTGTACCTTGCCAGCATATTCTTTCTGTAAACTAATCAAATCAGGAATGCCCTTCCTGCATGGCGGGCACCAAGTGGCCCAAAAATCAAGGATAACAATCTTTCCCTTGAAATCAGAAAGTTTAACGGACTTTCCATCTGTGTTTTTTAAACTAAAATCAGCGGCCTTGGTTCCAACCTGAGCAAAACTCATACCCGAGACAAACAAGAAAAGCAATAATAATTGAATGATTTTAACTTTGCGCATAAATTCCTTAATATGTTTATATAATCAGATGCTGTGAACGGCAAAAGGTTTCAGTTTGCCGGCTGAGAACTCTTTTGTTTGTAGAATGGAGGGTAAGGGCCATGTTCTGGTTCTTTTCTCGTGTTGTTCACAATAAAAAATATAAGCATAATAAGAAGGAATATCATCGTGTTGAAGAAACTTTTATACTTTGGGTCGATTATCGGTTTTTTTTCAGGTGCCGGATTTTTCCCTATCTGACGAGTTGTTTTTACTTGTTTTTTGCTCAAGCTTGCTCCATGCAATAATTAAAGTTTAATAGCTCAAAATTGTAAATAATTACTTTCAGTTTACAAAATTGTTACAAATAAAAAAAGGGCATGTTATTTACACATGCCCTTTTAGTGATTACTTAAGTACTATCATCTTTTTTACGGATGCGAATCTTCCACTTTCAATTTTGTAATAGTATATCCCTGAAGCCAGGCCGGATGCATTGAATATTATCTGATGTGCTCCAGCATCCTGTCTTTCATTGACGAGGATGCTAACCTGCTGCCCTAATACATTAAGGATGGTTAGTTTCACATTATCTGCATTTGCCAGGCTATACGATATTCTGGTTTCCGGATTGAAAGGATTAGGATAATTTTGCTCTAAAGTAAAGAGAGCTGGCTGATTATTTAATTCAACCTTTATTTCGGAGATTAAAACTGTTGATCCGTCAAAATCGGTTTGATATAATCTGTAAGAATATTGCCCGGCCTTTATAATTCCATCTGAATAAGAATAAGAGGATTTTGTTGCCTTGTTACCTGCTCCATTTACAGTAGCAACCTTTTCAAAAGAACTTCCATTAAAATTACGATAGAGCGAAAAAAACTGATTGTTTGTTTCGGATGCTGTTGACCAGTTTAACACTACACCATGGTCTTTTGGAACAGATTGAAACGATATCAATTCAACCGGGGTGCTTAAACTGACAGTTGCATGATACGGGCCTCCGGGAATTGCAGCAAAATTGGGGTTTGCTTGAAGATTACCACCGGTAACATTTCCCGGTAAAGTCATATCCGAAAACTTTGCATCATTGGCAACGAATGCCGCAAAAGCCTGAAGTCCTGAAAAGTTTGTTATTCCCAATTCTACTAATGGAATAGAAATTTCGAAACCTCTTCTTTCCGAAAAAGCTGTATCAAATGCAAATGCAACACTATTCGCAGTAAAAAACCCCGGTAATTCCGGGCCTAATGCTGCGGATCCATCTTGCTTACAGCGTCCTAAAACAACACCCGTTTTGGTGGTGCCTGTGTATTTTATTATATCAACAAAAACGCTTGAATCTGTCAATAACTGGCTAAAGTATAATGCATAGTGCGTTTCGAAATCATTTTTGAAATAACCGTTCGTGGTATTTCCCAAAGCACCTGTCAATCCTGCTGCTCCGCCTAATGGCGTACCTGCAGCTGCGCCATGCCCTGCATGGTCTTTAAGGCCAAGAAAAAGTACAACACCCTGATCGCTTGTTTTATCCAGTTTAGCACTCAATGCTAAATATAATTTATCGTTAGCAATAGTATAACCCATGTTTTTAAGTTTTACATTTCCACCGAAACCTGTGTTCTGGTTTTGAACATCCGCGAACCGTTTGTACATTTCATGGAACCGGCCATTAACCTTCATCGGCAATGAAATTTTATAGGCAGCAATTCCATTATTTGTGCCGAGGTGAAATAATGTTACCGTGGTATCAGTATTATACTGAAAGGCTATGTCACCTGTACCGTTCGCATTTGCATTTGTACCTAAAGCCGGAGTAATTGCATACGTTCTGAAATTAGCACCACCAATTTCACCACCCTCAGTATCGAGAATACGAATGTCACCTGAAACATACTGAAAAGTGGCGATAAACCCGGTTCTGCCTAGGTCAAATAATTTTGTGGCAGTTGAGCCGGTTCCGGCGATTGTTCCCGGTACCTGATCAACAAGGTTACCGTTATAATCAAAAGCCTGAATGTATCTTCCAGCACTTTTTGTAACAAACATTGAATCTTCAAGTAATGGATAGACGTTTGGCGCGCTGCCTAAAGTACCTGCCGGTAAAGTGACTGTTCTTACAATACTGAGTGCTTCACCTGTTTCAGCCTTTTTAAGTGTGTAAACTAAGTTACCTTTAGCATCTGCAAACCAAATACTAAAAGAATTATCGGAATAGTTCCCCACGATGGTCATATTATCACCGATACGTTTATCCGCTGAAAATGCATCCTCAAACACAACTACCGGAGCGGAAGTATCACTTGCCCATTTGTAAATTTTCACAGGGTCAGTAAGGCTATTTGATAAGTTAACTCCATAGATAATTCCATCCGTGGTACTCTCTACATCATTTAATGCGAATGTACCACCGGTTATTCCTGTGGTATTTAATGCGCCGATGTCTTCCCCGGTTGAAGAGCTTAATATTTTAACAAATATACCGGCATTTCTGCTAACAACGTAGAGTTTGCCATTATTCCCGTAGCAAAACCCTCTTTCGGTATTTGTTGTGGTGAACCATGAAGGCATTGATCCTGCACCGGATGTTTTGGACCATAATGTCTGCACTTGTGCAAATTGTACAGAACACGCAAAAAATATAATTACGGGTAAATATTTAAGTTTCATAAGTGCCTCGAAGTTTGTGTATGTATATAAAAAGGATACCTTAGCTTTCCAAAACACATGAAGAAATTAGTTATTCCTCAGCAGAAGTGACCCAGGCATCTTTATAATCTTTAATTTTCCAAAGTTCATTTCTATAAGTTTCAGCTTCTACCTTTGAAGAAAATGAAGGCATTACCTGTACAACATGTAATAGTAAACTCTGACTGTAAAATATTTTAAAGTCCTTTTTTAGTTTTTTCTTTGCAATTTCGACAAATTCATGGGCTTTATCTTCTGTCGAGAAAGCACCGATTTGCACGTAGTGTACGGTTTTCTTTTGTGAAACGACAGGAACGGGATCAGGTGTTGACACAGGAGTAATATCTAAAACTTTTGCAGTAGTATCAGCAGGGATTTCGTCAAAAACATATAACGAGTCGGATTTTGGGGTATTATTAGCCGTATCAGCGGACGAACCACAACCCGGGAGGAGCAAGAGAACCGTGAAAAAGGACAAGAGTGCGATAATTTTTTTCATATTCTTTAATTGGTTATTTGAAGTATTGAAATTTACCAAAAGATATGATATATACAAAAGAAAAGCGGAATAATAACCGGTGTTATTATTCCGCTAATAAACTAAACAAATAGATCAGTTAGAACTGAAGATTGTCGAAAAATCCTTTAGGAAACTGGGGTAAACCTAAATTATTCAGTGGTAGTTGCTTAGCCATACTGAATCCAGCAGGTAACAAAGAAACATTTACAGACGGAATTGAGGCACTGAATTTTGCGTTAATTGCAGCAATAAATTCGTTTGCAAGAATCCCGTGTCCCTGGCTTGTTGGATGAACACCATCTAAACTAAAAAGACCACCTGAAAGGTATGAAGTTCTAAATGAAATTCCATAATAAATTGAGCCCGCTGCTGTCATATCTTTGGATCTGATACTTTTGAAAAGGGCATTGACATCAACAAAAGCTATGTTTGCTTTTCCGGCAATCAGCCCGGCGATGGCAGTATTAAAACCTACAACTGCATCGCTTACTTTTTGTTTTTCAGATGGATCAAGAACATATTTATCCGGGAAAGGATTTGCCGGATGTAATCCGAAAGGAGCTTTGACATTTACAGTTCCCGGAACAGTGATACCTGCATAGGCATAGTATTTGCCTGTGGTATCCCCGATAAAACTGGCAGCAGCGCTACCGGATAAGGTCAACATCGTCTTTAATGAATCAAGTGCACCATTGGTAGCCATACCATAAGCTGTAGAAGTTCCATAGAAAAAACCCGTTGTAACAGATTTTGCTTTTAATGATGCAGAAACCGAAGGGCCTACAGTAGTGAAGAAAGGAATTGCATCCACATCCGGAATGTTTGCAACAGCAAGTTTTGTATTCGGTAAATCAGTCGCAATTCGTCCAAGTACTGCCGAATAGATAAATCCAAAAGTTGATACATCTGTCGGAAGTTTTTGCGTCGGGTCAGTCCCTTTTGTTCCTCCTGAAGTTGCATAACCTAACACATCATTGTTTCCAATCCATAATGTCATGAATGTTGGATTAAGTTTTTTTGCCTGCTCGTATTCTGTTTTACCGAAAAGATCAGCATTACGGAGTACTATTGAAAAGAACGGGTTTGAGGCAGGTGCCCAGCGTGAAGCGCGGTATGCAGCAGAGCTGTCATACAAATCATACAGAATAGCACCCGGAACTCCAAGGTTGTTATATGGCTTTGCCAATTGCGAATTCTTTGGCTGGCCTGAAGTTGTAGTTGATCCTAAATTTACGGTTGCCGGAACTGTTGTAATATTTATACTTGCAATGTATACTTTCCCTGCTGTTCCTTTTTCTTCCATAAATGGCACTTCATAAGCGGTACCGACCTGCTTTGCAATCAGTTTACCAAAACTATATTGTTGACCACTTTCGAAGAGTGATCCGGATTGATAGCCGGCTGTGATGCTGTTACCTAACGTAACAAACGATTTAAAATCTGCTGTACCGGTATTTACCACCGGGGTGGAAGCAGTGGGTAAATCTATATCCGTTCTCTGCTCGCAACCGCCAAAGAAAAGGATTGCAGCAAAAGCGATACTAATAAAAATCTTTTTCATAGTGTTTCTTATTCCTTTCCTTAAAACTGATATTTCAAACTAATTGAAGCGAGGTGTGCATGGAAATTATAGGTTCCATTAAATTTTTCAGGCATATAAACACCCGGCGCCGGATTACTATAACTTGACACTTCCGAATCTGTAATGGTCCTTTCCTTAAAACTTAAGAAGAGATATGCAAATTCTGTTGAAAGATTGCTTGACAATTTGTAGCTTGCACCAACTGAATAGCCCAAACGGTCTGCATCAGGTAATGATGCTTCGATGTACCGATCCTGAACGGGATTTTTATCATATAAAAGCCCGCATTGTAATGACAGATCATCTGAATAAACATAATCAGCACCAAACCTGAATATCCATGTATCTTTGTAGAGTCGTGGACTTGGAGCAGGATCAACTTCACCTGCTTCGGTGAAATCAATCGCCATATAATCATAGCTTGACCAGTAAACAAATTGCATATCTGCCGCGAGTAATAAATTTGAAGTTAATTTATAGCCAAGACCCAAAGCAATTTGTTGTGGTGAGGTTAAGCTTGCCGCAACATCTTTTTCATAATCAGGTAAAGCGGTTAAAGGAGGTAGTTGTTTATATTTTGCAGTTCCTGTAAAATCATATTTGACTTCGCTGCGGTAGTTCGCGCCAACAGAAAAACTTTCGGTGGGTTTATAAAGCACGCTAAAAGTATAACCAACAGCAGACATATCCTCACCTTCCAATTCAACATAAGCTTCGCCAAGCGGAGTTTGTTGATTTGCAGCGACGAGACCATTTTTTGTTAAAGTTACAGTTCCAATATTATATTGCAACCCCGCTGCAACTGAAAGACCTGAGAATAAACGGTAAGCTACAACAGGTGTTAAACTGAACGTTTTAACATCTGCCTTAACGCTTATCATTCTGCCTACCCAGTCACTTTCCCATTCGGTTCCTAAACCAAAGGGATTATTAAAACCAAATCCAACAGCCAAATCTTCACTGACACGGTAAGTTAGATAAGCATGGCTAGGAAAAAACATATTACTTTTCATTTTTGATTCTGCGACCGTAGGGTTAGCCGTGTTTGGGCCATATGGACCGCGGAAAGAAGCACTTGGTGCGATGAGAGTGGTTCCAACCATCATCTGAAAACCGGACATATTAGTTATTGCTGCAGCATTAAAATATACTGCTGAAGGATCAAAAGCAACCGCTGTAAAAGCGCCGCCCATACCCATTGCACGAGCACCGTGTTCGTTTATCTGAAATCCACCACCATACACGAACGCAGCATTAATAAAGAAGAGTAAAGCAAGTAATTGCTTACGAAGTATCACGTTACCTCCTAATTTAGGTTAAACATTGAACATTGATTTTTTTAACAGAGAACAATTAATAATTAGCAATTGATTATCAATGGCTAACAATCAACTAATACTTATTACTTGTTAACCTGAAAAGTAAACACACATTTAATGTTTAAATAATATACAAAGGAATTTGAAAGATAATAAAACTTTCTTATTTGAATCAAATAAGTTATGAATTCAGACGGTTTTTTTTCATTTTTTTTTAAAATAGCCGGTTGAATAACTATTCAACTTTAAACAGCAGAGCGTCCTTCTCCACAGCTTGTTTTTCCTGAACAGGGATTTCAGTAATGCGACCTGAAAATGGGCTTTTTACATCATTTTCCATTTTCATGGCTTCAAGTATTATAACAGACTCACCCATTGCAACTTCGTCGCCTATTTGCTTTTTTATTTTAAGAACAAGACCCGGCATCGGAGATAAAGTCGCTGATCTATGATGCATTTTTTCGGTATTTTCAGCAATTGCCGCAGCCTTCTCCTCGATCCGGGTGCGGACATGAGTACTGTAGTACTGACCTTCGATCAGTATTTCCATGGGGTTAGATAATGTAGAAGTTTTAGTAATAGTGTAGAGTTTTTCGTTCAAACGAATCAAATAGGAATGTGCATTTTTTTCAAGCAATTCGTAAAAATATTCTTTACCGTTAATAATAATTTTCAAATCATCGATAAAAACATTTTTTTTGGATGAGTCAACAGTTACAACAAA
>JACPGF010000155.1 GCA_016182615.1 Ignavibacteriales bacterium
CAGGTAAGAAAATACCTGTGAAGTAACCGACTTGGAGATTTTTGTGAAAACAATATTCTCCTGCAAAGTTTCGCGTGAGATGTTTAATGGTATATCTTCCGAGTCAACAATACCTTTCACAAAACCAAGATATTCCGGCACAAGATCTTTGTTTTTGTGCTGTATCAGTACCCGGCGTACATACAAATCCAAACCATGTTCTTCACGGTGGAAGCCGAACATGTCCATGTTCTTTTCGGGTATAAAGAGCAGGGCGTTAAACTGTATCGGGGCATCTATGGCAGCGTGAATGATATCAGCCGGAGCACTCTGATCGTAAGTCAGGAACTTGTAAAATTCATCATACTGCTCTTTGGTGATCAGCGATTTTGGTTCACGCCACAAAGCAGTGATAGTATTGATTTTTTGTGCATCAAGAAAAATAGGGTAGGAAATAAAATTGGAATGTTTTTTAATCACATCCTCAAGTTTATGCTGTGATGCGAATTCTTTCGCATCCTCTTTCAGGATTACTTTTATTACTGTTCCGCGCTGAACCTGTTCGTCTATCCGGCTAATTTCATATTCGCCAAGTCCGTCCGATATCCACCGGATAGCCGGGGAATCCTTCAAATACGATTTCGTCGTGATTTCGACATTTTTTGCTACCATGAAAACACTGTAAAAACCGACTCCGAATTTACCGATGATAGAGCCTGCATCCTCGTTGGTTTCTTTTAATTTCTGTATAAATTCGGTTGAACCCGATTTTGCAATAGTACCGATGTTACTGACTAATTCAGCCTCGGTCATGCCGATGCCTGTATCGGTAATGGTAAGGGTGTTTTCCTTTTCATCGAAGGCTATTTTTATTTCAAGCGGTAAATCAGCATCGGCAATTTCAGTACCTCTGGTTGATTCAAATTTTAACTTATCAAGCGCGTCAGAAGAGTTCGAGATAAGTTCCCGCAAGAAAATCTCCCTGCTGGTGTAGAGTGAGTGGACAAGAATATCCAGTAATTGTTTTATTTCGGCCTTAAATTCATATTTGTTGGCTGTGCTCATGCTTGGTCTCCTTAAATATTTTAATTTTTTTCAGTTGCAAAAATATTAGATGCAATAATCAAATTCAAGTTCCATGAATAACTTAAATTGCATGGGATAAGATATAAAAAAGGGAAGAGTGTGTGTAAAGTTAAAAAAAAGAAAAAAAAACTCTTTTTTGATGAAGTTATTTAAAAAAATAAACAAAAATCGTATATTTATTTTTTCAAACAATACCTTTTCTTATGAACAACAAACCAAAAGTAAAGTATATCTTTATCACCGGCGGAGTGGTTTCATCCCTTGGGAAAGGTATCACTGCCTCTTCCCTTGGACTTCTGCTTACTCAGCGCGGCTACAAAGTAACCATACAAAAATTTGACCCTTATCTCAATTACGATGCAGGCACCATGAACCCTTTTCAGCATGGCGAAGTCTATGTTACAGAGGATGGTGCTGAAACCGACTTGGATTTGGGACATTACGAGCGTTTTCTTAATGCTAATATGTGCAGGTCCAATAATGTTACTACAGGACAGATTTATGGAGAAGTAATCAGGAAAGAGCGGCAGGGTGACTTTCTTGGTGAAACAGTGCAGGTGATACCCCATATTACCGATGAAATTAAAAACCGGATGAAAAAACTGAGTGAAATGGGAGAGTATGATTTCATTATCACCGAAATTGGCGGTACCGTGGGTGATATCGAAAGCTTGCCATTCCTAGAAGCAATGCGGCAATTGATGATGCAGGTTGGTAAAAAGAACACTCTTTCTATTCATGTTACGCTTGTTCCCTATATTGCCTCTGCTGGGGAAGTGAAAACAAAACCAACGCAGCACAGTGTTAAAAGCCTGCTTGAGTTAGGCATTCAGCCGGATATTTTAGTTTGCAGGTCTGAAAAAAAACTGACAAACGATTTGAAAGAAAAAATTTCCCTCTTCTGCAATGTTGAGATGGCAAATGTTATGAGCGCGTACGATTGCAGCACTATTTACGAGGTGCCCCTTGTACTGATGAAGCAAAAGCTTGATACGATTGTACTAAAAAGGCTGGGTCTTCCTGAGAGAAAAATAAAAATTGATGACTGGACAGCACTTGTGCAGGGGATCAAATTTCCTGCTGATACTGTTGAAATTGCTTTATGCGGAAAGTATGTAAACCACACGGATGCTTACAAGAGTATCATGGAAGCGTTTATTCACGCGGGTGCTGTAAACAATGCTAAGGTTAAAGTGCGCCTTATTAATGCCGAAGAATGTGATGATGATAAAATTGTTGATTTACTGCATGGTGTCCACGGCATTCTTATCCCCGGCGGGTTTGGTGAGCGCGGAGTTGAAGGCAAAATAAAAGCCATCGAATTTGCCAGAGTGAATAAAATCCCATTTTTTGGCATTTGTTTAGGATTGCAGTGTGCGGTCATAGAATTTGCACGGAACGTTTGCGACATGCTTAAAGCAAATAGTTCTGAGTTCAAATCCGGGAAATATTCGGTTATCGACTTTATGCCCGACCAGAAGAATATTAAAAACCTTGGGGGTACCATGCGGCTTGGCAGTTATCCCTGCATGGTTGAAAAGGGTACAAAAGCCATGGAGGCTTACAAGAGTGATTATATTGTTGAACGGCACAGGCACCGGTTCGAAGTAAATAATAAGTTCAGGAAACAACTTGCCGAAAAGGGGCTAATCTTCAGCGGTGTTTCACCTGACAAAGAGTTGATAGAAATTATTGAGTTGAAAGATCATCCTTGGTTTGTCGGCTGCCAGTTCCATCCGGAGTTAAAATCCCGCGCTGTTCATGCGCACCCGCTCTTCAGGGAATTTGTGAAGGCTTCGCTATTATATTCGAAAAATAAGGCCTAAGTTTTGCTTTTCCGTTCTTCACTTACTGTTTTGCTTGTTTTTTTTTCACTGTCCTTAAAGCTATCGGCTGAAACAAACGCTGAAAAGCAGGCAAAACAGGGTGCGGAGTTGATGTACAATTTTGAACTAGTTAAGGCAGAACAAATTTTTGTGCAGGTAAAAAAAAACTTTCCATCCGATCCCATCGGTTATTACTACCATGCACAAATTTATCTTTGGAGTTATCTCGGAAACGCATCATCATCCGACCTCAACCGCTTTATATCCCTTTCTGATGAAGCAATTGAAAAAACAAAACCGCTGCTTGATGATAACAAAACAAAGCAATATGCAAATTTATTGCTCGGCAATATATACACGCAACGGGTACTTGCCCTCGGGAAAGCATCCAGATTTGTTGATATGGCATGGGCCGGCAAAAAGGCTAATTCCTATTTGAATGATGTTATTGAAGAGAATCCAGAAAACGCCGATGCATACCTCGGTTTAGGCTTGTTCAAATTTGCTCTAAGCCAGATACCGGCTGCTTTCCGTTATGTCCTTAAAATTGTGGGCTATGATGGAAACCTGAAAGATGGCATAGCGAACCTGAAACTGGCAGCCACGAAATCGACATTTACCCGCGTAGAATCACAATTTTACTACGCGCAAATCGTTTCCGATTTTTTAACTGACTACAAAACCGCAACGCATCTGCTGCTTAATTTGCAATCACAATATCCGGGGAATGTCTTATTCACTTACGCGTTAGCTGTTGTACACATAAAAAATCACAAACTTGTGGAATCTAAACAATTGTTGATGAAAATATTGCAAAGTAAAACCGTGCAGTACCGGCAGTTGAAAGCCTACACCATGTTTTTGCTTGGTGATGTTGCGTATATACAAAATGATTTTCAGCGGGCAGAACAATGGTACAAACGATTTTTGGCGGATGCACCGGAAAAAAGTTACACAGGTATTGCAGCCTTCCGTTTAGCATTCTCACAGGAGGCGATGGGGAACAAGTCTGCTGCAACTGCAAGTTTTGAACGGGCTGCAAACGGCGATGTATCAATTGATGATGATTATTTTGCAGCAAACCGCAGCAAGTGGTTCAGGAAATTCAAGGTAAATGCAGAAGATATTTTGCTTATGCGCTATTCGCACTTAACGGGGCAGGGAAGGTACGCTGAGGCTTTAGATTCATTGTTCCTGCTGAAGGGAAGAGCCGAGGGTAAAATATCAGTTGCAGAACTTTACTACCAAATTGGTTTAGCATTGTTATACCAAAAAAACTATACCGAAGCAAGCCGTAATTTTACATACGCGGCAACGTTAAACGAGTATCACCAAAATTGGATTACAGCTTTTTCATATCTCTGCGCCGCGAAGGCAGAGTTTCACCTCGGGAATTTCAAATCCGGTAAGAACTTATTGGAAAAAGCGGAAGGAATTGGTGATTTCGAGTTCGGGGGGAAATTCAAAATGGATATAACTGCAATAAAATACAATTTTAACCTATTTTAGATTAATTTTTATTAATTTCCCGAATTTTTGATATTATTTTTTTGTAATTTTCGAGGTTGAATCTAATCATCTGGAGTTTTTTATTTAATGGGTCTTTTTGACTTACTTTCGTCCGATCTGGCTATGGATCTTGGGACGGCTAATACTCTTATACATGTAAAAGGAAAAGGAATTGTTCTTAACGAGCCTTCTATTGTTGCCTATGATAGAGCTACAAAAAAAATTATAGCGCTTGGTAACAGAGCTAAGGAGATGCTTGGTAAAGAACCAAAAGAAATACGTGTTACACGCCCGATGCGTGATGGCGTAATTGCCGATTTTGAAATTGCCGAAGGCATGATCCGTGCCTTTATAAAACAAGTAAACTCAGGCGTTATGAGTGCGCGCCGTGTTGTTATTGCTATTCCTTCGGGGATCACCGAGGTTGAAAAGCGTGCTGTGCGTGACAGTGCAGAGCATGCAGGGGCAAAGGAAGTTCACTTAATTGCAGAGCCAATGTCTGCTGCCATCGGAATCGGTATTGATGTTGATGCCCCTATGGGATCTATGATTATTGACATCGGCGGCGGTACCACCGAAATTGCGGTCATCGCTTTATCCGGTATCGTAACCGAAGAATCCATTAGGATCGCGGGTGATGAAATGAATAATGCAATCGGTCAGTATTTTAAACGAAATTACAACATCCTAATTGGTGAAAAAACGGCTGAAGCTATTAAATGTGAAGTCGGTTCAGCTATTCCTCTCCGCGAAGAGTTGACCATTCAGGTAAAGGGTCGTGACCTTGTTAGCGGAGTTCCTAAAACGACCGAGGTTTCTTCAGTTCATATCCGTGAAGCTTTGAATGAAGCTGTGCAGCAGATTATCGATGCGGTAAAACAGGCATTGGAACGCACCCCGCCTGAACTATCTGCCGATATTTTAGATCGTGGAATAATGCTTACCGGGGGTGGTGCAATGCTGAAAGGTCTTGCAGACCGTATCCGTAAAGAAACCAATCTGCCGGTGCACGTTGCTGACGATCCCTTGACTGCCGTTGCACGTGGTGCAGGTAAGGTTATCGAAAATATCAACCATTACCAAAGAGTTTTAGTACGTAATAGAAGATTCTAATGTTCCGTTTCTTTAAACCAGTATGGGAATCCTTTAAAGAATATATTACCCTCTTGATCATTCTTGCAATCAGCCTTGTGCTGCTTGCAGGAAATGAATCGGCTGGTATCAGGCATTTCAGAACCTTTTTGTTTGGCACTTTTGCCACCGTTTCTTCTGTTACCACGGGTTTGTTCTCAGACACGGGTATCAAGGGCGAGGTGCAATATCTCCGTAACCGCAATGCAGAGCTAATGCTTGAAGTGAATAAGCTCAGAAAGTATTCGCTTACCCGACAAGAAATGAATTATCTTGAAAAATTTCAGGACTCTTCCTCGTACAGTCTTCTGCATGCCCATATCGCTTTCAAATCTATTCTCAATTCACAAAACACGTTTACCATAAACCGTGGCAGTAACGACGGTGTAAAGCCGGGACTTCCTGTTTTGACCGATGCCGGCCTCGTAGGAATTATTTCAACCGTATCCTCTGATTTTGCCATAGTTAATACATTAAAGTCTTCGGAATTAAAGCTGATAGTTCAGGAAGAACGAACAATGTATCAGGGAATTATGCGCTGGAATGGAGTGCAATTACTGGTAACGAATCTGCCAAAAACTGCTGATGTACGTGTCGGGGATCGGTTTATCACCTCAGCGTCAAGTTCGTTGATGAATGCTCCTTGTTCGGTTGGAAAAGTTAAAAGGCTTATAAATCCCGAGCAGGGGAATATGTATATTGTTGAACTCGAACCGAGTGCCAATCTCGAAAGAATTAATTATGCTTTCGTTTACCTTAATTATTCCACCGAAAAACCGTTCATGCACAAGTAATGTTACGATTTGACCTGACGACCTTAAAACCTTTCCTTCTCTTTATTCCGTTATTAATCCTTCAGTTAACGGTAATTCCCATCATATCCATCGAGGGGATAGCCCCTGATCTTTCAATGATTCTGCTGGTATTCTACACGTTAAAGCGCGGCAGGATGTGGGGTCTAATTGCAGCAGCAATTTTTGGTTTCTTCTATGATATGGTATCAGGGAATGCACTTGGCTCAACAATGTTCTCCCAATCAATTGCTGTTTTTGTTGCAGGTCTATTTTTTAAAGAACAACACTCTGAAAGATATATTAGCAATTATAAATTCAGCCTCATTTTGTTTTTATGTGCAATTATTAATAGTGTTGTTTTTACTTTTCTTGCAAATTACGATACCAGTAGTTCCATTCTTGCAATTCTTCTGAGGCAGGGAATCTTGCCAGCAATTTACACATCGCTCATTGGTGGAATTGTCTCGGTATTTTACCCTAAACGCGGGTTGATGTAATAGTTATGCAAATAAATCTTGACCGCCGTGCTGTTTTTCTTTTCATTATCCTTTGTATTGGTGCGGTTTACTCGATGCGGCTTTTCCAATTGCAGGTTATACAACACTCCGATTATGAAATGAAAGCTGCCGAAAACAGTATTAAACCAATTGAAGATACTCCGTTAAGGGGAGTGTTTTACGACAGGAACCGGAAACTTCTTGTGCAAAATATCCCGACCTATACTATTCGCGTAATACCTGCCGAGTATGATACCACAAAAAATTATTTAGTTGAAGCTATATGTGGTTTACCTCCGGGATATGTTCATACTTTATTAATAAAGAACAGGCAGTTTTCCAAATTTGTACCTCTTAAAGTAAAAAGAGGAGTTGATTTTAGTTCCATTGGATGGGTAGAAGAAAATTCAGCCGAGTTAAAGGGTGTTGATTATATTATTGAGATGCAGCGGGGGTATCTCGATTCTATTATGGCATCTCACGTTTACGGATACACGAAGGAAATTTCTCCTAAACTGCTCGTGGCAGATGATTATTACTCGCCTGGTGACCTTATCGGTTCCAATGGCATTGAACGTAAATACGAGAAAACACTGCGCGGCATAAAAGGCTATAAGTATGTTGTTGTGGATGCCCGTCGGCGTGAAGTAACGAATTTCAGCAAAGAACTTAAAAATTTACCTTCGATAAAAGGCAAAGACCTTGTGCTTGGTTTAGATGCACTATCGCAGAAAACCGCGGAACAAGAGCTTCGGGGGAAAATCGGAGCCGTTGTGGCTATTGAACCCCAAACGGGTGAAATTATCGCTATGGCAAGTTCACCAACATACGATTTAAACGAGTTCTCTTATTTCACCCCGAAAGAGTATATTCAGCAACTCTACACTGATAAAGATAAGCCCCTGTTTAACAGGGCATCTTCTGCTGCCCATCCGCCCGGTTACGTTCGGCAGATTTTTTAAATGCCACGGCAGTCATGGGGCAATTAACGTAGTTCATGCTATCGAGCACTCATGCAATGCGTACTTCTACCAACTTATATTTAAAATTGGTTTAGACCGCCTGCATGATTATGCTGCGCGTTTTGGGTTGGGAGTTAAAACCGGTGTGGATATTATGGAAGAATCACGTGGTTTAATTCCTTCTGAAAAATATTATGAAAAGATATATGGTAAAAACTGGCCGCGCGGCATCATGGTTAGTCTCGGTATCGGTCAAGGCGAAATTAGTGCTACCCCGCTGCAGCTCGCGGGTTATTGTGCACTTATTGCCAATAACGGTAAATCGTTTAAGCCTCACGTGGTAAAAGGTTACCTTGATGAAAATAAAAAATATCACGCTCTCCCTTTTGAAGAAATAAATACCGGTATCAGGCAGGAAGTTTTTGATATTGTTAAAAATGGTATGTTCCTTGTTGTTAATGGAGGTGGAACCGGTACAGGTATAAGGAGAAGCGATGTACAAATTGCTGGGAAAACAGGGACCGCGCAAAATCCACACGGTAAAGACCATGCATTGTTTATTGCCTTTGCACCTTACGAAAACCCCAAAATTGCAGTTGCGGTTCTTGTTGAAAATGCCGGTTTTGGTGCCACCTGGGCGGCTCCGATTGCCCAAAAAGTAATTTTGGCATACCTGATGAAGGATCCCCGTAAACCGGACAGCAAACCTATGGCCAAAGTTGCGGTTAAACTGGAGGATTAATTGAGCCGTATAAATTACCGTATTCACGAAAGATTTGATTTAACCACGTTCTCCATCGTTACAGTGCTAACGGTAATTGGAGTAATGGCTATTTATTCTTCAACAAGAACCTCTGTTGCTGAGGCTGGAAATTTTACTAAACAGCTTATCTCGTGGGGTATAGCCCTTACCGTGTTTTTTACTGTTGTTGCACTGCCAATTCGTTATTTACGTACCGTGTCATGGCCAATGTATTTCTTTGCCCTGTTTTTACTGGTTGTTGTTTTAATAATTGGTAAAATTGCCGGTGGTGCAAAAAGCTGGATTAATGTAGCCAGTTTTAGTTTTCAACCTTCGGAGGTTGCTAAAATTGCAACAATTCTTGCAATGGCTCACTTTCTGAGCAAAAAGCAAACTGATCTGTCCAATATCAAGGACGTACTTA
>JACPGF010000156.1:0-10944 GCA_016182615.1 Ignavibacteriales bacterium
TTGGCGGCTTAGACAGCACGTTATATGCCCTTAGCGAGGCAGGCTTAAAGCCTGTCTGGAAGTTTAAAACAAAAGGTGAAATCCGTTCAAACGTGTGTGCAAGCGGCGGCAACATCTATCTGAACGGGGGAGATGGATTTTTGTATGCTTTGGAAGCCAAATCCGGAAAAGTCATCTGGAAATTTATGGCAAAAGGTGAAGCGAAATACGATTTTGCAGACTATTTCCATTCAACACCTGCCGTGCATAATGGTGTTATTTTCTTTGGCAGTGGTGATACTTACTTTTACGCGATTAAAGAAAAAACCGGAACGCTTTTATGGTCATATAAAACCGATGGTATAATACACACCACTCCGGCAATAGATTCCGGTAAGATATTTTTTGGCTCGTTTGACGGGAACGTTTATGCGCTGCATGAAAAAACCGGTAAACAAATATGGAAGTTTAAGACGGTAGGCCACAGGTATTTCCCTAAAGGCGAAGTGCAGGGTTCGCCGGTTTGTTTTGGCGGTGTTGTTATTGTTGGCGCTAGGGATTATAACGTCTATGCGCTCGATCAGGAAAAAGGTTTTTGCAGGTGGAACAAGGCTTATACAAAAGGCTGGTGTTTATCCAATACAATTTATGATTCAACATTATTTACCGGCGGGGCAGATGAGCGTGTCCTCATTTCGGCTAATCCATTAACCGGTAAAGAGAACTGGAAGCGGGAAATGGAATTTCTGATATTCGGTAATTGTGCTTTCGACAGCAGCATGTTATACGTTGGAACAACCATCGGTAAACTCCACGCGATGCGGACAGTTTCCGGAAAAAAACTTTGGGCACAGGCAACCGATGCATACACGGCAAATAAATCAAAATATTTCAAAGCCAATGACTCGTACCGCGATGATATTTATTCCATCATCACTTCCAATGAACAATTTCTTGATGTGGAATTTGAACTTGGCGGAATTTTTTCCACACCGCTTGTGCTGAATGGTGCCATTGTTTTTACATCAACCGATGGTACAGTGACTTGGTTGGAGGGAAACGGAGAGAACAATAAATGACTTTTTCAAATGGCCAATATGAGAGCATATCTGTATAGCGAACCCTGAATGAGGATTTGCAAGCAAGGTTTTCTTAGAGAATTGCTCTTGGTAACGTTGCATGAAATGCAGATTTAGATATTTTATTACAAAACTGTTTGCAAAAAGAAACTTCTGCCCGTATAAGTTGTTTTAACTGGAAATCACTATATCGGGAAAAACCGGACTGTTATACCGGCACCAACCTGATAATATTCGCTGCCATTGCTAATGAGCGGATAGTTTATCAAAAAATTCACCCAAACGGGTGTTGTTATCAGAAAGTCGGCATCCAGCTTTGCAAAAAAAGTTTTTTTCAGTTCAACAGCAGAATACTCTTTGAGTGAGCCAAAAATCAGTGTAGTCTTTTTAACTTCTTTCAGCAAATTCATTTGACCGGCAGAAAATTTCCAGCAGTTATCCCTGTTACTGGATACGAAGCCGACATTCCATAGTGGAATATGTAAACTGGAATCGGATTTCTGTAATAAAAATTTGCCGAAAAGTGTTTTTACAATGCCCCCCAGATAAGTATAATTCTCATTATAAAATTTTTAAACGAAATATCCAGTCCATCCTTGAAAAGCGGTTTAGCCAGATACACGCTGGTAAATGCAAGTGAGGGATTTACACGTTCCATAACTTGCATAAAAGGATTCAATTTCTCGTGGCTGGAATTGTTTGTATTTCCCTCGGTGCGCTCGGATCTGTGCTCGTATTCAGCACTGCCGTATCTTAATGTTTTTTGAAGTACTTTCGGAGCCTCACCCGATTCAAGATATTCATTAAATTCAATTATGCGCTCTAGCTTATTGATTTGGGTTGTCCTATTCGCCAGTACAATGGTTCGAAGCTCCGTGCATTTAATTTTTCCATTTGCCGCATAATTTTTCATACTCTTTGTGGCAGCATTGTATTGCAAACTGGGCTTAATGGATATTGCCTTCTCCACTTCCTTTTCAAAATTAGCCGCTGATGCATTCGCGGAATAATCCTGCCCATCAAAACAAAATGTTAACGCCTCTTCGAAAAAGAACGCAGCAAGAAAATAGTGGGCGTCGGCATACCTTGCATCTTCATCAATCGATTCGAACAATAGTTTTTTTGCCCCTTCTATTTGCAGCCGCCGGGTAGCATTATCATCAGTCATTTTTGACAGCCACATTTTTTGCTGCCCCAGACAAAGATTTTTATATGCCTTTAACGAGCTAGTTCCGAGTGTTTTCTTAAAATCGATCTGGGATAATGATGGTGCGCGGTTAATAGCCTTCCTCACAAAATCAACATTTCTCAAAAATCCCATTCCCTCAATACCGTATCCAGCCATCTTCGAGAAAACGACACCGACAACTTTTCCATCCATATTTATTTGTAAGTTTCGCCGGGGAATCCGATTACAAGAATGTCTTCGCCGAGTTTAAGATCCCATTGATTTGCTAGTGTGAGGGAAGGGAGTGTAAGCTTATCAACTGTGCGGAGAATCGCAAGGTCAAGTACAGAATCTGACCAGACTGGATAGGCTATGAAAGAATTTTCTTCCTTTGCACTGTCATATATTATCAATCCGGTTGCATTTTTAACGACATGATGGTTGGTAATAATTAAATCACCATTAACGACAAACCCAGTACCGAAAGAATACTTACCCATACCAATTTCTGTTGGCCATCCAAATGAGTGAATCCATACGACAGATTTTCGAGCTTCCTGGATGAGTTTGTCGCGGCTAAGGGTCTGGGCACAAGTTATAACTTGGAGTAGAACGTATAAGAAAGTAAGGTAACATTTCATTGTAATAGTCCTGTTTATTTATCTATGCGCTAATAACTATCAGTGCCATCCAAATGGCAACATCAAAGATTAGCTACTACATAAAAACAACAATACCGGCAGCATAAGGTTCAGAGGTGATTGAAGGATATCTTGATAACCAGAGAACTTCCATAAAATAGCAAATGATGCGATTATTTACAATAGGTGGGGTTTCTTTCTTCGTTTGGTTTGCGGGTGTATACATGGAGGTTCACTTAATACTCTCAATCTTACGAACAGCCGAACATTTGTTACAACATCTTTACTAAGTATTTGAACATTGGGAGCCCATGCCTCTTCAGCCGGGCAATACTCGATAAACACTTTTCCGCGAATATCAAACTTTCTAAAACTGTAGCCGTTGGGAAAGTGTAAAGCAAGCCATTTCCTTTTTGCCTCGTAGCCTCCTGCACATTTTTTGTCACTAAATGCATAGCAGATGTGCCCAGAGCAAATATTGCTGCTTTTAGAGGATAGGATTCCATGCTCATTAAAATTAATCTTTTTTCTTCTTCTTGGCCCGATTTGCCTTCGGGTTATATTCCAACGCAAGCCCTATCCAGTATGCAAAATCTTCTTTCGAGCGCATACCGCTTTCGTCAATCAGCACATACCCTTTTAGTGTCCGGGTACCAAAAACCATCGCCCGGCAGCCGTGCTGTTCAAGTGCAGAAGCATACTTCTCCGGGTCAATGCGGCACATCATATCATCTTTAACAACACCAACGCACATTTTCTCATTATACATAAACACTATACCTCCCATCATCTGTTTCTCTTCGATGTGATGAAATTGCATAAGGTATTCGCGTATCCTGTTTGCAAACTTTTCGTTATAGGCCATACGGATTTTCTATTTAGCGGATTTTGGAAGATTTTTTATGAGATACACGATGCGCAATAAATGCAGGTCTTCATAACTGATGGTACCGTTCAGCTTTTCAAAAACAGGTGTCAAGCGCTCGCAGGATTCGGATTTAAAACACTCGAAAACCTTAACCCTGTTTTCAGGAGAAGCCTTTACCGCGTCAAGCAGTAAACGGGTGTTCAGCGGGTTTCCTGCTTCGACGTGGGCTAGCAGGTATTTTACAATGGTTGGCTCTTTCACCTCGAAATGGTGGGCAAGCTGTCCGAGACTAAGGCCCTTGTTATAGAGTTCAATAACAATATCCTGCCGGGCTGGTTTTGCCGGTTTTTTATGGAGGTTGTCAGCTGCTTTAGCGGCAGCCTGCTTCGAAGGCCGGACTGATAACTGAGGTGCAGCGGACTTTACAAAGGAATTTTCTTTACAGTATTTACTGATAACTGCAAGGAAATGCTTGCCGTATTGCTGCTTTTTGGCCTCACCAACACCGCCCACTTTTCCGAATTCATGCATATTCTGCGGAACTTGTTCGGTCATCAGCATAAGTGTGCGATCCGAAAAAATGTAGAATGGAGGGATGTTCATCCGCTCCGCGATTTCCTTCCTTTTCCGCCTCAGGTGACCGCCTTCTCTTCTAACAGACCAAGCACTTTTTCGCCTTTAAATAAAACATTCATCGCTTTGGCTGTCAGCCTCAGACCACCGAATTCTTCTTCTCTGTTAAGTAAACCTTTTTTGATAAACTGCTGCGCAAGATGCATCCACTGTTTTTTGGGGTGCTCGCTACCAACGCCATATACACTCAGGTTGTGATGGCCCGTGTCAAGAATTTTTGCACTTTTTGAGCCGGTCAGCACATCAACAATATAGTTTACGCCGTACATCTCGTTGGTGCGTTTAACCGCGGATAAAAACTTTTGTGCCTCGATGGTAATATCAACCTGTTTTGCCAAATCAACAGTACAGTTGTCACAGGTCTCGCATTCTTCCTCCGGCCATTTTTCACCAAAATGGGTAATCAATGGAATTCGTCGGCAGCGGTTCCACTCAGCGTATTGCAGCATTGCATTTAATTGCTGCCTTGCCGCGGCTTTTTCAACCGGGTTATCTTTCTGTTCAATAAAGTAATTAATTTTATTAACGTCGGCATAACTGTATAGCAGCAAGCATTCGGCAGGCGTTCCGTCACGGCCTGCCCGTCCTATTTCCTGATAATATGATTCAAGATTTTTCGGCAGGTCATAATGTAATACAAAGCGCACGTTCGATTTATTGATACCCATTCCAAAAGCGATGGTTGCTATAATAACCTGCACTTCATCGCGTGTAAACAGGTCTTGGTTCTTCACTCGGGTTTCATCCGAAAGCCCCGCGTGATACGGTTTGCAGGAGATACCAACAGCCGACAAATCCTCGTAGAGATTATCCACCTGCTTACGCGAAAAGCAATAGATAATGCCCGGTTCGTCTTTGTGCCTGCGTAAAAAGTCCAGCGTTTGGCCATACGGGTCAGCCTTGGTTACCACACGAAGGAACAGATTTTCGCGGTTGAAGCCTGCAACAAAACGCTGTGCATTAATAAGGCATAGATTGGTTACGATATCATCCTGCACGCGGGGTGTTGCAGTGGCGGTTAAACCAATGCAAACGGCGTTGGGATATTGTTTGCGAAGTGCTCCGAGCTGCCGGTAATCAGGCCTAAAGTCGTGCCCCCATTCCGAGATGCAATGAGCTTCATCGACCGTTATGCAATCGAGTCTGACTTTGCTCAGCAAACCGAGAATTTCAAGCTTGCCAAGTGACTCAGGAGCAAGGTAGAGTAACTTAACTTTGTTTGTTAATACTAACTGGTAATTTTTACTATACTGTTCAGCACTTAATGAACTGTTTAGCATTGCCACACCAACCCCGTTTTCGCGAAGCTGGCCGGTTTGGTCTTTCATCAGTGAAATTAACGGTGAAACAACTATGGTTAAGCCTTCAAAAAGCAAAGCGGGTATCTGATAACATAGCGATTTCCCTCCGCCGGTTGGCATAATAACCAGCGTGTCTTTTTTATCGAGAACACTTTGAATGATACTTTCCTGAAGGGGACGAAACGAATCGTAACCGAAAATGTCCTTAAGAACTTTTTTTGCTTTATCCATGCTTTAAAATAAACAAAATAGACCTGCTGCTAAGCGAGCGGAGTATTTTTTTTATTCAGCAGCTGAGCTTCTTGTTCTTTTCTTTTCTTCCGCTCTTCTGCTACAAGTTTATTTTTCAAATAAACTCTTTCAAGAGTGGCTTTCCGGTATTCAGGGTTTTCCCGGTACCTTCGCTTAGCACGCTCAATAGTGGCTGCTTTATACTCTGGATCGGTATGATACCTGTTTTTAGCCCGCTCCAAAGTGGCCTTGTGGTATTCGGGATCTTTCTGATACCTTTCCCTGTTAGTCTTTTGCATACGCAATTTGTATGCTTCGTTTACTTGATAATAGCTTTTCGGCTGTCCTTCTTCCGGCAACTTGTTTTTCATACGGTACCCTGAATTTTAAAACAATATTCAATTGCATCCGGAATAGCACAAATTGGCTACATGTAATAATTCCGGATATCAGTATCTCAATATACAATTTCCTGTTTTTTTTTAATAATAAATTTATTTCTTCCTGTTCTCATCATAAAGATTAATCCAGTCCTGAACAGTTATCTTTGAGGCCAATTCGCCGATGAGCTGAAAGGGAATTTGCCCCGGTTTTTTAAACCGTATGCAGCCTTTACCCATATCAAGCTTTGCATCAGTATGTTTCGGATACTCTGTTGTAAACCATTGCATTAACTTGGGGCTTGAGTATAATCCCATATGATAGACGGCGATAAAATTTTTCTGCGAAGCTATATTAAGAAAAGGGAGCGGTAATTTAGGGTTGCAGTGATACCCTTTGGGATACAAGGAATGCGGCACAACATAACCGAGCATGCCGTAACCCATCTCCTCATGAAAACCTTTCGGTAAGTTTTTCCTGATAACTTTCCGCAACTCTGAGACGGCTTCTTTTCTGTCTTCCGGCAGTGACGCAATATATTCATCCGGAGTATTAGCCTTTGATTGCATAATGAACCTTTCGTAGTTAATTAGCGAGTCAATTTAACAATCATTCTTCGGTGGAAATACCATGTTCGGCAACCCTAATCCGGTAGCCGTTAATATCCTTAAAGGCAAATTCTTTTAGCCCCCAGGGCTGTACCATCAGTGGAAGTTCAAAAGGAATTTCTTTCTGTTGATAATCTTGATAAACCTCCTCGATATCCTGAACGAACCACATAAGCTCAAAGCAGCGTGTATCATTATTCAATACTGATACAAAGTCTTCATTTTGACTGAATACAAGATGCATTTCGTCTTTGCTGATACCGGCTTCTTTGCTCTCCCAGAACCATTCATCGCCGAATCCTAAAATGTCCTTGTAGAATACGATTGTCTGCATTAAGCTTTTCACGGGCAGAACTGGCAATTGGCCTAAATATTTACTCATGATTTTAATTTCCTTATAAACGGTATTTCTCAAAAAACGAACTGGGGACTGCATTTTTCTGCTTAGAACAGTGGGGGACTTTATACAATGCATTCTACAGATGTTTCTTCTTAATATAAAAACTTAACTTAACTACTCGGCTTATATCTATAATATCTTCCATCTCCTAACCTCAGACTATGGGTATCCATCACTTCGTGAAAGTCTGAGGTTAGGTGATAAAAATTTCGCAGTACTTTTTAAGCTGCTAATTTTTATTAAACGCCTCAACTCGACTTTATTTTACATACGATGACTAGTTACCATTTAACATAATTTAAAATTTGCAAAAACAAAAGCGGAAAATGGAGAACGACCCTTTAAGAATGAATCGGTTCCCCGGTAAAAAAATCATAAAAACCTTAAAGTAGGGATATGGTAATTGGCAAAAAAAATGCGTAACTTAACACGGTTGTATTCGTAACTAGTTCTTTGTTTTCAATTTATATCACACCAGTTTATGGAGGTATAGTATGATGTACAGATGGATGTTATCGTTTATGATGTTATTACTCTTTTTGAGTATTGAAGCGTTCCCACAGACGGGCAGTGTTGTGTTAAAGGATACCACGGGAACAACACTATCAACCTATAATAGTATATCGGCAGCCTATAGCGCCGTTGTTTCACCCCTCACCCAAGCATATATCATTGAGCTATTAACGCCCTACGATGGAAGCACTGAGACATTCCCCATTGTCCTTGCACTTAAGTCAGGGAGTAGTGCAAGCAACTATATCACGATACGCCCCGCGGAGGGGAACACGGGAGAAGTTATTGCCGCAACAACAAACACTCCAATAATAACTTTGGATGATGCAGACTATGTTACCATCGATGGCAGACCGGGCGGAACAGGCAGCACAGCCGACCTGACAATTAAGAACAATTCAACAACTTCCGGCAGTTTTACTGTTCGGTTCCTTAATGGCGCCTGCAACAATACACTAAAGTACATCAATGTTATTAATAGTACGGCAAATGTTGCCGGGCCAAGAGCAATTGAGTTCGGAACCAGCGCCACCAATATTTCAGGTAACTCTAATAATTTGGTTAGCTATTGTAAAATAACGGGCGGCCGAAGTGGATTTGGGTTTGCCGGCACTGCTGCCAACCCGAATTCGGATAATACCATTCAATTTTGCGAAATCTCTAATTTTGGTTATGCCGCTATTTGGATGCTTTCTTCTTCACAGGCAACTACTGTTGAAAATTGTACGATTTTCCAGACTTCAAGTTCGACATCAAGCCTTATGTACGGGTTTAATATCGCTGCAAGTGGTGCTGGCCGAGGAACAGTTATCCGCAAAAATAAAATTTACAATATTCAATCCACTTCAACTTCTTCATCCTTGGCTATTCGTGGAATTTATGCCTCACTGCCGAGCAATGGTACAATAACCATTGAAAACAATTTTATTTCACTTCCATTAGATAACCAGAATGCTACGGTTATTGGTATTCATTTATTTGGTTCCGGTGACTACGGAGCAAATGTCGTCTATAATTCTATCCGTATCGCGGGGTCACATGGCAGCGGGGTTCTCGCCGGGGTTGCATCTGCAGGCATATACAAAGTGAACACCGGTGACACATCCACTTACGTGCAAAAAAACAATATTTGTATTAATGAAAGAAGTGGAGGCAGCGGCATCCATACCGGGTCATACATTGACACCTCTTTTAGCGTGGTAGATGCGGACTACAACACTTACTTTTCCACGGGCACAGGTTCTTCTCATGCAGGTTGGTCCACGTTATTCTTTACCGACTTGGCAGTGTATCAGGCTGCCGCCTTTCCAAATGAATTGCATTCCAAATTTTACTCGGTAGTATTTGCTTCGGGTACCGACCTGCACCTCTCGGGTACATCACTCGGCGATAACAATTTGGCTGGAACACCAATTGCCGGTGTTACAACCGACATCGATAATGAGACACGCGGCTTCTTGACACCATACATGGGCGCGGATGAAGGTGCTATCCCGCTGTCTTCCGGCCCGTCTATTATTGTAACCTCACCAAATGGCGGCGAAGGCTGGCTGATTGGCTCTGTTAAAAATATTACATGGAATAATACAGCCGGAATAACAAATGTGTCAATAAAATACACAACCGATAATGGTACAAACTGGATGCCGGTTGCAACAAATATTCCAGCGGCTGGCGGAACTTACGCGTGGACTATTCCCAACACCCCCGGTACACAATGCAAAGTCCGGATCGCGGATGCTGTTATCGACACGATATTTGACATCAGCAATGCAGTTTTTACCATCTCTGCTCAACAGATAATTAGTATTCCCATGAACATGGCAATAGGATGGAATATGACTTCTGTACCGGTTGTGGCGGCTGATATGACTGCCTCGGCTCTTTATCCTGGTATGAACTCTTCTGTTTTTTCATACAATAATGGATATGTAACACAAACGGTACTTACTAACGGGGCAGGTTACTGGGTACGTTATCCCGCGGCTTCAAGTTTTACGATAAGTGGAACAGCCGTTTCCGGCACAACGATTCCGCTTGCTGCCGGTTGGAATATGATTGGTATTTTCAATACGAATATTCCTGTTGCTGATTTAACTACGACTCCATCCGGTATTGTTAATTCATTATACTTTGGTTTTGAAAATGGTTACACTCAAGCAGCCACCCTAAATGCCGGAAAAGGGTACTGGGTAAGGACAACGGCTGCGGGTACTTTAAATTTACCTGCTTTTCTCAAAAAAGATGGCATCCAAACCACAAGTATTAGTCCAAATAAGGATTGGGGAAAAGTAATCGTATCTGACGCTGACGGGAAAAGCGCTGTATTATATATTGCTAATGCAGGTGCCTACAATGCAGTTTTCGATTTACCGCCGCTTCCACCAGCTGGTGTTTTTGATGTCCGTTACTCCAATAATGCAATGGCGGAATGTATCGGATCAACACCCAAGTCTTTTTCAATAAATGGTGCAAAATATCCTGTGGTTATACGGCTTGAAGGTGCATCAATTATTATACAAGACAAGGCAACCAGCGGAAGAGAATTAAGCAAAACAATACTGAACGGCCAGTCCGTCGTACTGCAAAATTCCGGAATTCAGATGCTTGAACTGCTATCAATAGATAAACCAACTGTATATGAATTAAGCCAAAACTATCCAAACCCGTTTAATCCGGCAACAACTATCCGGTACGGATTACCTGAAAAAAGCCTTGTCTCACTCATTATTTATAATCAGTTGGGGCAGCTTGTGCAAACCTTGTTTTTTGGAGAAAAGGATGCAGGTTTTTATTCTGTCGAATGGAACGCCGGGAATATGCCATCGGGTGTCTATTTCTGCGAAATGAAAACCAAAGATTTTACATCTGTTAAAAAGCTTCTTCTGATGAAATAGTAGCAAGCTTCAGGAGGAAAAACATTGTCATAAGTTTTAGGGATTGGCTGGGTTCTCTTTCCTTGTCAATCCCGCTGCTATAAACGCAGTAATCGCATCGTAGCAGAGTGCATTTGTACAATACTTTCACAAATGCGGATTTACTTTTATTGTCAAAAAAAATTACTAATAAATTTTTTGTCACTTACTTATCAATAAACAAAGAGGTTCACATGAGATCAATTCTTTTATTCATACTCTGCCTG
>JACPGF010000156.1:10952-13335 GCA_016182615.1 Ignavibacteriales bacterium
GCAACAGTACAGATGAATGCACAGTGGGTTGTTCAAACATCAGGTGCCACTGGAAACTTACAATCGGTTTCCGCGGTGGATAATAATGTCTGTTGGGTTAGTGGAGCAACCGGACAGGTACTCAGGACAACAAACGGTGGTACAACGTGGGCAAACGTTGGCGGTGGTTCGGTTATAGGCACAGCAAACGATGTGACTTTCGTGTATGGATTTGATGCAAACAATGCACTCTGTACCTCATCGTCCACGAGTGGAACATTCGTGTATAAAACTACAAACGGGGGTACAACCTGGACGCAGGTATTTACTCAATCCGGTGGTTTTATTGATGCGTTCGATTTTTCCAGTCCAACCAATGGTTTTATGATGGGTGACCCTGTCGGTGCAAGATGGTCTATGTGGAAAACCACCGATGGAGGCGCTACCTGGGACTCAACCGGTTTGCGCCTTGCACAGGTTGGAACTGAAGCAGGATGGAATAATAGTTTATACACCAGTGGTAATAATATTTGGTTCGGAACGAACAGTTCAAAAATCTATTATTCATCCGATTACGGTGCGACTTGGGCGGCACAGGCTACTACAGGGCAGGCAAATTCCTATTGCGTCTATTTCTCAGGAAGCACCGGTTTTACTGGCGGTGCATCAACAGTTGCTAAAACAACCAATGGCGGCACTGCATGGAGCCTTGCAACATTGCCGGGCAGTGGTTCCTCGTTTGGCTGCACAGCCAGTGCAGGAACATGGTATGTAACCCGGACTGGTACGGTCTATGCAAGTACTGATGGTACTACATGGACATCTGCAAGTACATCAACGACGACTCTATATGCAATTGGTAAAGCCAGAAATGGCACGGCAGTCTGGGCATGCGGTGCAAGCGGCCGAATAGTTAGAAGCCCGGTACCCGCGCTTTCTGTAACCGCGCCCGCGAATGGTTTAACCTGGAGTGTTCACACAACGCAAAATATCACCTGGACAAGCAGTGGTATTAGCAATGTTGCAATAAAATACTCAACTGATGCAGGCACAACCTGGCTGCCTATAGTTGCTTCTGTTCCTGCTTCAACCGGAACTTATGCCTGGGTTATACCAAATACACCTTCTGCACAATGTAAAGTGCGGGTAAGTGATGCAGCTGCTGATACAGTTTTTGCGGTAAGCGGAGGTTTATTCTCAATCTCCATCTCAAGCGTTATCCCGATGTCGATGGCCGAGGGTTGGAATATGGTTTCGGTTGGTGTTGTTGCTCCGGATATGACTGCAACAACTTTATTCAGCGGTGCCAATTCTTCTGTTTTTGGATATAACAACGGGTATGTGGTAACCCCGACACTTGCCAACGGATTCGGTTACTGGGTGCGGTATCCTGCTCCGGCCACTTTTAGTATAACTGGTGTTGAGGTAACGAGTAGTACAATAAATGTAGCTGCTGGCTGGAACATGATTGGTCCATATCTGTATAATGTTCCCGCTGATGGAGTAACTACTGTTCCTGCCGGAATAATCAATTCCTCCTTCTTCGGATTCAATAACGGATATGTTGTTGCTACGACGTTGGAAAAAGGGAAAGGTTACTGGGTTCGTGTCTCACAAGCAGGCACCATGACTATGCCCATTCCTGTAGCAAAAGGTAATAATAATTTTGTTCAGGCAGTTGATAAAAACTGGGGGCGCATAATTGTTACCGATGCCGCTGGAAAGAGCGCTGTGTTATACGCTGCTCATAATTCAACGGCAGCGGCTTCAGGTGCATTTGACCAGCCGCCTCTGCTCCGGCGGGTGTATTTGATGTGCGATTCGCTTCTCAAAGAAACGCTGAATATATTGGCGCTGCATCTCAATCAATTCTTATGAGCAATGCACAGTATCCGGTTACTATCCGTGCAGAAGGTACTGAACTGCGGCTGAGAGATATGGCAAGCGGCGGTAAACTGGTAAATGCAATTCTCCATAGCGGTGAGCAATGTGCAATTAATAATGCAGCGGTAACTTCTGTTGAAATAAGTGCGCTGGTTAACCCGGTTACTTATGAACTATTGCAGAATTATCCTAATCCATTCAATCCTTCAACCACAATCAGCTTTACCATACCCGAAAAAGCACATGTTTCTCTATCGGTGTATAATCAGTTAGGTCAATTGGTAACAACATTGTTTGCAGGTGAGAAGGAAAGTGGTTTCCATTCGGTTGAATGGAACGCAGCAGACGTGCCTTCAGGAGTATATTTCTTTACACTAAAAACAGAGAAGTTCTCCTCGGTTAAAAAACTGATGCTTATGAAATAAACAAATAAACAAGAAATGGCCGCTCAGAAATGCGCGGCCATTTTCTCTGTATTTGCATTAGGATTAATTATTTTTTTTACAGGATTTGGAAGTTC
>JACPGF010000157.1 GCA_016182615.1 Ignavibacteriales bacterium
TCCCCATTTTTGCAAGGCCATTGGTACCTTGAATATTTTGTGCTGAAACAGTGAGCACGAGAAGTAAAAAAGAATAACGTAAAGCTAAACGGAGCATTTTGCTGTAATTTTATGAAACATACTTGTAAAATACTACTATCTGCCAACCCGGAAAAAAATAATTTTATAAACGAGGTAAAAAAGAGTTATTTTTAAGGATACATTTTTCAAATTTCTAAATAGGATGAGACCATGGGTATTATTGAGAAAGTATTTGAATTTTTTACCCGCCGGGAGAAAGCAATTCCTGCAAAGGATAGTAAAGCGGTTGAAAAGCAGATACAGATGGGGAAAATGTACGCCAGGGACAGAATAATATACTTGTTAGATCAGGAGTCGTTTCAGGAAACGGATTTATTTGTAGAACATACGGGTAAAGATTTTGGATTAGATAAGAAATTTCTGCCGGCTGACGGCGTGATAACAGGCACGGGAACCATAAGTGGTTATCCTGTCGCGGTTTTTGCTCAGGATTTTACGGTTGCAGGCGGGTCATTGGGCCTTATGCATGCGCGCAAAATAACAAAGATAATGGACAGGTGTCGTTCCACAAATTTCTGTTATACTTGGCCCATGCGCGGGCGGTGCAGTCTATTCGCCCGCATTAACAGATTTCGTTTTTGTTGTCGATAAAATTTCCAAAATGTTTATAACCGGCCCTGAAGTAATTAAAACAGTGCTTGGCGAAGATATTTCGATGGAAGATTTAGGCGGAGCGAGAGTGCAGACGGAAATTACCGGCAATGCACATTTTTTTGCAAGTACCGAGCAGGAATGCTTTGATCAGATAAAAAGGTTAATGTCATTTATTCCGTGGAATAATAAACAAAAAGCGCAGTCATATCCCCCTAAACCGCCAAAGCTTTCTTTCGATATAGAAAAGATTATCCCCTCGGAACCGACAAAGCCATATGATATGCGCCACGTTATTAGAGCGATTTTTGACAATTCGGATTTTCTTGAAATTCAGGAATTTTGGGCTTCGAATATTGTTATTGGTTTCGCACGCCTCAACGGTGAAACAGTTGGTATCATTGGTAATCAGCCGTTGGTGCTTGCGGGCGTTCTTGATGTTGATTCATCGGATAAAGCCGCCCGGTTTATCCGGTTTTGCGATGCATTCAGTATTCCACTAATTACCCTTGTTGATTTACCCGGATATTTGCCGGGTGTTGATCAGGAGCACGCGGGAGTAATACGGCACGGGGCAAAAATTCTCTATTCATACAGCGAAGCTACCGTTCCGAAAATTACTCTTATACTCAGAAAAGCGTATGGCGGCGGATATATTGCCATGTGTTCAAGGCACTTGGGAGCCGATTTTGTTTTTGCCTGGCCTACGGCTGAGATAGCCGTTATGGGTCCTGAGGGTGCAGCAAACATCATCTTCAAGCAGGAAATTAGCAGTTCTACCGACCCCGATGCGACACGGAAGTTAAAGGTTCAGGAATACACCGAAAAATTTGCTAACCCTTATGTTGCAGCAAAAAACGGGCATATTGACGGTGTAATAAACCCTGCAGAAACGAGAAAAAATCTTATTCATTCACTTAAGTTGTGTGCAAATAAGGAAGAATGCCGTCCTTACAGAAAACACGGCATCCCCCCGTTTTAAGTGGAGAACGAAATGGATAAAAATGAACTCATTGTCGATTCTACGAGTTACGAAACAACATTACATAAAAAGTTTTTGACCCGGAAAAAATATATTCCCAAAAACCTGAACATGTTGCACGCAATTATTCCCGGTGGAATTTTGCAGGTTTTTGTTAAGGCCGGGGATGTTGTACATCCGGGTGATTCGCTGCTTATACTCGAAGCAATGAAAATGAAAAACGATATAAAATCGATCCGTGAAGGTAAAATAAAAAAAGTAGCTGTCCGTGTTGGTGATCAGGTTGCTAAAGGGCAGTTATTACTGGAATTTGAAGCCTGATAATATCCCTTTTTTTTACCATTCTTTTCCTTATTTTTCTGTGTTTTGAAAAACACTTTCACCGATGCCCGGGGAATTCCGGGCATTGGTTTGCTATTGGTAGTTAACATCTGCAAACAAAATTTTTTATTTATTTACCGGGTAAACCCATATGAAAAAAATGTACCTGTATTTTATAGTTGCGGCTTTGCTTTTTTCTCATGTTCTGCTCAAAGCAGAGGATTTTAAGCAAGTTAAAGTCTATCTCACTAACCCACAGAATGATATTCAACGGTTAGGCCGAATGGATTTTGACATTGAGCATAGTGTTCTGGAAAACAAAAATCAGCTTATCCTGTTTATCGCGGAAAGTGAAGTAGCCGTGCTGCAAAATGCGGGATTCAAGTTTGATATTATGATAAGCAGCTGGGAAACCTATTTTAAAAACTTACCAAAAATGACCGACGCTGAAAAAAGCAGAGCCAAAGCAGAAAGCAAGGCATTGCACAATGTTGAAGGATTTGGATTCGGTAGCCACGCCGGCTTTTACACTGTTGCAGAAGTTAATCAGCAATTAGATTCTATGAAAATCCATTTCCCCAATCTGATAACCTCCAAGTTTTTGGTGGGTATGACTGTTGAAAATAAACCTATTTACGGAGTAAAGATTTCGGATAATCCTGATCAAAATGAAAATGAACCCGAAGTGCTTTACACGGGAATGCATCATGCAAGAGAGCCGCAAGGCATGATGGCAGTAATGTATTACATGTTTTACCTTCTTGAGAATTACAACACGAATCCTTCAGTTAAATATCTTGTTGATAACAGGCAGATATACTTTATTCCCGTTGTTAATGTTGACGGGTACGAATACAACCGTACTTCCAGCCCTTCAGGCGGCGGTATGTGGCGTAAGAACAGGAAAAATAACGGTGATGGCACCTATGGAATTGACCTGAACAGAAATTACGGCCCGATGAATTACTGGAATGCCAATAACGGCGGTTCCAGCACATCAACTTCATCTGAAACATACCGTGGAACCGCCCCATTCTCAGAGAGTGAAGTTGCAGCTATGCGTGATTTTGTAAATGGCCACAGGTTTAAAACTGCTCTTAACTATCACACGTACTCGAATTTGTTAATCTTCCCGTATGGTGCTTTGGGTCATGAAACACCCGACTCCTTAATTTTCCGTGAGTATGGCAATGATATGGTAGCATATAATGGGTATGAACTTGGTACGGATTTACAAACAGTCGGCTATTCAACCCGCGGTAATAGCGACGATTTTATGTATGACGGCGATTTGACCACACGTGGAAAAGTAATTGTGATGACTCCTGAAGTGGGTGGCTCGTCCGATGGTTTTTGGCCGGAGCAAAACCGTATTTTCCCGTTAGCTATAGAAAACCTGATGCCAAACCTGTATTATACTTGGGTTGCCGGAGAATATGTTTCATTGAATAATGTCACGTTCAGCCAACAGTATATTAATCCCGGTGACAACGTGCAGATGAATTTTGCCTTGAAAAATAAAGGCCTTTCCACGGGGTATAATTTACAGTTGCAGCTTTCGGCAGTCAGCCAATATGTCACCGTAACATCAGGCAGTTTATCGGTTGATTCGGTTTCTGCAAGAAGTGTATATCAACCGGCATCAGCATTTGCATTTAGCATTGCACCGAATGCCCCGATACAAGAAAAGGTAAAGCTTGTTCTTAAAATATATACCGGCAGTTCATTGATGGCCTCGGATACGATTAGTGTTGTGCTTGGAACACCGTCATTCGTGTTCAGGGATACCACTACTGCCCCGTCAGCATTATGGAATATTACCGGTACACCAACCGGCACGCAATTGTGGGATGCAACAACTTCATCATACGTATCTGCTCCCAATTCGTTTACAGACAGCAAAAACGGAAATTATGCAAACAACATAACCGTTACAATGATTACTAAAAATGCAATCAACCTAACCGGTCTTGCTAACCCTGTTTTAACCTATATGACAAAATGGGACATTGAAACAAAATGGGATTGCGGTGTCGTGTCAATTTCAACAAATAATGGCAGTTCATGGATACCATTGGCCGGCCAATATACAAAACCGGGCTCAGGTTCCGGAACACAGGTTCTTGGAGTTCCATGTTATGATGGTACAAAAGCTAGTTGGGTAAAAGAAGAGATTAGTTTTTCGGCTTATGTAGGTCAGCAGGTTAAATTAAAATTTGAGTTTAAGACCGATGGCTCGCAAGTACGGGACGGTTGGTATCTTGATGATATAGGAATATTTACTTATGTGCAGCCGGTACAGGTTACCTGGGCTTCAACTTTAAATGTAAAAGATGCAGGCAATACACAATCCAATTTAGTCTTCGGGCTTTCTCCTGTTGCTACAGATGGAATTGATGCACAATTAGGTGAAGTTACTTTGCCTCCTTTGCCTCCAAGTGGTGTATATGATGCCCGCATGGAATTACCGGTAACCCCTGCTGAATTTTCCTTTAAGGATTTCAGAAGGGATACACTGACAACTGCAACTTGGAAATTGTTATTCCAACCGGGTGCTGGTGGTTATCCTTTTACATTTACTTGGGAACCTTCTCTCCTTCCGGCAGGTAATTTTACATTAAAAGATGCCATTACCGGAGCTATAGTAAATGTTAATATGAAAAACCAAGGCAGTTATGTATTGGAAAACTCCAATATCATGCAGCTAAAGATTGAATACACCAAACAAACGTGCCAGAATATTCAGATTGCTTCCGGATGGAATTTAGTAAGCGCACCGTATGCTGCAAACGTTATGACAGCAAGCGTTTTGTTCCCGCAGGCGACATCACCAATGTACGCGTATAATAATGGTTACACTACCGCTGCCGAATTAAACAACGGAAAAGGCTACTGGGTACGTTACGGTTCAGCCGTGTCGCAAAGTATGTGCGGTAACATGGTAAACAGCAATGTTGTTCCGGTGGTATCGGGATGGAATCTGGTTGGTGTTTATTCCAACGAAGCCGCGGTTGCGCAAATAACCTCTAATCCCGCGGGTATTATTAACAGCGTGTATTACGGGTATGCTAATGGCTATACTACTGCCTCAGCATTGCAGCCGGGTAAAGGGTACTGGGTGAGAGCCAGCCAGAGTGGCCAGTTACTTTTACCTTCCCCGGGAGTTCAGAAAACAACTGTTGATGCTCAACAGGCAATTAACAGCAATTGGATAAAAATAGCAATCGCGGATGCAGTTAATAATACTGCCATTCTTTATGGTGCAGGTGCTGATAATGATAACAATCCAGCCGCCTTTCTGCCTCCACAGCCCCCGGCAGGTATTTTCGACATCCGGTTCGAGGGTGACAGGGCAATAGCGAACCTTGCAACAAACCCTGCAACGATACAATTATCACAGATGGAATATCCGGTTAAACTTAGTGTAACCGGTGGGTCACTCCGGATAACACATGCTGCTACAGGCGGAAAATTAATTAACTCAATCGTTAATGAATCCACACCAATTACTATTAATAATCAGTTAATAAAATCGCTGCGTGTTGAGAGAGTTGATGTTCCGGCTAATTTTGGCCTCATGCAGAATTATCCTAATCCGTTTAATCCGTCAACAACTATTAAATTCAGTATTCCTGAAAAAGGTGAGACTACCCTGAGAATATACAATCAGTTAGGCGAAATGGTTGGCGAACTCTTAAACAAAGAATTGGATAAGGGCTTCCATTCCATCGAGTTTAATGCACAAAATTTTGCCAGCGGTGTTTATCTGTATGAACTGAAAACAGCAGGGTTCCGCTCGGTAAAAAAATTAATGCTCGTTAAATAAAACTTTCCCGTCCATAAAAAGGGGCTGCTTTATGCAGCCTTTTTTTTATTTCTTTCCAAGCGCAGCAGGCGGTTTTGTTTTTTATAGTTAGTAAAATCTGTATATTTCAGGAAGCCGATCGAGCATAAAAAGCAGCTCATGTCAGCACACCTGAAATCACTAACAGTAACCGACACATATTTAGTAAATGCTCAATTTTACGAGTTGTTAATATGAAAAAATTAAAACAGATAAAGGGCTTACAGCTCTTGTCATTACTGCCGCGCATGCTCTACAATCTTCCTGATACTCTTGCTGAACTGGCTCAATCCGGTGAAGGTATTATGAAAATCGGATTCGATAAAAGTAACTTTATCTTTATTAGTGAACCTGAATATATTAAACATATACTAAAAACTAATGTGCAGAATTATTCCCGTGGTAAATCTGCAATGGAATTAAAACCAATTTTGGGTAATGGTATATTCATATCCGGTGAGAATGACTGGAAAAGGCAGCGGCAGGCTGTCTCTACCGCGTTCCATGCAAAGTATTTTGATGACTTTTATCCGATTATTATTGATGAACTGGAAATATTTGGAGCGGTATTAGAAACAGCTGTTAAAACCGGCGGGCACGTAAATTTTACTTATCAATTAAAAAAGTTAGCTGCAAGAATTTCCTACCGCACGATGTTTATAAACAACCCGGCAATTGATGTTGAAGTAATTTTACCCGCTTTGGATAAAGTTTATGATTACGTTTCTTTTTACCGTCATTCAGTACGAGAGGCAACAAAACTAGTTTTCGGCAAAGAAACAAAGCTGGGTACCCCGCGTGATATATGGGCCGCGTTTGATTTATTACACCGTTTCTCAGTACAAATATTTGAAACTGCAGAACAGGGCAAAGCCGAACCAATGGTGTTCTTGCAAACATTACTGGATGCCTCCCGGCAGGGTGGTTGTTCAAAAGAAGAGGCAATTGATCAGGTGAAAAATATTGTTTTTGCCGGGTATGATACTGTAGGTGAGACTTTTGGATGGCTGTGGTATTGTTTGGCAAAATATCCGGAACATGTGCAGAAAGTGCGGGAAGAAGTATTTAGCATGTGTAATGGCAGTGCACCGCTCCATGATCAGCTCGGAAATTTACCTGAACTATTAATGTTTATTAAAGAGGTGATGCGGATATATCCGGTTGTTTGGACTTTTCACCGGCTAACCGGAGAAGATGATGTCATAGACGGTTATCAATTACATAAGGGGGATTGGATAATGATCTCGCCTTATGTCATTCACCGGAACCCTGCTTATTGGCCCAACCCGCTTGTATTCGATCCTAACCGTTTTGCCGGTGATATGAATCCCGTTCCGGTACGTTTTGATTATCTGCCCTTTGGGCAGGGACCGCATACCTGCCTTGGCAACAGGCTGGGCATGTTCGAAATGCAGTTAGTAGTAGCTGCGCTTATTCAGAAATACGATTTTATTTCGACTGATGCTTTTCCGGGGATTAAATCTGATATACTCTTAAGACAAAGAAAACCACTTATGATGAAAGTAGTAAAAAGATAATATGAATAACCAAACGAATGCACTAAAAGAGCGTTTAGAGAAAATTATACGCCTAATGTTTTCTGTCGTCCGGGATCCTTCGGTTTCATTCAGGTTTTGGGACGATTCAGAACTATCCTTTCATAAAACAGAGCAGCCTAAACTTCGGGTTATTCTTAAAAACCCGGAAGCGATACTCAATCTAGTTTTTCGGCCCAATGATTTGGCCTTAACCGAAGCCTACTTCCTCGATAACTTTGACCTCGAGGGTGATTTATATGAAGCCGTGAGAATCGGTGAACAACTTGCAACATACAAATGGTCTAAAACTGAAATAGCAAGTTTGGCGGGGAGTGCATTGTCACTGGGTTTTTCAGCTCTGATAACAAAAGCAAATTCAGCTTACCGCGGTAAAGGTAAACTGCATTCAATAAACCGCGACAAAGAGGCTATCGCTTACCATTATGATACATCCAATGAGTTTTTCGGATTATGGCTGGATAGCAGAATGGTGTATTCAGGTGCTTATTTCCCATCGCTTGATGCTACTCTTGAAGAAGCGCAATTAAACAAGTTGGATTGTGTATGCAAGAAACTCATGTTACAAAAAGGTGAAAAGTTTTTGGATATTGGCTGCGGATGGGGAGCCTTAGTAATGCATGCTGCTGAACATTATGGCGTTAAAGCCAAAGGCATTTCATTAAGCATGAAACAGGTTGAGTATGCCAACCAAAAAATCCGTGAACGCGGCCTGCAGGATACCTGCGAAGTATTGTACGCGGATTACCGTGAGCTGCCGGAAGGTGAAAAGTATGATAAAATTGCCAGTGTTGAAATGCTTCATCATGTTGGTAGTGAAATGCTGCAGGAGTATTTCAGAAAAATACGCGCACATTTAACTCCCGAAGGCCTTTCTTTTCAATTAACCGTTTCTTCCGTTCCGGCAAGAATAATCCGGAAAAGCCCGGAGTTTATCGACAGATATTTCCAGCCGGATTTCCACTTACAGCCGATTAGTACCATAATCGGGGAGGCGGAAAAAGCCGGGTTTGAATTATATGATGTGGAAAATGTACGTGAACATTACCGTCTTACAGCCAAACACTGGCTCGCACGTTTGGAAAATGCACATGATCCTATTGTTAAAGAAGTAAATGAGTTTACTTTCAGGGTCATGCGTTTGGGCCTTTTTATGCTGATGATCGGTTTTGAAAGTGGGGAAGCGGGCTTTTATCACTTTGTTCTTATGAACAAAAAGACTTCGTGCGGGAAAATGCCACTTACAAGGAAAGAATATTTGGGAATGTAGAATGTAGAATGTAGAATGTAAAATGGAGAATGTAGAATGGAGAGCAACAGGAAGAGGAGTAAATGTTTGCCGGTTGAGGAAATGATTAAATGCACGTTTTACGGATGATTTTGGAATTTGTGGAAATCAAGAGATTCTAAATTAATTGAGCAAAGGTAAGTATTGGATAAGCTAAATTCTGAATTGAATGCAATACTGTAAAATTATTGATTATGTAATGATGCGTAGTATATACTTGATGTAATAGGAATAGAAAAATTCCTCACACTCATGATGGAATTGAAACATGTACGGTTCAGGTTTACCACAGCCCCGCTTTATAAAATGAAGCGGGATTTTATACGGAAGAGTAAGGGCAAGTACATAGTGCAGGAATTTGTGAAGATGCTGGAGGTGAGTGAGAGTTTTGTGTATAAGCAATTATAAATAATGAACTTAGGAGTATAAATTATGAGAATAAATTTGAACAGATAAAAATCACTATATTTGGAGAAAAAAAAGGATGGAATTATGTGGCCCTGGAAAAAAATAAGAACAAAGATAGAAGAAGAAGTCACTGAAAAAAACAAATCTACGCTACAAATAATTCAAGAAATACATAATAAACAAATGAATACAATTACATTAATTGTAGTTTTACTGATTGCAGGTATTGGGTATTTACAATTAAGAACTGGTGATGAGATTAGGCAAGAGAAGAGTAAAGTAGACGACCTACGAGAAAAAATATCTGGTGAAGTTAGGAACAATTTTGACAAAAATGCTGACAAATTAGATTCTTTTGTAGAAAGGGAAAGACAAAATAGTAAAGAATACGAAACTAAAATTACAGATTTAAAGAAAATGCAAGACGAAAGTATAGTAGAGCATTTTGAAAAAATAAATGTGGAGATTGCCGCACAAAAAAAAGAAGTTGGGGAACTCCTTAAAACGGCAGAAATGCGTTTTATTATACCACCAAATATAGAGTATATTAAGGATGGAAAATTTATTGATGCTGATGAAATAGTGATTAGATTGAAAAGAAGAAACGGGAACCCAGGTTATGAAACAATTGAAAATTATGAGATAGATATATTAAATACAGGGAAGAACACAATTTTTAAGCCGATTGTACAATTGTTTTGTGATAGCATTATTACTTTTATGAGCAATGATGCTTTGGAAAATTATCCATCAGCATGGTGGGCGAAAAGGGAATCAAATGTAAAAGACAACATGAAATTATTTGCAACTTTACATGTTGAGGAGTTGAATCAGATACAACCGAAGGATACTTGGCATCTAAGAACCCCAATTCTTATTTGGGAAAGTGAGCCGCCCAAAAATTCTAAAATAAAAATTCGGACTTTTTATAATGGAGACAAACCGAAAGAATTGATAATAAACACTAAGTGGAAAGTAATTGAAAAATGAATTATGAAAAGTTTGTTTGAAATATTTAGACAAAGATTATCTGGGAAAAGGGAGTCGTGCCAGTGGATTGCTTCTGATATACTTGAAGCCGTGTACAAGAACTTTGAGGCAGAGAGGCGGCCGGGAAAGATACTATAACGGCAGGAAGGGGATGCATGATACATGCTTCCATCCACAGCATCTATAGTGATAACAGCGCCGTTGTGGAAACGAACAAGGCTTATGCTGCATTGCACCAGTACGGGGCAAATATAAGCGTTGGGGCGCATAGCAGGTTGTTTGCATAAAATAGGGTTGTTGCCGGGAAAAACAAGGGTAAAAAATAAAAAAGTGTTGATAAAAGAAAACATGACAAAAGCTACCAGACACGGACAATAAGTATACCTGCTAAGCCGCTTTTCTTTTGATTTTTTCACTGGTACTGGTGGCCTGTTAGCTGGTTTATGAAAAATCAGTAAAATGTTATAATTTAATGTTGTATTTAAAAATGGAGTTAGTATGAGAATTGGCTTTTTTTTTCTAATTATTGTTCTGTTTAATTGTAATAGCATCCCACAAAAAATGGAGCATACTCAAAGAGATAAAATGCTTCCTGTCGGTGTTTTTTCAGCACAAGTTGGGGATAGGGTTCAAAATGTTCAAACCTTTTATCAAGGTGACATAAGCGACCCAAACCATGTTGGCACTAATTTTTTCTTGCTATACGGGGATAGAACAGACCGAACAGCCGCATATTGGACTAGTAGAATTAATGAAATAATAGCTGGTCAGCCTGAGGCTAAAATAGTAATTGGTAGTTTATATGATATTTTTGCTGATTCTATCAATCATAATGGGAATGTCCGAAGATACAGAGATGACGAGATTGATACCGCACCAGGTTCGCCGCTTGATTTACTAATAACTGCAATTAATAGAATACCCAATTGTGAAGACCATATAGAAGGCTGGTACCTTGGGGATGAAGTTTGGAGTTGCGTATCAAGAGGACCGGATCCTGACAATCAAGAGCAAAAACACGTGCAAGAGTAACCAAAACATATTGTAGTGTTTTCGGTATGACAACAAATCGTCAGGTCCCAGGGGCGCTTGTATTGATTGATTTTCAAAATCACGTCAATTGGAATGGAGATCCGGTCAGGCCTGAATCCACCCTTATTGAGTTGGCAGATGGAAGCCTATACACAGGAAATGATTTTATGACTTTCAGGTGTGATGTTTTGCTAATCGATGCATATACAAGTGATTTAAGCGTATGGCGTGATCTTTTGTACTGGGCAAAGGCTGACAGAAAAAGAAATGGCTTAGAATATACTTGCGCCATACAACCAATACTGCCGGCTATGGTTAAAAATCACATAGATACATTGGAACAACCGAAAGACTACCCAAAAGATTTTCCTACGCATAGGGATATGCATATTATGATAGATGAAGTGTTAAAACTTGCCCCAGATGGGTTGTGGTTTTATGCTGCCTATGATTATACCAAAGACTTAGATATCGTGGATGAAAGCCTGCACTGTATGGGGTATGTTAATGATAAACATAATTTTGCGGATAATGGATATTGGGATTTTGCAAAAGCACACCCTAGTTCACAGTGGACATATGGTAAATGGAATGAGGCCATAACACGGGGAATGCATGAACCTCAAGAGGTTGTTTTTAATACTTCAAATGATGTATACGTTATGGATGGCAATGCAAAAAGTGGCGGTCTGCGTTTTAAAAAACTGAATTGGGATAGACCAGACATTGGCACAACCAGCATAACTGCTATTGCTTCAGGTATGACCGCAAAGGATTACCCAGAGCAACAGAATGATAATTTGTTTTTCGCTTATAATTACCCTGACTATGGCATTGTAAACTTAGATAGTCGACCCTTTGCTAATGGTCACTACAATGGTTTCCTTTTTTCGCCCTGGAACCAGAAAGTAACTGCATTGGCAACAGGAGATATTGGTACCGAGAAAATGGGAATTGTGGATCGTGATTATATTCATGTTATGCCTGACAGGACAAAGGAATTATTCATGGGCTGGAGCAATGGTGATGTAATTGTGAACTATAGTGGCACATATGGTAAAACCCATTCTTTGTTTCATGATGAGGCTTATTTTGGTGATTTAAGCGAACAACATCCAGTAAGCGCAGTTACTGCATTAGCAACGGGGTATATACATGGACCAAGGCATATACAATGTAATTTGTATAATGGTGATTACCATATTGAAAATTACGATAATAATGATGATATTCTAATAGGTTATGAGAATGGAAAAGTTTACATACACAATGGAATGCATTATGTCGGGGAGCTGTTCTCGAGACAGTCGGCTGTCTCTGCTTTGGTAGTAGCAGATATTAATGGAGATGCACTTGATGAAATTATAATTGGTTTTAATGACGGGAACCTTGATGTTGATTTGGATGGAAGTTTTGGTAATACATTGCATATTAAAAAGTTTGATAGTGAGATAACTGAAATATCTGCAGGCTTCTACGACAAAAGTGAGAGGAAAAATGTTTTTGTCGGTTTAAGAAACGGTGATGTTTTTAAAATTATATTTGAAGATGATAATAGATTTACAATCAATATCTTGATAAAGGGTCTATTACACGAGGTGTCTGCTTTATGCACCGCAGATATAGACGGAAATGGTTGGGACGAAGTTATAGTTGGGGATGTGACTGGTAACATAGCGATAAAAGATAGAACTACAAAAGAACCAAGTATTGTCCGGTTAGAAGGAATTGATCAAGCAGTGATAAATGCTGTCCCGAGTAACTATACATTCTTGGATGATGGAAACCCAGAAGCTGTCAATCATCTTCTTTTCGATCAGATTTATGAATCAACAGATGTTGGTTTTTCGCTTTCCAAAGGAAGAGCTGAATCTACTTACGACAAACAGTTCACTTTTGATCTTTGTCAAAACTACCCGAACCCATTCAACCCCGCAACAACCATTGCATTTACAATTCCCGAAAAGACAAATGCCAGATTAGATGTTTTTGATTTACTGGGGTGTAAAGTGGCTGAATTGACAAATAAGGAATATCAGCCTGGAAACCATACACTTCAATGGGATGCGAGTAATTACCCGACTGGTGTTTACTTTTATACTCTAGTGACAAATAAAAACACCATGAGCAAAAAGCTGCTTATAATTAAATAAATAGTGAAATTGACAGAGCGGGGTTTTTTTATAAAAAAGAATAGTACGAATAGTTAAGCAACAAAATGATATTAACTCGTGTTTTTAATTAAATCCCTGTTTAAAATTGAGCCCTTTTTTTAGGGCTCTTTTAATTTCTGAAACTTGGTAGGTTGGTAGGATATGAGGAGATAATTTTTACCGGATGACAATATTACTATTCTAATGTTTTTTTCGACTACCTTTATGAAAAGTAGAAGAGTATTACCATCCTGAAACAACGTGACATCTATAGCTATCGTATTATTGAGTGACCGAAATCTTCTAATTCAGTCTGTCAAGGGCATTTAAACTTATTCATTGCAAGTGCATGTGTTAATAGCTTGACTGTGTTGCTCTTTTTTTATTTTACTATTTTCTTATTAAGAACTACGATCTGGAAACTACCATCTATTTTACACGGATAATAAGAGTGAAAACATCAGGACTGATGAGTGAATGGCAGTATCTTTGATGATTAGAATTATAGAATCATCGGGGAATTCTGATTCACTCAACTTTTTATAAACCCACCTAACCCTTTATTTTCCAAGCATAAGAAGCTAAAGTGTAAAATATTTCTCTAACCCCTTATTTTATAACAATATATCTAGTTTCGCTTCTGTCTATTCTTTATATAGTATATTGTAAGTATATAAATATTAATAGTACTATGTAAATAGAAAAATTTTCACTGCCCCCGGGTCATGCTCCGTGCAACAATACACATCCAAAAACCTCGAAAACGCACCAAAATCGAAGAAAATGTCCCGTAAAAAATAGCTAAAAATTTTTTTGAGATTTAATTTGACTTTTCAATACCAATTACCTTAATTTGCGAGTGGGACAAAGTGGTTTTATTTCCCAAAAAAAGGAACAAAGTGTTTTTCAATGGTACTTACTTACATAATATTGACGCAAAAGGAAGATTAAGCATTCCTGCCAAACTGCGTAAATACATAGCCCCGGAAGCGGATAACACGCTTTTTATGCTTCCCGGTGCCAATAAATGTATTGAAGTTTATCCCAAAAATATCTGGATAAAGCGCGTTGAGGCATTTTCTGCATTGCCGTCAAGTAATCCGGATGCGCTCCGCCTGATGCGGATGATATCAAACCGGACACACGAGGATCAGATGGATCCGCAGTACCGCATACTTATTCCTGTAACGCTTTTGAAACATGCCGGAATCGGTTCCGAAATTCTTATCGCAGGCTCGCATAACAGGATAGAATTCTGGAACCCCGAAGCCTACGATGAGTACTGGAATAGTTCCGAGGAAACTCAGGAATCGCTTATGGAACGTTTCCTGCCTAACGTATGAGCCTGATACATACACCGGTATTATTGAAAGAAAGCTGCGAATATGTTATTACAAACCCCTCGGGCACATATTTCGATGCTACCCTGGGTTTCGGGGGACACACTGCTGAGTTCTTACAAAAACTAAGTGCTCAAGCCATCGTCATCGCCTCGGATGTTGATGAGGCGGCTTTCACTGAATCACAGGAAAGATTTTCCGGTGATAGCAGGGTTAGGTTGTACCGGTTCAATTTTACCAAGATTGATATCATGGCAAAGTTGGAGATGGTGGATGGATTCGATGGAATTTTTGCAGATCTTGGAGTTTCTTCCTATCAGTTAGATGAGCCGGAAGAAGGGTTCTCCTTTAAGCTTAATGCGAAGTTGGATTTACGGTTAGATAAAACATTACCAAGTACTGCTGCCGATTTGTTAAACACGTTAGATGATACCGAACTTGCTGATATTTTCTTCAAGTATGGCGAGGAGCGTAATTCGCGTAAAATTGCGGCAAAAATAGTCGAGAAGAGAAAGATTAAAAAATTTGTGGTTGCATCTGATCTTGCAGAAATCGTAACTCAGTTAACACCACCAAATTATGTCCGTAAAACAATGACCAGAATTTTTCAGGCGCTCCGTATCTATATTAATGATGAATTGGAAACACTCAGGCAGTTTTTAAACAAGTCGGTAAACTTATTAAAACCGGGCGGCAGGCTGGCAATACTTTCTTATCACTCACTTGAAGACCGGATAGTAAAAGAAGTTATGAAATACGAAGCGCTAACCTGTATCTGCCCGCCGGGATTTCCGATATGCACATGCGGGAAACAGCAGCGGCTGAAAATGTTGACCGGGAAGGGGATTACCCCTTCGCAAGATGAAATTACCGGTAATTACCGGGCCCGGAGTGCAAAACTTCGTGTTGCTGAAAGAGTATAGTAATGAATAAGCAATTGGGTTTTGTAATCGGTTTATTGTTTTTTGTTTTTCTTGCGTCGTTTCTGGCTATCAAACTGAGTTTTGAAAACTTGCAGGCAGAGCGAGCAAAGAAAGAAGAACTCATAGCGGTTTTACAAAATCAACGGCTGGGACTAATCGCGCAGGAACAATCATTTGAAAATGAGGCACGGGTTGTGCCAATTGCCGAGATGGAATTAGGTTTGGTAAAGGAGACGATTTCTACTTACCATTTAGATGTTTTAAAAGATGATATTAATACAATACAATTACTTGTAAATAAAAAGAATGAATCAAAATAGACTGCTTGTACTTACTGTTGTGGTAGTTTTCCTCATCACCGGATTGGTGGCGAGGATGTTCTATGTACAGGTAGTCAAAAGTGATGAAATAAAATTTTCAGCGCGCCGCCAGCACATCAGGGCAGAGAATATCACTGCCGAGCGGGGGCTTATTATGGATCGGAACATGGTTGTATTAGCATACAGCGTCCCTACCAAGGCGTTCTATGTTGCATTAAGGGTCGCACATAGGCGTGCAACGGTTGGTTCAATTGCCTCCCGGTTTGCCAAAGTTACCGGCAAGGATTCGTCCTACTATGCCGGTTTGATGAGTGCAACCGAGGGAAGAGTTTGTATTGAACGGGTATCCGGAGAAATTGCACTTGAGTTAAAGAAAATTAAAAAAGACGGGTTGGATTGTGTTGAAGTCCCGGTGCGGAATTATCCCTATGACAACGTGGCGGCTCATGTTATCGGCTATGTCGAAAAAAATAATTTCAAAGGCATTGACGGTATCGAACGGATTATGGATTCGACCTTACGCGGCGAGGATGGCAAAAGAGTAATCCTCAGCGATCCGATGGGTAATATGGTTTCCGTGATAGAAGACGCAACGGTTGCACCGAGAACCGGCAACTCGGTTGTGTTAACTATTGATAAAAACATTCAAGTGATGCTGGAAGAAGAACTTGCAAAAAACTCCGGCACTTATGCCGTGGGTCTTTTGATGGATCCCAATACAGGTGAAATACTTGCTCTTGCCAATCATCAGAGTTATAATCTTAACAATTACGGAGAATTTCCTGAACAGGTCAGGAGAAATCACGCAATTCAGGATGCATTTGAACCGGGCTCAACATTTAAAGCCGTCGCAATGGCAGCTTTACTGGACCAGCAGTTATGCCGTGAAGAAGAAATGGTAAATGTCGAAAACGGCAGATACATGTTTCATGGCTCTCCAATTACCGATACGCACCCATTCAAAACCCTTAGTGTTAAAGGTGTTTTTACTCAATCAAGTAATATTGGTATGTCAAAACTGGGGCAAAGAATTTCATACGAGATGTTTTACAAATATCTCCGTGCTTTGGGAATAGGAATAGCAACCAACATTGCACTTCCCGCAGAAACCGAAGGAAGTTTGTCAAATCCTTCAGTTTGGGGACCAAGTACCCGCACTTCACTTTCGTATGGATATGCGGTTACCGTCTCACCTTTGCAAATGATTAGCGCGTATGCAGCATTGATTAATGGCGGACGCCTTCTGCAGCCGCAAATTGTAAAACGGGTGCAGGATGCAGGTAATGATATATTGATGGATTTGCAGCCAAGAATACTGCGTCAGGCAATAGCACCCGCTGTTTCTGAAAGAATGAGAAAATTGATGGTTGCAGTTATTGAAGAGGGCACTGGCAAAAATGCTCATATAGAAGGAGTGGAAATTGGTGGAAAAACGGGAACAGCAAAAATTCATGTGGCTGGAAAAGGATATTCTGATGGATTATACAATGCCTCGTTTATCGGATTTTTCCCGGCAAGCAGCCCGAAATACTTGTGCCTGATTCTCGTCAATAATCCGTCTCTCGATAGCTATTTTGGCGGTTCTGCTGCAGCACCCATATTCAAGCGGTTCGCAGAGCGGATAATCGCGTATGATGGAAATTTGAAAATGCAGCAGAAGCCTTTAATACAGCAGCAAATTGCATCGAATGCAAATAATATGCGAAAGAACAGTTCTCAACAGGCTGGAAAAATTGTTCCCAGTATCACAATTGAAAATAAACTATAGTATCAGCGGCAATAAACGGGTCGTATCGCAAAGTGTCCCTCCCGGTTCGCGGATTAATCCGGGTATGAGATGTGAAATTCGGGGCAGCGAAGTTAAATCTCCGGTGATTGGTGGTGTCTTGTGGAATTAACAAAACTCATAAATAGTGTCCGCTCGTTATCGGTATCCGGGGAAGTTGAAAGAAAAGATATTAGCAGCATTACCAGCGACTCGCGCAAAGTAAAAAGCGGCTGCCTGTTTGTTGCTATTAAGGGCTTTGCCTACGACGGACACCGGTTTATCATGGATGCAATAAGCAAGGGCGCAATTGCTATTATTCTTGAAGATGATAAAGCGCTGCCGCATGAAATGTTTATCCATGCAAATGTTACAAAAATAGTTGTACGGGATTCACGGAAAGCCCTTGCAGCGGTATCCCATTATTTTTATAAAGAGCCGACTAAAAAACTGCAACTTGTTGGCATAACAGGTACCAATGGCAAAACAACAACTGCATGGCTGGTAAAATTTTTGCTGGAAAAACTCGGGCATAAATCGGGTTTGCTTGGAACGATTGCCAATTATATTGGCGGAAGAAAACTTGAGGCGCAGCTTACAACACCGGAATCATCGGAGTTAAATGAATTGTTCCATGAAATGGTGCTTGAAGGTTGTAGCCATGCGGTTATGGAAGTTTCTTCCCATGCTTTGGCTTTAGACAGGGTGGATGGGCTTACTTTCCATACGGCGGTTTTCTCCAACCTTACACAAGACCATCTTGATTTTCATGGTGATTTTGCGGCTTATTTTGCAGAGAAGAAAAAGCTATTTGACGGTCTGGACGCAGCGGCATTCGCCATTCCAAATTTTGATGACCCGTATGGACGTGAAATTGTAAAAGACTGCAAAGCAAAAATATTCAGTTATGGTTCAACTGCTGATTGCGCCTTCCGGATAGCAAATATCAAATTTGATTTGCTTGGCACACGGTTTAATCTAAGCTGCAACGGTGCAGAAGTTTCTATCGCCACGAACCTGATCGGCAAGTTTAATGCCTATAATTTAACCTCGGCATTGGCTGTATTAGTTTCTTTCGGTTATTCTCTGAACGAGTTGCTTCCTTATGTAAGTGAATTACCACAAGTACCGGGCCGGTTTGAAGTGCTTTCTCATGAAAACAAAATTGCAATAATTGACTATTCACATACACCGGATAGTTTAGAGAAGACTTTGGAAAATATACGGTGCATTGTTGGAAACTCCCGGCCTGTGATAACAGTATTTGGCTGTGGAGGCAATCGTGACAAAACCAAACGGCCGCTTATGGGCGCTATAGCAGCCCGTTTGAGTGACCTTGCATACGTGACAAGTGATAATCCCAGGCAGGAAGTGCCGTCTGAAATTATTAAGGACATTGTTGCCGGAATATCATCAACAAATTTTGTAGTTGAGGAACTGAGGGAAAAAGCAATTACCAATGCAATAGCTCAGAGTGCGGATAATGCAGTGATTCTTGTAGCCGGTAAAGGGCACGAAGACTATCAGGTTATCGGGACAGAAAAGCGGCATTTCTCCGACAGGGAAGTTGCTTTAGCAGCAATGCGGGAGAAAGCATGAAGCCATTATTAACCGTTGAGGATATTTCCACGATTCCCGGGGTTACTCTCGTTGATATTGATACTTTTAGTGGGGTCAGTAGTTTTTCAATTGATACCCGTACAATCCAAAAGGGATGCTTATTTATCGCTATTAGCGGTGAACGTTTTGACGGCCATGATTTTCTTGCAGATGCTGTGAAAGCGGGTGCCTCGGCAATTGTTGTTGAAAAGAAAAACCTGAAAAAAGCATCGAAGATTAAAAATATACCCAAGATAGTTGTTGAGGACTCAACAAGTGCATTAGGGCATTTTGCAATGATGTGGCGCAGAAAGCTAAGCGCGAAGATAATTTCAATTACCGGGAGTAACGGAAAAACCAGTACTAAAGAGATTTTGTTAACAATCCTTGGCAAAGCATTCAAAGTACACGGTACTGAGGCAAATAATAATAATCATATTGGTGTTCCGTTAACGATTTTACAGGCTCCGCTTGACACTGAGTATTTGGTGCTTGAACATGGTACGAATCACTATGGAGAAATTGGATACACCGCGCAGATAGCAGCTCCTGATTTTGCACTGATAACAAATGTTGGTGTTTCTCATCTTGAGTTTTTTGGTTCAGTTGCCGGTGTAAAGAAAGAAAAGCTGGCCTTATTTGAGGCTGCTGCCGAGTGTGGTGGGAAAATATTTATCAATCTTGAGGATAAATGGCTAAAGTCGGAAGTGAAAAATTTTGCCAATAGCATCACCATAGGTACAAAACAGGGGGCTGGGATTTTGTATAAGCACATGGGATTCAGTCCCGGCGGCAACCCTAAAATTCATATTGAAGGCTTGGGAAAAACTATTGATGCCGTATTACCGTTATTCGGGAAAAGCAATGCGCTTAATGTAGCTGCTGCTGTAGCGGTTGCAATGCATACGGGAATGAACAAACAAGATATTATTGCCGGGATAAAAAGCTTGCAGCCAGCAAAACGGCGGCTTGTACCGGTTCCCCTGAAAAAGGGATTACTGATTGATGATACTTATAATGCAAATCCGCAATCAATGCTCGCTGCATTTGAAGTGTTACGGAATATCAAACAGTACAAAAACCGGTGGGTGATTCTTGGCGATATGTTTGAGCTTGGTAAGGATGCTGTGAAGCTGCACAAGAATTTGGCGGGGTATATCCTTAAGATACCAAATATCCGTGTGCTGCTGATTGGCAGCTTAATGCATGAATTGTACATGGAACTAAAAAAATATTATCTGCCGGTTTGGCATTGTAAAACCCGGGAGCAAATGGCTGAGCTGATGAGTGAATCAGACTTTCAGAATGCCGTTACTCTTGTAAAAGGTTCGCGCGGTATGAAGATGGAAGAATTTGTTGAATTAATACGAAACACCAATACAAAATAATATGCTTTACTTTTTCTTTGATTATTTACATAAGACCTTTAGTGTTCCTGGTGCCGGGTTATTTAAATACCTGACATTCCGCTCCGCGCTCGCGGCTATTACGGCATTGCTTATCAGCTTGTATATAGGTCCAAAAATAATTAAAAAACTGCAGCAACATCAAATTGGTGAAGCAAAAAAGGCAGACGGGCCCAAAAGCCATTGGTCCAAGGCAGGAACACCGACAATGGGAGGGATTATAGTACTCCTATCGATATTTACGCCTGTTTTACTATTTGGCAATATCAAGAGTATCTATATTATTCTTATTACAGTCGGTACTCTCATACTCGGGGGAGTCGGCTTTTTAGACGATTATTTAAAAGTAATAAAAAAATTCCCCAATGGTTTAATTGCAAGGTACAAACTTTTAGGACAGTTTTTGGTTGGCCTCATAATCGGGACGGCTATATATTTTTCCGCTGATTTTCATGGAGCGAATACGCTGACAACCGTACCGTTCTTTAAGAGTTTTAATCTGGACTTGTCGTATTTATATATTCCTGCTGTTATCTTTATTATCATGGCAACTTCCAATGCAGTGAATTTAACAGACGGCTTAGACGGGCTTGCCATAGGGCTAACAACAATAACCATGCTGGCGCTGGCAATTATTTGTTACGTATCGGGTAATGCTATTTATGCAAAATATCTCGACATTATTTTTCTTCCGGGTTCAGGTGAGTTGGTGGTTTTTATTGCGGCCATGATTGGTGCGGGTCTTGGATTTATGTGGTTTAACTCCTATCCGGCACAGGTTTTTATGGGTGATACAGGTTCTCTTGCTTTAGGTGGCGCTTTTGGTATTCTTGCAATTCTTGTTAAAAAAGAACTGCTTATCCCCATACTTGGGGGTGTATTCTTTATGGAAACCATATCAGTAATTATACAAAGAGTGTATTTCAAATACACAAAAAAAAGGTTTGGAGAAGGAAAACGTGTATTCAAAATGGCTCCCATACATCATCATTTTGAGCTGTTGGGATGGCCAGAACCAAAAATTGTGACGCGGTTTTATATCATAGGAATTATCTTGGCAATTATCAGTCTTGCCTCATTTAAAATTAGATAATATGAAAAACAAAGAATTTTATACCTCTATTGAAGATAAAAACGTCACCGTTCTTGGCGCGGAGAGAAGTGGTCTGGGCGCTGCAAAGCTTCTGCAAAAACTTGGCGCTATTCCATTCGTTAGTGACATGGCAGATGAAGAAAAGATTGCAGACCGAGTTGCCGAATTGCAATCTCTTGGTATTGCCTATGAATGCGGCGGCCACACGAGCCGCGTCCATGATGCCGAGTTTATCATTTGCAGCCCGGGGGTTCCCTCGGATGCTCTACCCTTAATTCAAGCGGCTGAAAAAGGTATTCCTGTTATTGGTGAAATTGAATTCGCATCATTTTTCTGCAAGGGTACTATAATTGGCATTACCGGAACAAACGGAAAAAGCACTACAACCGCATTGATTCATCATTTATTGAATACTGCCGGATTGTATTCTGTTGCAGCGGGCAATATTGGCCGTGCATTCAGTGAAGTGGCTTTAGAAATCCCCGAGGATGGTTTCGTTTCTCTTGAAATTTCAAGTTTCCAACTGGATCATATACAGCTTTTTAAACCGCATGTTGGTATTATACTTAATATTACGCCGGATCATTTGAACAGGTACAGCCAGAACATAGAGTTATATGCTCAAGCAAAATTCAACCTGTTCAAAAATTTCACTGCTGAGAATTTACTGATACTTAATTATGACAATAGCTTCTTAGGCTCTGATAAAATTAACGCTACCGGAATGGTACATTATTTCAGTTTACATGAGCAGCTGAAAACGGGCATTGCAAAATTTGGCGATGAAATAATTGCATCGATTGACGGAAAGGAAACATTCCGTTGTAACGTTTCGGATATATATATCCGCGGTGAGCATAACCACGCGAACGCGATGGCTGCTATAGCTGCAGTATTGCCGTATATCAAAAAAGCTGAGGATATAAAAAGGGGGTTGCTATCCTTCACGGGAATAGAACACCGTCTGGAACTTGTTCGGGAAATTGATGGCGTGCAGTATATCAATGATTCGAAAGCTACCAATGTTGATTCTGTTTGGTATGCTTTGCGCACTTTTTCTACTCCAATATTCTTGATTCTCGGTGGAATTGATAAAGGAAATGATTATGGGCAGATTAAAGATTTAGTACTTGAAAAAGTTGTAAAAATTTATGCTA
>JACPGF010000158.1:0-4079 GCA_016182615.1 Ignavibacteriales bacterium
AAAGATTAATAAAAACGGTTATATGAGTACTCACACTATTTAAGCAATCTAAACATAATTATGTTTTTCAGAGAACATTTTGTTTGGAAGTTTTTTTTACTGCAAAGACCGCCAAGAATACTTAAGACTTCTCGTGATCCAGGTTAATATAATACACGGCTCTTCAGAATGCTAAAGTGAATATAAACAGGATATTTTAGAGTAAAAAAGAGTGTACGACAATTTGGGCAGATATTGCTTTTTTGACGACCATAAATGGTCGCCCTGAGTGAAAAAAGTAACGTAAGCGGCACTCAAGAAAAAAACTTTGTATTCCTCATTCTTTTCTTTATTTTTCATTCTACATTCTACATTCTACATTATTCATTCTACATTATTCATTACTACCTCCCAGCGTTTCCTGCCATTTTGCAATCTGTGCTTTCACGAAAAAAGGATTGGGTGAGCCAATTGTTTTTTTACGTTCCAGCGAGCCGGTGATTTGCAGTAATTCAGGAAAAGATGCATCGAAAGCAGCATGCACGCTTTGCATTTCTTCAAGGGAAAGTCTGTTAAACGGTTTTTTTGTATTGATTGCCAACTTAACAAGTTTGCCAACAATATCATGCGCTTCGCGGAATGGAACACCTTTCAACACTAATGCATCAGCAATATCGGTTGCCATCATGGCGGAGTTCTCCATTTTTTCGGCAACATACGAATTGTCAAATGTAAAAGTTTGAGCCATACCGGTTAATACCTGCAATGAACTTGTATATGCGGCGTAACTGTTAAACACCGAAACTTTATCTTCCTGCATATCGCGGTTATAGCTTAACGGCAGGCCCTTCATCATTGTTGCAACCGCCTGATAGTTGGATATCACGCGTCCCGCTTTGCCACGGATAAGTTCTGCCATATCCGGATTTTTTTTCTGCGGCATGAGTGATGAACCTGTGGTGAATGCATCACCTATAATCAGCAATGACCATTCGTTCGAGGACCAGATTATGATTTCCTCGCAGAAACGGCTCAGGTGCATCATCCCAACACTGCAAGCGTGCAGAAAGTCGAGAACAAAATCACGGTCGGATACAGCATCAAGCGAGTTATGGTTAATGTCTGCAAAGCCCAACCGCTCTTTCAAGAACATGGTATCAAGCGGTAAAGTGGAGCCTGCGAGCGCCCCCGCACCGAGAGGCGAAATGTCACAGGCTTCATATACCGTTTGAAAATGTTTTTTGTCGCGCTCAAGCATCTGAACATATGCCAATAGATGATGTGCAAGTGAAACAGGCTGGGCCTGCTGCAAATGTGTATAACCGGGAATTACCGTATCACTATGCTGAGCGGCAAGTGCAACAAGTATTACTTGTAATTCTTTCAAGAGTTTTATAAATCCCGTTGAGGATTGTTTCATCCACAACCTGAGCGAGGTTACAACCTGATCATTGCGGCTTCGTCCTGCCCGCAGTTTGCCTGCGACCGGGCCGCATAGTTCATACAAACGGGTTTCGATTGCTGTGTGTACATCCTCGTATTGCGCCGGGTCAGGCACCCACTTGCGCTCGAACCATTCAAAGTCGATAATAAGCAGGCTGTGCAAGAGTGTTTTTAATTCTTCTTCATTGATGATGCCTATTTTATGCAGCATCTCAGCATAAGCTTTGCTGCATTTTACTTCTTCATGTAAAAGATTAATATCCTCGTGAAGCGAGGAAGAAAAGGCTAACGCTTGTTTGTCAAATTCCGAGTCGAACCTGCCGCCCCACAGCATTATACTAAAACCTCTTTTCTGCCCGCGATGATACTCATCGTTTTGTATGGCAGTCCGTAAATTTTCAGGAAGCCTTCAGAGGCGCTGTGGTCGAAGGAATCTTCGATGGTATAGGTAGCAAGTTCTTTACTGTATAAACTGTATGCTGATTCTCTCGATTGAATTATCAGGTTACCTTTATAAAGTTCAAGAATTACTTCACCGGTGATGTTTTCCTGTGTTGCATCAACAAAAGCCATGAGCGATTTGAAGAGTGGTGAGAACCACAAACCATCATAAATTAAATTGGCAACTTTATTGGAAATATCCTGCTTAGCCCTAAACGTGTCTTTATCAAGAATAAGTTTTTCCAGCTCGGTATGAGCCTTATGCAGTATTGTTGCGGCGGGCGCCTCATATACCTCCCGTGATTTAATACCGACAACCCGGTTCTCGATATTATCCAATCTGCCGATACCATGGGCGGCCCCGGTGTTATTTAATTCGCTCACCAGTTCAGTTCCTGTCATGCTAACACCGTTCAGCTTTACCGGAATACCTTTTTCAAAAGTAATAGACACAAACGCGCTTTCATCGGGAGCGTCCTTTGGATTGGTTGTAATCTGATACGCGTCTTCCGGCGGTGACATGGTCGGGTCCTCGAGAATACCGCACTCGATGGCTATACCCCAAAGGTTTTCATCGATAGAATACGGTGAATCCTTTTTAGCTTTAACCGGAATTTTATGCTCAAATGCATATTCCATTTCTTCCTCACGGCTCTTAAATTCCCATGTCCGTAAAGGAGCAATTATTTTCATGTGCGGGGCTAATGTTTGTATGCCAACTTCGAAACGCACCTGATCATTGCCCTTGCCTGTGCAGCCATGTGCTACCATATCCGCGCCTTCAGCAAGCGCGATATCTGCCACAAGTTTTGCCAATAACGGTCTCCCGATTGCTGTTGCCATGGGATAGGTGCCTTCGTATAGTGCACCGGCTTTTAATGCTTTCCAAACGTATTCGGTAATAAATTCTTCGCGCAAATCAACCTGATAAAACTTTGCAGCGCCGGTTTGCATTGCTTTTTCTCTTAATCCTTCAAGCTCTGCTTTTTGGCCTAAGTCACCGGTTACTGTAATAATATCGGCATCATACTTTTCTGACAGCCATTTTACCATGACGGAGGTATCTAACCCTCCTGAATAAGCAACAACAATTTTTTGTTTTGGCAATAGAGACTCCTTTATTGAGGTATTTTAACGTTATCTAATGTGTCTTTAATAAATTTAATTATTGATTTAATGTACTTGTGTTTTGCAGATTATGAACCACTGCAAGGATTTCATATCCAATAAGTTTGTTAACGCTGCTTACCGTTTCGTTTTGTGAAAGGGTGTAATGGCCGCCCTGTTCACCCGAAACGCGCACAACGCCAAGGTCAGCAAAATCGCGGCTTAATGTCGCCTGCGTTACTTCTATTCCTTCGTCCATAAGCATTTTTACCAACTGTTCCTGACTGACAATGGCATTGGTTAAAATCAGTTCTTTTATCCTGTTGGTTCGTGTTAATTTTGACGACATAATTTCCTCGTGTTTATAAAACGTTTTATAAATAAATAATTGTACCTGAAAAATAGTTGAAGTACAGTATTTATTGCATCATTTCTTTTACCGGTTATTACCAGAATTGTTGCCAATTCATTCCACCCCTAGGGGGTTGTGATGCATTTGGGTTTGCATGTTCTACAAAAATTGGCCTCCTAACGGAGTCAGAACATTATTCATTCGGACCAATACACCAATTAGTAACCACGTTACATTCACATTATTAAAATGGTCTACACCATATTAATGGATAAAGTTTCACTCAAAGTCTTCCCGAACAATTGTACAAACAACTCAACTTCTGCTATTTCTGTAATAAACGGCGGCAATAGCCTGATCACTGCTACACCGGAGGTGCCAACGACCAATCCGTTTTCAAGGGCTTGCAGAGCAACTTTTTTGGCATCATATCCCGGATTTAGTTCAATCCCAAGCATGAGCCCTTTGCCGCGTATCTCTTTAATTGCAGGATGCTGCAACCCTGCAATTGCTTCTTGAATTGTCCCGCCAATGCTGAGGTTTGATTCCAGCAATTCTTCTGTTAATAACTCCATTACCTTGCAAGCAACCGATACCGCGATGGGATTGCCGCCGAATGTTGAGCCATGCGTGCCGGGTTTCATCAAGGCGGCAACCTCTGTGGTACAAAGCGTTGCGCCTAATGGTAAACCGTTAGCAATTCCTTTTGCCAAAGCTACAATGTCAGGAGTAATACCGTACCATTGATGCGCGAACA
>JACPGF010000158.1:4097-7166 GCA_016182615.1 Ignavibacteriales bacterium
CATTTTTCCCGTGCGGCCCATACCGGACTGTACCTCATCGAGGATGAGTAACAAATTATACTTGTCACACAAAGCACGAACAGCAGGCAGATAATCATCAGAGGGCACAATCACACCGCTTTCACCCTGAATGGGCTCAAGCAATACGGCGGCTGTTTCATCATCAATAGATTGTTCAAGGGCTGTAATATCATTAAACGGTACAAAGGCAAATCCCGGAAGCATGGGCCCGAAACCTTCCCAGAATTTTTCCTGCCCGGTTGCAGAAAGTGCTCCGTATGTTCTGCCGTGAAAACTTTCTTTCGCGGCAATAATTTTTGTTCTGCCTGCACCCCATTTACGGGCAAATTTTATGGCTGCTTCGTTGGCTTCGGTGCCTGAGTTGCAGAAGAATGCCGCATCAAGGCTGCTAGCCTGCGTAAGCATCCTGGCAAGTTTTTCCTGCTGTGAAATTGTAAACAGGTTCGATACATGCCAGGGCCTATCAATCGCTTCGCGCATTGCTGTCCAGATTTCAGGATGATTATGCCCGAAACCGGTAACGGCTATGCCGCTTAAAAAGTCCAGATATTGTTTACCTGCCGCATCGTATAAATAGGCACCTTTACCAGCAGTAAACTCTACATCGTATCTGCTGTAATTTGCCAGCAGCGGAGACTGCACTAATGTTTCACTTTGTAGCGACAATCCAGGTGCCCCTTTCCATGCCGGAAGCGGTATTCATCGCACCGAACATATTTTTCCCAATCCAGATATTTCTGATTCCGGATTGCATCAGCGACATGCAGCTTTCAACTTTGGGAATCATTCCACCGGTAATTTGTTTTTCCCGAATGCCTGAACGGATTTCCATTTCATTAATGGTAAACTTCGTGCTGCCGTTCAGTTTAATACCATCCACATCGGAAACAAAAAACACGGTGGATGCCTGTAATGCAATTGCAAGCGCATTAGTAAAGATATCAGCGTTAACGTTCATCAGGTTGCCGTTTGCATCCCTGCAGATACTGGAAAACACGGGAGTAATACCACCGAGCATCATTTGCTGAATCCAATTGATATTTTTATTAAACTTCGGAATTCCTACGAATCCTAATTCAGGTGATGAATACTCAGCAATGAACAAATTATTATCGATGCCCGTTAACCCAACCGCATTAATGCCATTAGCATTAAGGAAGGCAATCATTTTACCATTAATTAATCCGGACTGTACGGCAGTTGCAACGGACATAACGTTTTCATCGGTAACCCGCTGCCCGTTAACAAAATTCACCGGAAAGCCCATTTTACCGGACCATTCGGAAATTTGATTACCCGCGCCATGCACGATGATAACACCATCATAGACGGTTCTGATTTTTGCAAGGGCGGTCAGCCACTCGGCATTAGATGTAAAATCTTCTATTGCTTTTCCGCTTAGTTTTACTATTGCTGTTTTCATGGCTTAGGTCCTGTAATTTGCATTTATTTTAATATAGTCCTGTGAGAAGTCACAGGTCCACCACTGCGTTGAGCAGCTGCCTTCGTTAATGTGGATTGCAATATCCATTGTATCTTTTTGCAGTATTGCCAGTGCTTTTTCTTCATCGAGAACAATCTGATAATCTTCCAATAGAATTGGTAAATCATCAAAATAAATCTTCGCTTTACCCGGGTCAAAGTCAACGCCGCTCCGGCCTGCCGCACTGAGAATTCTACCCCAGTTTGCATCACAGCCGTGAATGGCGGTTTTTACCAAAGGCGAGTTCGCGATTGTTCTCGCTATATCATCTGCATCAGCTATCGTTTTAGCGTTGTGCACGGATATGGAAACAAGCTTTGTTGCACCTTCTCCATCCACAACAATAGATTTTGCCATCTCTTTACAAACCGCTTCCAGAGCGGAATAAAATGCATTGTATGATTCACTTCCTTCCTCTATAGCTATCCCGGCCGCGTTATTGGCAAGCAGAATGACCATATCATTGGTGCTTGTATCTCCGTCAACGCTAATCCTGTTGAAAGAACTGTTAACCGCGGATACCAGCATTTTTTGCAGAAGAGGTTGTGCTATGCCCGCATCGGTTGTTATAAAGGCGAGCATGGTTGCCATGTTCGGCATAATCATGCCGCTGCCTTTGCAGATACCGCCGATGGTGACTTTACCCTCTGTTAACTCGACTTCCACCGCGAAGTTTTTCATTTGCAGGTCTGTTGTCATAATTGCTTTGGCAGCAAGAATACCGCCGTCAGTTCTTAGGGTTTTTACTGCCTGCTCGATGCCGCTGAAAAAAGTGTGCATCGGCATTAGCTGACCGATAACTCCCGTAGAAGAAACCAGTACGGAGGCCTGTGGGACGGAGAGCAGTCCCGCGCAATATGCTTGCGAGGCAATTGCATCTTCGTGGCCTTGCGCGCCCGTGCAGGCATTCGCGTTACCCGAGTTGATTAACACAGCGTGAACAGGTGTTCCCTTACTGATAATTTCTTTCGAAACCAGTATCGGCGCTGCCTGCACTTTATTTAAAGTGAACGTTCCGGCAGCAGTACATGCGGTCGGCGAATAAATTAACGCGACATCCTTTTTCCGTTTTTTAAGACCGCAGTGTATGCCTGTGGCGTAATATCCTTTTGCTGAAGTAACCGTACCATTGTCAATAAACTGGTACATAATCTTTTCCTTTCGTCAATATTCCTGTGTGTTGTTCCCACCCGAACACGTTGTTCAGGTTTTGCATTGCCTGTCCGGCGGCACCTTTTATCAGGTTGTCAATCACCGAAGTGATGATAACCGTTTGATCTTTTACCGATACATGGATATCGCAGTAATTGGTACCCGTTACCCATGAAAGGTTTGGCGGCATGTTTCGCAGCCGCACGAATGGGGAGGATGCATAGCAACCAACGTAGCTGCTAAGAACCGCCTCCTTATCTATTCCGGACCGAAGGAATATTGTGGATGTAGCATAGATGCCCACTGCAACAGGCAGCAGGTGAGTCGTAAAAGCGTAGTTGCCGTGGTAACCGCGGCTTTGCAGTGCCTGATAGATTTCAGGCTGATGCCTGTGGCTGTTAACATTATAAGCC
>JACPGF010000158.1:7171-17319 GCA_016182615.1 Ignavibacteriales bacterium
ATAAATCGGTTTTGGCTGCTTTACCTGCACCGCTTGTGCCTGAGTAAGCCACCGTGGAAATTGAAGCAATGACATCAACAAAGTTTTGCACCAAGGGCAGTAAGCCGAGCAGTGTTGCCGTGGGGTAACAGCCGGGATTGGCAATAAGTTTAACGCCCTCTGTAGAGGCTGTCTGCAAATCTGCAAGCCCGTAAACTTTTTCCTGCAACAAAGCAGCGGAAGTATGCTCAAGGCCGTACCATTTGCTGTATTCATCAGCACTGTCAAGGCGGTAGTCACCACCGAGATCAATCACATTTTTACCTTTACTTACCAATAGGGGGATATAGTTCAAAGCTTCACCGTGCGGCAGGGCGACAAAATAGGCATCATGCTTCATGGAAACAGCATCAATACTTTCAATAACCTTATCTTCGATAAGGTTGAGCAATTCCGGGAAAACGGCAGTCAGTTTCTGTCCCGCTGTTGCTTTAGCATACACGGTATAATTCGCAATAAACGGGTGATTCTGAGAAAACAGCGTTAAATACTTACCGGTATATCCACTGCCGCCTAAAATGCCTACGGAAATCATGGCAAAAAATCCTTGGTTAAAAAATGTTAATATGAAAAATGAATAGAATACAGCGAATGCCGGGCAGGGTCTGCCCAAAAGATGTTAGTCCCCTAAGGGACGCGGGGTTGGATAGCGTAAGTATGCGGCTAAATTGTTCAATGTACTCGAAAAAGTTTATTTACAATAAAATTACTATACAAATGTAATAAAAGCAAAGGCACGTGTCAAGGGAAAAATGAATAAAAATACAAAAAAATGTATAAACATGAATTTTGGGAGTAATGGGGGAGGGAGTTTTACTTTATTTATCATCCACGGGTTTCACCCGCGGTTACTCAGATTCAGCCCTTTCAGGGCTGTCCTGCCAATCAAATTGTTTCAATTGAATTTAGTGTTTATACATGATATATAATAGGAAATGATATGTCATTCGAAGCTTGATTACTGATATATCATCCTGAGCGGAATAAAAATATTTAGACGGATGAGAGATCAACATTTTATTAGCAGGATGGCACATGGTTACCGATATATGTTAATCAATCCCGGTCAGGTACTTAACACCGAAACTGATTTATATGGAGTTGCTCCCGGCACTATCTTGATTTTCCGGATATTTGATACAGAATTTTTTCTTTACTAAAACAATATTTTGGGCAGAAGTATTATATTCAAATAAACTAAGAGAAAAATTTGACTGACTATGACGAAGAAATTAAACACCAAACAGGGACCTGAACTTATCGCGGACGGGTTTAAGCTTGCTTCTGTTGTTGCAGGTGTTTCCACACTTGTTTCCCTCGCAGTAAATCCCGCGAATTTTTACCCGTTTTGGGGAGAAAAGTCCATGACTTTTTTCTTTTTTGTCATTACATGCTTGTTTCTTTTTAATTTTACTTTGTTAAAGCTAAAGGCAAAACGGAAAATTTATACAAAAAAAGCGGCGTACGATATTTGGGGACAAATGAATGACAGGGAATTGTTGCGGCTTGCTATTGCTGTTTTCTTCATGTTCTCGATTGTTGGGCCAATTACCATTTTCATGGGCCAGTCATATCAGGATATCCGGGTACTTCAGGTGCTCGTTTCAACTTTTTTCTCAGGACTTCTTTCGGCAAGCATCATTCTATTTGGCAAGCGGAAGTATTTACTGGTTATATTTCTCCTAATGAGTACGCTTAGTATAAAGAATGCCGCCCAAATCGAACAATTTATCGGGGGATATAAAGTTCACCATAATAGCGAATTACCTGAAAAGGTTGTATTAACTAATGCAAGATTAGAAGAACTTGAGGCCACGCGGGTAAACCTTGGTATTTTTACCATAGGCCTGCTCGTTACGGGTTATGTGCTCTTTGTATTTGTAATCGGTATCGAAGGGAAAAAGCGTGTCCGGCTCGAAACGGAAATGCATGTAGCCGCGGTCATGCAAAACATCGTGAACATGCCGGATTCTTACTCGAAGGGTGGAATACTGATTGAAACACGAATAAAACCGGCGGCAGACGTGGCAGGGGATTATGTTGATTGTTTCGAAATCAGCGATTCGCAATTCCTCATGGTTATCGGCGATGCTTCGGGGCATGGAATCGGTGCCGGTATACTGGCCGCAATGGCTAAAAGTGCGATTAAAACTGCCATTCAGTTCAAGAGCACGGTTCCTGAAATACTCGCAACAGTCAATGCATCTTTATTCCAGATTGCCGGGCGTGAAAAATTTATGACCATGAGCATGGTAGCTATTGATACCACCCGGAAAAAATTAGAAATTGCAACTGCCGGGCACCCTCCGGCGTTTTTCTTCTCATCCGGGGTACTGCAAACTATTCGTACTCCCGCGCTTGGTTTGGGATTAAAACGTGTGGCTGCGTATCAGTCGGAAGTGTTTGATTACAAAACGGGGGATTCGATAATCCTATATACTGATGGTATTATAGAAGCAACTAATAAAGAGGGGGCGGAGTACGGTTCACAGCGTCTTACCGAATGTGTTTATAAAAATATTGGGCAAAATGGCCAGCTTTGTGATGCTGTAGTGAGCGATATAACACAGTTTACCGGCAATAAACCGCTCGAGGATGACGTTTCTATAATCCATCTTAGGCTGTAATATTTTAAACGGGGATCAGTTAAATGAAATGTCGCGGGATTGTAGTACATCCTGAAATGATTATATTATCCCATGCAATTTCATCAATTTGTCCGGGAGCATTAGCCTAATATGAAAAATCGAACGAAAGTTTTTGTTACAGTTCTCAGTATTCTCTTCCAGGCCATCCTTTTTACAGGCTGTGGTACAATCCTCTACACATCAACAAATCCACCTGTTAACCTTACTGAAAAATCAGGTGAAGTCTATGTGCAGGCTGCTGGAGGTTCAAACGGATTTAATGCAGCCGCCGGTTTTTCGCCGGGTGAACATTTTCAGGTAGCTGCGGCATATAGTAACAATACTGTAGATGAGGAAAATGAAAACACCAAACGCGTTTCACAGGAATTCATGGTTGGATACTTTAATAAATTTGAAAGTGGTTTTGTGCTCGAAACATTTTTGGGAGTTGGAACAGGTAGCACCAAAACGACAGTGTTAGCACTTCCATTATTTAGCGATATAAAAGATACAACAAGACATACCGGTGAATGCAATAAACTTTTTTTAGAGTTGAATTATGGTATCAAATCAAGTTGGCGTGAAGTGGGGCTTTCAATTCGTTGTTCACAACTTAACTATAGTAATGTGGAAAAAACCGGAAACGGTGGGTTTGTGCTGTATAAAGGTGCCCCTAAGGCAGTTCTTTGGGAGCCAGTAGTTTTTACAAAAATTGGTAATGAGTATATTAAACTTACTTTGATGGTTGGCATGCCGTACATCCCCGGTGTGCAGGAAATTTCTTACGAACAGTTTTTTATCAGTGCCGGTGTCGGGCTAAATTTTTCATTGTAAAATTATTAACCTTTTGTTCTATTGTTCTTCAGTGTGAGCAGTTTAAGATAACTGCTGGCAAGAATAAGTATCGCAAGTTGATAACCCGCGGGAGTTGCCATGAGTGCACCGGTCATTGCTCCGGTTGAAAGGGCAGAGAACTTCAGGGAATAATAGACTGTCTTTGCAATAAATATTGCCGCGACGGAAGCGATAAATACAGCTTTCTTTTTACCTGTCAAGTAATAGAAAATCCAAAGATTAAGCAGCAGCTCTGTGCCAAGCAGTCCGCTTTTTATCAGCGAGGGGTGCGATGCGGTTACGAACGAAAAGACCGGAAAAATAACAGCGAGAACGTACGCGTTTTTTCTGTTTGTATGTGCAATTGCCAAGTATAACAACACCCTCATCGGTTCAAACATATACACGGGAAAATTGAAGGTACTGCTCATCGCGGGAATATTTCCAAGAACAAGTAATGCGCAAATATCAAAGAGAATGTACTTCCCCGGTTTGGTGATTTTCAGGAACATAGATGAATAAATAGCTGTTATAAAGTAAAACCAATTAATTTAGCGTACTTTCAAAATACAGAAAAGAATGGAAACAATTTGCATCCCGGTACCACTAGCGGCGATTACGATATTTAGAAAGAAAATTCTTTCTTGGTATAAGCTGCATAAACGGGTTTTACCGTGGCGTGATACCGGTAACCCCTACCATGTTCTTATCTCAGAATATATGCTCCAACAAACGCAGGTTGCACGGGTAATGCCATTTTTCCTCCGCTGGATTGAAAAGTATCCCGATTTAACGAGTCTTGCCAAATCTAAACAAGGTGATGTGTTAGCTTTGTGGAATGGACTTGGATATAATAGCAGGGCAATCCGTTTACGAGAGAGTGCAATAAAAATCGTTAACGGGCATAATGCAATTATTCCATCTGATTACAACACATTAAAAAAACTGCCGGGAATTGGCGATTACATGGCATCTTCCATACCCGCATTTGCCTATAATAAAACTTTGCCGGTTATTGATATTAATATCAGAAGGGTGCTTATTGCAGAGTTTCAACTCCCTCCGGATATTCCGAACGAATCGCTGAAGCCCTTGGCTCTCTCCTGCATCCCAAAGAACAAGTCGGCAATGTGGCACAATGCTTTAATGGATTATGGTGCAGCAATGGCAATGACGGTAAAAAAAAGTATTCCACCCCTAACAAAGCAGTCCCGATTCACGGGGTCATTCAGGCAGGTTCGGGGAAAAATCATTAAACTGCTCATTGAAAAGGGCAAGATGTCCTTGAATGGTTTGCAGGCATCAATTAACGATGCCCGGCTTGAAAAAGCATTGGAAGCATTACTTGATGAAAAACTGGTTTTCCGGAAAGGGACTACCTACCGGTTATAACTTCCTTATTCCTCAGCATCTTTTGCCCCGTATGGGATACAAATTGCCGGAATCTCCGGTTTTACCATAACAACTTTTTCCTTTAATAACCCTACCATTCCCGGGTGCATGCCTTTTCTTTTTACGACATATTTTTTTTGCGTATAGGCAACGGGGACGAGTTTTGCCGATTTTGCCTTACTGTAAAAGGCAGCCAGACTGGCAGCAGCCTGTAAAACTGTTTTATCCAGTGTATCTTTATTGCTTTCATTCCTTACCACTACATGCGAGCCGGAAACGCTGCGTGCATGAAACCAGAAATCGTTTGGCTTAGCAAACTGCACGGTTAATACATCATTGTTGTGTGCATCTTTGCCAACCAGAACCGTGTATTGGTCAAATATATAAAATCTGCGGAATTTTGCCTCGGGTGAGTTATCCTTAATCTCCTTGTTCTTTCCGCTGGAAAGTATTTCATCCGCCAATTGTTCTATCTCCTTTAAATTTTTAATATCGTTAAGACGCTTTTCTTGTTCTATAAAACGTTCAAGTTTTTTTTCGATGCCGGGTAACTCTTTTGCAAATTGCGCGCGCTGTTTCCCTGCGTTTCTTGCTTTGGCGTAATAAACATCAGCATTGTGCGCGGGGGTAAGTGCAGGGTCTATTTTAATATCAATCGTCATACCTTCCTGCTCGTAATCAGCAAGTTGTATTTTTGTTGTTTTCTCTTCAACCAAATACAGGTTTGATAATAACAGGTCGGCACATTTCTTATAAAGTTGTTCTCTCGATGCATCTGCAATAACGGGTTTCATTTTCGAGATTTTTTGTGAAAGAAATGCCTTCTCTTTCTGTAAGTGCTTTGCAATTTGTGTGTGTATTTTTTTGTAATGTTCAACTTTATGCTGCTCGATAAGCCGGTGCTTGATAATTTCATTTACGGAAACACTTACCCTCAATATTTCCGAGCTTGTCTGCGTAAAGCTTTCAGGGCAGGCAAGCAGGCGTGGTGGATTAGTGTATGTACGCAGGCTAAAAGGTGAGTAGAATACCTCGTTTAACACCGCGGTAACATTTACCTGTAAGGCAACACCGTTTGCTTTGGCACGTTCTCCGGCTTCCTCAAGTATATCTTTCCCAATAATACGGTAAAGCTTTTCAAAATCAGCTAAGGGCAGTGAATTGCATTCAGCAGATACAAGTTCTGTAACATGCTCCGGGGTATAAAAAGTAAAACTCTCCGGCAACCATTCGCCTTCCTCGGATTTAAGGAAAGATTCAGTATTGCCATCCGTTCCGGTGAAAAGAACATTTGTTTGGTTTCCGTGAATATTAAAATACAAGGTGCCGGATGCGAATTGCAGCTTGATAACTCTCTCGTAAAGTGCAATTTCTACCGATTCAAGTTTTTGAGTATCGAGCGTTTTGAAAAAGTCAATCGTGTTTTTTTTTGCACGGTGATATGATTCACGGATAAGTAAATGGGCAGACTGTTGCGAGCATGAAATTTCCAGAAATTCACTGCTCCTGCCGGGTAGAAGAAACTCAATCATCAGGACATCTTTTTCCTGAGTAAAAGCATCAGTAAGTATTGCCCCTGAAAGCTTTTGTGATAATTCTCGGCATTGCCGTATGAGAAAGAAATAGTTTTTAATCATGTATTGAAAATAGTAAAATGTATAGCTTATTTAATAGTGCGCAATATACGGATTACAAAAATCATTAATAAACAAACAATAATATTGGGGCTATTTGAGCATAATGAAAAACATATTACATTATCAGTAAACAATTGAGAAAATTATGGCAACGGTAAAAGAGCATTACGATAAACATCTCGGTAATTTTTACTCGTGGATGACTGGTAACCTGCAAGAGAAAATTGCCGAGCAGGAGCAATTTTTCAAGAAAGCTGATATTTCCCCCGTTCTGTCCAAATTGGCAATAGATTTAGGTGCGGGGAATGGCATGCATAGTGTTGCGTTGGCTCGTTTAGGCTTTCAAGTAAAGGCTATCGATTTTAACGAGCAGCTGCTGGCAGAACTTAAGGAAAATACTTCAGGGCTGCCCATTGAAGTTGTTCCCGGGATAATTACCAATACTGATCTCTATTATAACGATGAACCCGAGCTGATATTGTGCTGCGGTGACACGATCGCGCATCTGGAAGATTTTTCAGTTCTGGTACAATTTGTTAAAGATGTACATGAAGAATTACTGTCCGGAGGTAAGTTTTACCTCTCGTACCGTGACTATGGAAAGCCATTGAATGACACGGACCGGTTCATTCCCGTAAAAAAAGATGATAACCGGATATTAACCTGCTTTCTGGAATACTCTACCGATTACGTCCGGGTTACCGATCAGCTCTATCAAAAAGAATCAGGCGTATGGCAACAGCATGTAAGCAGTTACCGCAAACTGCGGATAACCAATGAATATATGCTTGAGGTTCTTATCGAAACCGGATTTGAAATAACCTATGAGGAAATCCATAACGGTATGTATCATGTGGTGGCAATAAAGAAATAAAAGCAGAGTTAAAAATTGAAATATATTCTAAGGAGAGTTTAAGACAGCCGCGGTTTAAAACGATGGGCTTTCTGAGGGATTATTAATATCCTATTCTTTAGAGTTTTCGTTTGTTATTAGGGTTTCAACAAACATTAACAAGCGGTCTATTCTGTTGAGTATATCCTGTCTATCTAAGGAAGTATCTTCATCATAGGGCTCATATCTGAAACTCACTGCAAAAAGGCTTAGGTTGCCCAAAGATAGAAAATCGGCAGGAATAAACTGATTACATTGTTCTAACAGAGAGAAGAGTAGTATGAGGTCATGTGTTTTTTGATATTCTTTGCCTAATTGACTTAACCACGCTTTTAAACATTTTTCAACAGTTTGCTGCGTGTGGAAACCGAAAATCTCAGTGTCGAATCATTCGGGGTCTAACATATTCCGCTTTTTGGCTCTTTAATTGTAACGGCAATTCAAACGGCAGTAACCCAGTACGTTCCGATTGCACGAGATGTAAATAAACAAATACTGCTCGCGATACCGTAGGGGAAATATCACTCGCAATATGATAAAGATGGTGCAATGAACATCGGAAAAAAGAAACAAATAGGAAACAAAAAAGTTGGTGCAAAATAGTTGTTACAGCGAAAAGTATTTTAATCTGAAAGTGAAGTTTTAAGCGAATAAACACCTCAATAAAAAACCCGGGGAGTGGTGAAGGCCGCAACCCGGGTATATAAAATTGAATATTTCTTTTGCCAGCTTACATTACCCTATTTACACACCAAACCAATACGTTGCTTTAATCATAAAGATATTATCAGGTTTAACGTCAAATAGTTTGTGAACCGAGGAGCCAACTTGGAAATCACCAAGATCTTCATTTTCGGCACGACTTTGTGTCCAGACCAGGAACAGGGCAGAACCGGGCATATATTCCCAGCGGAGTACGGCATTCCCCCGGAAGGAGACAAAATTAAAGTCGGGATTATAAATAGTTTTTGCAACTGCAGGGCCCATCCCATCTGGGTCTATGGTGTATTTTTTTTCACCCGAGTTGGAATTACTTTCGACAAGAGTGGAACCGTTTTCGCCATATTTCATAAAATTAAAGCTTTTGGAATTGAGCAAAGTTTTAAACTGTGAGTAATTGCCGGATGCAAGCAATGGCTGCATATACAATTGCAAACTGAGCTGCGGGGATAATATCCAGTCCATTCGTATATCTGCAACCAAAGTGGTTTGCTCTAAGTTTGCAAATACATAACGCCTGCCATAAGTATTTACCGCTGTTGGGTCCACGTAAGCATTGGACCAGCCATTACTGTTGTTAACCCATTGTGCTTTGTAAAACTCCCGTATAAATTCGGGGCCGACAGTAACAGTCAAATTCGGTGAAACCTTTATTTCTAAAGAAGAACTAAAATCGGTATAGCTATAGTCATCCGCAGTCCGAGCGGATCCGCCAACATTAACTACCCACCATTTACGGTTGTCAGAATACAGATACAAATTGACGGAACGGCTTACCGGATTGAGGGTAAGAGGGCCGCCCCTTGTCCTGCGTGCATTATAGGTGTACGGGTTATACGAAAAATTTAGATTTCCACCCGACATGTTCAGGAGTGTAATGTAACTGCCAAACCAAACTCCATGAGATGTTTTATTGCCGCCAAAATCAAAATTAGCATACGTGGCCGCATTGATACCAGCCTGCTGGTACAACGAGGTTGGTTCATTCCACCGGTATGAGGTATAAAGGTGTGTGTTTATAAGATCACTATAGCTATTGTAGCCAAGGTCATTTACTTCAAATTGCGGGCTAAGCATTCCCACGGCGGCATTAAAAGTCCATCTGCCCCTGTTTTTATTCAGCATAACACGGCCCGAATAACCGGAAAGCGAAGTGGCGGAACTATCAACTTTAAGATAGGCTGCATCAGGGCGTTGAAAATAATGAGTTGCACTTCTCTGCAGGGTAATCATCCTTTGTTTATCACCTGCAACCCGTGACCCAGCAGCCCATCCACTAATCACGTAGGTATTGTTTTCATCCAAAAAAGTCCAACCGTCAAGTGCCAGAATGAAGGCATCTTTATTAAGATAGTCCTGAAAGGCAACATCCTTGAAAAGCCTATTGGTATAGGTTGATAGAATTCCTAATCCCTGTTTACCAGCGTTAAAATCTTTCTGGGCACGAAACACACCGTAGTACGTCAGAGGTTCAATTTCGGCAGTGGACCGTTTGCCGTCAAGACTGATATCCGCCATCTCGCGTTGTGTGACTGCATGGATCGTACCAATCTTCCAGTCATTAAAAACCTGTCCGGTGATTTTTCCGGCACCCAAAATATGTGTCCCGGATGTTATATCCGCGTAGTCATAGTTCTTTAATACTCCCAAAGGTGCCCGGCCTATCCTTCTGCTGTAAAAAATATTCGGGCTGTTCCAGTTAAAAGTTGGTAAATTGTTTGTGCCCCCCTGACCAAACCGGAATATACTGACCCCTTCAGTAAAGAAAGGCCGTTTTTCCTGAAAAGAAACCTCTACATCAGAAAGGTTTACAACTGCAGGGTCAACCTCTACCTGCCCGAAATCTGGATTTATCGTGGCGTTAAATGTTACACTGCTGCCAATACCGGTTTTCATATCAACACCAAAACCCGGCCGGTATTTATGCCCGGGGTTAAAAGGATCATTGGGGTCGTTGCCGATATACTCGGCCTTTCCGGTGGCGTAAGGCAGTATCTCAAGCCGGGC
>JACPGF010000159.1 GCA_016182615.1 Ignavibacteriales bacterium
ATTCAAGTAACTAAAGATTTCTCTTACTAATTTTATCCACTCGAATTTCCGGAACAGCTCATGAAAATAAAAACCGAAGAAATAGTGATACCCTGCCAAGGATTCGTCCGCACCCTGCCCGTCTAAAACAACAACAACATCTTTTTTTGCCATCTCCATTACTTTATACTGCGCGTAGGGTGATGTCGTGGGGAGAGGCTCTGCATGCGCTTTAACAAACTTATCAATATCCTCTATCAAAGTATCAACTGTCGGGTACGAAAAATGCATTTTAACCGGATCTTTTTTAAACTCATCAATAAACTCAGACTCATCCCCCCGTTTCCCCTTGCCATAAACTGCTGAAAAGGAATTCATATCCCGTTTATCGAATTTTTTAAGGAGCATGCTAAGAATCCCTATAGCCGAAGTGAATATTTCTCTAAAAGCCTCCACGGTTCCAAATCCGGATGAATTGGCAACCCGCTCCTTTAGATCATACCATTTTTTAATAACGTATTTTAGTTTTTTTAAGACAGGCCTGTTTTCGGGCTCCAATGAATTGAGTGCATCAAAGACCCGCCGCTCGGTAATTTCGAGACGAAGAAAATGTCCATGCTGCAGTTTTTTAATTTCCTTGAAAAATGTGTCCTCGGTTTGATCCGTTCTGTTAAACACTAAAAAGTCATAAATAGCTTTATTATTCGGTGTCCCCTTTTGGCCCATTGCCGCTAAAATAGGAGGTATCTCCGAGGCAAAAATAAATTGTTGATCATCAAGGAAGTAGTAAAATGGTTTTACACCATAACGATCCCGGGCACAAAACAATTCTTTCCGTCTCCGGTTGTAAATAGCAAACGACCACATGCCATTAAACCTGTCAAGGCAGCTTTCACCCCACTCAATAAATGCATTAAGAACAACTTCCGTATCGGTTTTAGATTTAAAGACATAACCCTTCGTTATCAATTCTTCCCGTAATTCAATATAGTTATATACTTCTCCGTTATAAATTAAAACGTAATTCCCATCCTCGGAAATCATTGGTTGATGCCCAAGCGGAGACAGGTCAAGAATGCTTAACCGGACGAAACCTAAAGCAATGCCATCTTCATTAAAAACACCTTCATCATCCGGCCCACGATGCTTAATCAGAGACATCATCGTTTTAACATTCAGGTGTTCCGTACCATTGTTTTCAAAGTTTATTATTCCGCAGATTCCACACATATTTTATTTCTCTTTCAAAATCTCGTTATATATAGAAATAACTTTTTCAGCGGTACGGCACGAATCCAGTCCAAGTCCCAGAATACGCTCTCTTCCATTAGTTTTACCGGTACTAACACTATACTTTAATGCCTCTTGTATTTTTTCAGATGTTTCTTTCGGGTCGAAACTCGTGATAAAATGCCCGGGGCTATCCCCGAAAAGATTCTTCACGTCGCCTACATCGGTGGCAACCACGGGAACGTTACAGGCCATTGCTTCCTTTACCACCTGCGGTGAGCCCTCGGAAAATGAAGTTAATAACAGGAGATTAGCAGCATTGAGCAACAGGCTGACTTCCTTCCTATCGTAGCCTTTCAGCTCCAAAAATTTTATTCGGTTCCCCGGAATAGCTTCAACTGCACGTTTCGCGAGAGCCGGATTTTTAACCGGGTTATTAAAAGCCCCGGCAAATAAAACAATTAACTCATCTTCCTTAAAGCCAAAGTATTTTCTTGCTTCCGTCATGGGAACCGGGTTAAATGCAGTCAAATCGGTTCCGCAAGGAATAATATTCCCGGATTTCGCATTGATAAGATTATAGAGTTTTTGCGACACGAAAATCGCTTTTCTGGATAGCAGATACGCAAGTTTTGAATAATACCGCGTTTGCAAAGAGTTTATATCACTGCCATGGAATGTTACCACTACAGGATACTTTCTTTGTAGTGTCGAGAGCAGGCCAACTAAACCATAATGGGCATGAATAATATCCGGCTGCACCTCTTCGAGTTTTTTGTGCAGTAGTGAAATATTTTTCAAATACCCGAACACACCTCTGCCAATTACCGTAAAATATTCAACGGTAATTCCAAACTTACGAATTGCATTTACCTGTTCATTAACGAAAGGGCTAAGATACCCTGCATTTCCGCTGCAAACAACCAGAACTTTCATAAATAATTTTTATTTCGTTTTTTTTCCATTGCCGGTGATTTTCATGTATTCGATTCTACCTGCATTCTTTGCGTTTACACCAATTGATGGTGTTCATGGAGCAGTTTTATAATCAGTTAAAAGGAGTCTTTCTGCTTAACTTTTTTGTGATGAAGCAGATTTAATAAATGCAATAACTTCCTTGGTTTTATCCAAATAATTAAAAACATGGCAGGCTTTTTTGTACCCGTTTAATGCTACTCCGCGGGCATTTCCATAGTCGTTAAAAACCTGTTTCATTTGCATATAAATGGAAGATGAGTCTTCCGGCTCAGCCAAAAATATCTCTTTACCGCCGGTAAAGTATTTTTCCACATCACCAACTTTTGTGGCAATGATGGGGTTTTTCGTCATACAATACTCTCCCAGTTTCCAAGGGAATCCAAAATTTGCATACGTTGAATTCGAACGGCATACCATTAACAAATCTGCGGCGTTGTTTATTATTAGCAACTCTTCGCGTGAAACTAACCCCAGATATTCAAAATGCGCTGTTAAACCGAGGTCAGCAACTTGATTGAGTACTTTACCGATCGGGTTATATTTACTCGGCCTTCCGGTAGTAATAAGAATAGTATCCGGGAACTCGCGAATAAGCTCTTTGAATGCCTCTAATATATAAGTAAACCCGTCCTTTTCACCAAAAGTACCGCTATAGACAACTATTTTTCTGCTGCCGTACTTTTCCTTGAAACTACTTATTGATGCAGGGTCTAACCGGGCACTGAGTTCCGGATCAACCAGTATTGGTGAGATTAATATTTTTCTTGCCGGAACAGTCTTCGAATAAAAATCCTTCAGGAATGTTGAAATAACAATAAGGCCGGCTGATAGTTTGGGCAAAATATTTTCAGCAAAATTGGAATTCCAATTTCTAATTTTAATTTTTAATCCCTTAAATTCTTTGTTCGTCGAATCCTTTTCAACCTGCCATGGATACAGCGGTATTCTCAAAATAAAACACGTTACAATAAGCGGCAGATATGCAATAAAGTTTGGTGAATACAGAACTACCGTATCTTTTTTGTTCTTTCTCCAACGCCTAAAGACAAAACTGGCAGAACGGAACATACCCCGCATTAAACTGAGTACCGGAGATTTTTCTGAAGCAGCAGTTTTTTTATTAAAAAAAGCATATGGGACATTTTGGAAATGCCCCTTTGCCTTAAAATTAACCGTTAAAGAACCTGTAGCTGCCGCGTACGGAATTAATAAAAATGCCGAGTGATTGTTTTGCCGGATCCCCTTAACCAATAACATACAGTGTGCTGTAGTGGCTAAACCATCCGGAAATTCAACACAGGCAAATAACAAAACACTCATACTACACTATTTCAAATTTCATTTTTACACTTGTTCATTTATCTAATAAATTTGTCTTCCACGATGAAGTGGTTTGGGTGGTTTCCGGCAAAACTTGTCGTCAGGATTTACGGGGGGACCAGAATCACTGATGTTTCCGGATATGCAGTATCCCTCTTGTACCATCTTTATTCATGTGGGCAGATGATGAAAAGGATACTCAATTTTTGTGTTTCCCTTACAATTGTTAGCTGCCTAACTGTTTATTATTTTAATTACCTTGCAGGGGTTTCCGGCAGCAATGGCATTTTCCGGAATACTCTTGGTAACTACACTGCCTGCCCCGATAACCGTATTTTTACCGATGGTAACACCTTTTAGTATTTTAGAACCTTCTCCTAACCATACATTATCCCCGATAATAATTGGGCGCGGTTCTCCGCTTCGAGGATCATCCAAATGCCAATCAGCATCCGTAATTAGTGTATTGGCACCGCATTTAATATCTTTACCGAAGGTAATTTCCTTAAAAGCACCAATGACAGTTCCACTAAATCCACAATTATCACCAATGGTAATTTTTGCTCCGGGCAGTAAAGTGCTTATCATGCATGGACGGTTGATACCAATTAAGTTAGATGTAGCATGCGATCTAAATCCACAATTGTTCCCGATAATAATCGTTGAACCAATGCATCTCTGAAAAAATGCTTTCCCGAAAAAC
>JACPGF010000145.1 GCA_016182615.1 Ignavibacteriales bacterium
CGGGCTATACCATCAACGTGGTTGGAGAAGGAGAGCAGCAGGCTGAGTCATTTATAAACATGTTTCTTTCCCTGATGCGTGCTATTATTTTCGTGTATATCGTGCTCGCGGCGCAGTTCGAAAGCTTTATACACCCGTTCTCCATCATGCTTGCACTACCCATGTCCATTATTGGTGCGGCCGTTATGCTGTGGATATTCGGCAGTTCCATTTCCGTGATGTCGCTTATCGGTATCATCATGCTTATGGGTCTTGCCACCAAGAACGGTATTCTTCTGGTTGACTATACCAACGTGCTGCGTGCAAAGGGTCTTGACAGGCATGAAGCGTTGCTGCAAGCGGGTCCAACAAGACTGCGGCCAATTCTTATGACAAGCCTTGCAATGATATTCGGTATGATTCCTGTTGCTTTTGCTCTTGGTGAAGGTTCCGAGTTCCGTGCACCGATGGGGCAAACGGTAATCGGCGGTATTGTAACTTCAACATTGCTCACGTTGTTTATCGTGCCCGTTGTTTACACCGTGCTCGATGACCTTTCAGCAAAGGTTTTTAAGAAGAAGAAATAACATTACTGAGAATATGCAAAGAGGCTGCAACAAAAGGGCAGCCTCTTTTTTTCGAATATTTGAAGTTTATAACCCGACAAAATAAATCATACCCATCGCGGCGTTCTCAATCCATTTACCAGAAGTACAGAGCATTGTCAGTAAGCCTGAATTAAAGACTCCGTTGGTATTTGCCAGTCTTTATGCGGTTTGCGAATCATGGATAAGCTCAGTTTCCACTTTTTGTTCACAATTGTTCCATCCTGAACTCTATAGCCGCAACTGGATCAGGCAGGTCAATCGGGAAAGCCTTTGCCTCGTAGTTCTCAACAAGTATTGACAAAACTTCCAATTCATTATATTCATCGCTATTGACAGGCGCATTCAATTTCATCAATTCCTGTATCCTGCAAAGGGCTTGTTTATTTTGTTTTTCGTTTTTATGGCCTGCATCATAACTTATTGTCCTTACATTAAAATTGTCATATTCTTTTAGGTACCAATCCAAATTACGGAAGCAATGACTATATCAGCAAATAACCAATTCAACATTATGCAATGTTCCTGAAAAGAAAAACCACTACCTTTTCAAACAAAAAGAGAATTCCGAACCAACTCCCACGGTGCTCATCACCTCAATCTTCGACTCATGTGCTTCGAGGATATGCTTAGCTATTGCAAGCCCTAAACCGGTGCCGCCTGCCGCGCGTGAGCGTGCCCTGTCCACACGGTAGAACCGTTCAAAAATCCGTGGAAGGTGTTCAGCCGCGATACCCGGCCCGGTATCTTTTACAACAACCCGTACTTGTTTACCATGCACGGCGGCAGATACGGTAATGCTTCCTTCTTCGGTATATTTAATTGCATTCTGAATAAGGTTATTCATTACCTGCTTCAATTTGGCTTTATCGCCATAGACATCCACGTCTTTAACCATTGGGGTAAACAAAAGATGCAACCCTTTCTGCGCTGCAAACGGGGCTTGCTCATCAATAATTTCGTTAGTAAAATTCGACAGGCTGAAATACCTGAAACTTAAACGCATCTCTCCTGCCTCGATGAGGGATATATCAATTAAATCACTCACCAGGTTATTCAGGTTTCCCGCGTGCCTCCCGGCTTTTTCTAAAAACAAACGGTTCACTTTTTTATCATCCATAGCCCCGTCAAGCAGTGTTTCAAGAAAACCTTGTATGGCAAAAATTGGGGTTTTTAATTCATGTGAAACATTTCCAAGGAACTCGGTACGAACCCGTTCCAGCTTCCGCAAATATTCTATATCGTGTTTCATCCTGCCGTACATACGGCGTATTTCCGACTCTAAAAAATGCAGTGTTTCAGGAAGGATAATATCTTCCTCTTTAGAAATTTTATCATTCCAGATAAGATTGATGGTGTGGCTAATAAGTGATAATTCTTTGCTCCGCTTGTAAGAAGTAATTACCATCAGCAGCAAGAAGGCAAGAGTATAGAGTGAAAGGACAAGGAATGTACTACCATATCCTTCAGAAACACACCACAGAAGGATAAAAAACAGGACAAAAATTGCAATCAACTCTTTCCCGATAGCAATACCCGAAAGAAGGTAATGGCACTTAAATGTTTTCTTTGAATCTATAACCGACCCCTTTTACCGTTTCAACAATATCTGCAAATGTATCCAGTTTCTCGCGAATTTTGCGGATATGCACATCAACTGTACGGTCAACTACATACACATCCACACCCCAGACACTCTTAAGTAAACTATCACGGGAGTGCACAACACCCGGATTCTTTGCAAGGAAATACAACAATTCAAATTCTTTCCGGGGGAAAACGGATTCCTTACCATTAATCTCAACAATATAACGCACGCGGTCTATTTTTAATGGCCCGGCTGTTATAACAGCTGTTTCCTGAGTATCATCACCCTGTGAGGCACTCCGCAAATGTGTCCGTATCCGGGCTATAAGTTTTTTCATGGAGACGGGTTTTGCAATAAAATCGTTAGCGCCCAGTTCCAAACCCAAAACTTCATCCATCTCAGAGGATTTTGCGGTTAGGAAAATAATTGGAGTCTGTTCGAAACCCCGTGCAGCACGTATCCGCTTGCACGCTTCATAACCATCCATCACAGGCATCATAATATCTAGAATTATCAAGTCGGGTTTTTTCGCAAGCAGGCGGATGGCTTCGGAACCATTTGAAGCACTTAAAACTTCAAATTTCTCCAGTTTAAGATTATATGTTATAAACTCAATGATGTCCGGCTCGTCATCAACCAGAAGTATTTTTTTCATAGTCTCAATTATTAAAAATAAAATCAGTAAGGTAAAGCACAGAATTCTTTAACCTTTTCGCAGATACCTTCAGGATCGATACCGAGCAGATGATGCAGTTCCTCCTGCGTCCCATGCTCAATAAAATCGTCAGGAAGGCCAATTTTCAGCAAATCATTCTTCCAACGATTCGCCGAAAAAACATCACTCACACCGCTTCCGAAGCCGCCAACAATGGAATTCTCTTCAAGTGTTACAATTCGTTTAAACCGTCTGCTAACATCAGCAAGCAGCTCTTCATCCAATGGTTTTATAAAACGCATATTAATTACTTCAGCTTCAATACCCTGGGTTAACAGCTTTTCGGCTGCTTTAACAGCATACTGCACCATTGACCCAACTGCCAACAAAACAACATCCTTGCCTTGCAGAACGGTGATCCCTTTACCAATTGGATATGCTTCAAAACCATCCTGCACCGGAACCCCTAAAGCCGAGCCTCTGGGGTAGCGGATCGCGATTGGCCCTTTTTGATATTCGACGGCTGTATAAAGCATATTTCTCAACTCAGATTCATCCTGCGGAGCCATTATTACCATGTGCGGTATAATCCTCAAAAAGGACAGATCCAACGACCCATGATGTGTTGGGCCGTCAGCACCAACAAGTCCTGCACGATCGAGGACAAAAACCACGTGTAATTTCTGAAGTGCTACATCGTGAACAATCTGATCGAAGGCTCTTTGCAAAAATGTTGAATATACTGCCACGACCGGAATAATTCCCTGTGTTGCCATACCGGCTGCAAATGTAACAGCGTGCTCTTCGGCTATACCAACATCAATATAATTATCGGGATACTCGCTTTGCAGAAAATTTAACCCGGTTCCATCGGGCATTGCACCGGTAATGCCAACAATTTTCCGGTTATCTTTTACCAGCTCAACAAGTGCTTTGCCAAATATAGTCGTGTATGCCGGTTTTGAGTCAGGTCCCTTGAATGCTTTCCCGGTTACTTTATCAAAAGGTGTTGATGCGTGTAAACGCTGCACGTGCTGCTCCGCGGGCTTATAGCCTTTACCTTTTGAAGAAATAGAGTGAATAAGAATCGGGCCGTTTATGTTCTTTATCTGTTCAAATAGTTTTACCAATTGGCTTACATTGTGCCCGTTTACCGGGCCAAAATATCTAAACCCAAGAGCTTCAAATAACATACCGGGGGTAACGATCGATTTTATTCCTCTATCCAGCCTGCCGGCAATTTTTCTTAGCCTGTCACCGAACTGATCCAGTTTACCGGTAAGATCCCATACATATCCCTTGAATTTATTATACTCGGGATGTGAAATCATTTCGGTAAAATAGTTAGAAAGCTGCCACACGTTAGGTGCAATAGACATGTTGTTGTCGTTCAGTACAACAATTAAATTACTTTTCAAGACCCCCGAGTTATTCATGGCTTCGTATGCCATCCCCCCTGTCATTGCACCGTCTCCAATAACGGCAACAACTTTTTTACGTGAACCAATTCTTTTTGCACCTTCGGCCATACCAAGAGCTGCCGAAATAGATGTTGATGCATGCCCCGCGCCGAAAGCGTCATATTCACTTTCCGCCCGCTTCAAAAACCCGGAAATGCCGTTTAATTGCCGGATTGTTTTTAGCTGCTCTTTTCTGCCCGTGAGTATTTTGTGAGGGTATGCCTGATGGCCGGTATCCCATACAATTAAATCTTCGGGAGTATTAAAAACCGTGTGCAATGCCACTGTCAGCTCTACCGTTCCCAAACCGCCGCCAAAATGGCCGCCGATTTCGGAGATTACATCAACCATGTATTCACGGATGTCTTTACACAATTGCTTTAATTCATTAACATCTAACTTCCGGATATCCTTTGGCACGTCAATTTTACTCAGTACCGGATATTTTTCTTGTTGTACCATAAAGGTTAATCTTCCTGCTCTTCTGTGACACTATTTTTTATAACCGTCACAGCTCCATTGTTTTCTAATTTCGAAATTTTTAGTTCTGCAGTTCTTAGGGTATCCGTGCACTCTGCAGCCAGTTTAGTTCCTTCTTCATATAATGCTATCGCTGCTTCCAGCTCGATACTATCATCCTCAAGCATTTCCGAGATTTCTTCTAATCTAGATAGCTTTTCTTTAAAAGTCGTTTCTTTATTTTTTTTCATCGGTATATACTTGAATTGTTTTGTCAAAAAACTCCAGAGAGAATTCTTCTCCGGATATAAGTCCAGTTGCCCGTTTTACAAATTTACCATGCTGAATAACCAAAACAAAACCTTTTTTTAGAAGTTTTTTCACATTGTTGGATTCGACTTTTACCGACAAAAGGGCAACTTTGTGGGTTAAGCCATTTACATACATACGTATATTTTCATGAAACTTGAACACGGTATAATCGAGTGACTGCTTTCTGAATTGCACTAACTGCATTGGTTTGGCAAGAACCGAAAACATCATTACCTGCCGTAAACGTGTTTTGGATGAAACAACCAGCCGCTTTAGATACTGCATAAACCCTTTATCTGTCTGTTGAATTTGTGCCAGCAATTCTTCCCCGTCAGGTATTACAGCCTCCATTGCTGCTGTTGGTGTGGCAGCACGGTAGTCTGCCACGAAATCGGCAATGGTTATATCAACCTCATGCCCCACACCTGTTACAACAGGTATTCGTGAATCAAATATTGCCCTTGCCGCCGACTCTTCGTTAAAAGCCCATAAGTCTTCAATCGAACCGCCGCCGCGGGCAACAATTATTACCTCAATGTTTCCCTGCTTGTTTAGCAGACGGATTGCATTTGCAACCGATTCAGATGCACCCGCACCCTGTACTTTACAAGGGGCAACAATCAATTCAGCCAACGGGAAACGTTTCTTTGCCGTTATAATCATGTCCTGTAATGCTGCGCCATCTATAGCTGTTGCAATACCAATCCTTTCAGGCATCCAGGGAATTGGCTTTTTATACGCTTCATCAAAAAGCCCTTCCTCAAACAAACGCTTCTTCAAAGCTTCAAACGCCATTTGCAAGTCCCCTTCCCCAGCGGGCAGCATACTCCGCACATCAATTTGATACGTGCCCCTTGGAGGATACACGGTAACCTTACCCGTTACTATTATTTTCATTCCGTCCTGTGGAGTAAAGAACACGTAATTCTTAAAACTCCTCCACATCGTGCATGAAATCTGTGCATCGCTGTCCTTTAACGAAAAGTACCAGTGACCGCTATTGTGGGGCTTGTAATTAGATAATTCGCCTATAATTTGCACTTCAAAAAAATTATCTTCTATAGTGCGTTTAATTTTTCCGGTAAGCTCCGAAACAGTTAACATATAATTAGACTATAATTTTCTTGTTTACGTTGCATATAAACTTTATACAATTTGTATGCATTATTTATGCACCGAAAAGAACCATGAATACAGCCCGATTGACACGGTGTGATGATCCCTGTGGGTTTCCGAGAAGTTGGTAGTATATCGGTATCGTGCATAGAGTGTAAAAACATCGTTAAAAGATAACAATCCCCAGGAAAGTTCCGGGCTTAGCCCGTTATAGCCCCTAAAATCAGTAACCCCGTTTAAACCCAGAACAATAAACTCTCCAATATTCATGTCTATTAAATATTTCCACCCCGCCCGCATATGGTTTTTATTTAACGTATTGTGTATATATGAATACTCAGCTGATACATAATGTGTCGGGAAATTATACCCGCTATAGTAATAGCTGATAATAGGCAATTCTTTTGAAATACCCCAACTTGATTTACCTTTGTAAAAGATATAGTCAACTGCAGGTACCGCGTAAATAACTGCTCCGTACAAACAGCCGGATAACTCACCCCCGCCACTCTGTGACAGCAGCTTCTCATCTTTTTCAGGTATTTGAACTTCGTATTGCTCACTTGTAGTAACAAGTCCTTCTGCATTTTCCACAAGAAGAACAAAAGGAAGCGATAGTGTGTCTTTCGGCAATTTGGCAATATCAATAATCGCCTTGTGGTTTTCTGTTAGTGTATCAGAAACCACGAACTCGTATTTACCGGCAATAATAATTTTCGCTTTACACGCTTCACTGGTATAAAACCCAAGATGGAACGCCGTTTTCGCTTCAACAGGAATAAACGACTCAATTAGATATATTTCTATAGCTGATTCAGTCGAATCTTGTGCATTAAGCCGGATATTGCCGGAAATGCCTAAAAGCAAAACAATTACAATCAACAGTTTTTTTATCATTTTTGCCCTACAAATATTATTTATCTCTACAATTTGATTTTCTTTATACCAACAAAATAAAAAAATGTTATCTATATCAATATAGAAAATGAATTTTTTTATTAAATTGAGCCAAGTATTCTAGTGAATCATTTTTAACTAACCCATAAGGCTTTGATGGAAGTAGTATTCTGGGGCGTGAGGGGCTCAATCCCTTCCCCACCAACTTCTGAGGATCTCAAGAATAAAATTTCCAGAGTGCTGGAATTAGCTGCTTCGCATGATATTTCGACAGCTGAGAAAAGAGATGCTTTCTTAAGTACACTTACTTACAGAGAGCTTGGTTTCCTTGGCGGTAATACGCCATGCGTTGAACTGCGTGTAAAGGACAAAATTTTTATTTTTGATATGGGTACCGGCATACGGGAACTCGGTGAGTATCTTATGAAATCCGGGCAGTCAAAAAGCGGGCTGGACTTGCATATTTTTATAGGGCACACCCATTGGGATCATATTCAGGGATTTCCTTTTTTTATCCCCGCGTACCGCCCGAATACCAATATCCATTTCTACTTTAGCCATCCACAGGTAAAAGAACGGCTTGAATTTCAACAGGATTACCGCTTCTTTCCTGTATCGTTAGAGTTTATGGCAGCAAAAAAACACTTTCATCTCCTCGATCCGACTGCTCCTTTAAATATCGATGGGATAATTGTCAAGACTATGGAGTTAAACCATCCCGGCAAGGCATTTTGCTACCGCATTGAATCTGAAGGGAAATCCTTTGTGTATGCCAGTGATGGTGAATATAATAATTTACCGAACAGTAAAATTAATTCCTATATCAATTTTTACCGCGGTACCGATTTTTTGATTTACGACGCACCATACAGCTTTACAGAAGAAATGGAAAAAATAAACTGGGGACATAGTTCGGCTGTTGTTGGTGTTGATTTGTGTGTTAAAGCTGAAGTAAAGAAAATTGCTTTATTTCATCATGCACCGGAGAATAATGATGAAGCTGTTTTTAACCTGCTTGATGCAGCCGTGAACTACAAAAAACAAAATTATTCAACCTCTGAGTTGGAAATTGTTTTAGCGCGCGAAGGCGTTATTTTTCCTGTATAAAGACTTTAAAACCAAAAAAGCCACAGAATTTTGCACTAAACACCGGCGATATTACCATATAAGTATCTGCCCGGTACGGAAGTGCAGAGCCGCCCCCGACTTTTATTGGAGTAAGTACTCTAAAATCAAATCCAAAAGTATTTGAAACAAGAAACTTGAATTTTACTCCCGCGAAAACCAGTTGCTCGGATAAATTATAGCTCATTTGTACCGATAAGGAGTGCGTGAGTAAACTGCCAACATTAGCCAATGTGCCTTCTCCTACCACAGCAAATTTGAATCCGGTTTTAACCGGTGCGCTTATTTCACTAATGGTCGGCTTTAACGGGTCATACGCGTAGTACTTAACATCAAATGCCGAGATACCAACACCAGCATCAATACCACCCAAATCGGATAACCGGGTCAGGTTGTTCCAGCTAAAGAAAAGATCAAAATAATTTCTGGTTGAATAGAAATTTGTTGGCTTCTCCCAAACAAAAGCCTCCGATTTGTTTGTGCCCACAGTAAACAATCCCGTCAAATTTAACTCTATATCTTCAAGTTCCGGGGTAATCTCTCCAAGAGGTTTACCCTTGAATTTAAAATAGAGCGGGGTACCCGTATGCTCCAGTAACCTGCCGGTAAGATTGTCATCAAACCCAAGGTCAGGCTGCACCGAGCGGATACCGATACCGAGTTCACCTATATAGGTGTATCCAGTTTTATTACTTTCGAGAGAATCAATATAGTTAACCTTGAAACCGAGTATATAATCCGGGTGATACCATCCGGGCAATGATACATGCTCATTTCCCCAGCGGCCAATCGCAGAAAGCAGATACTTGTTCCGTGCTGATGTGGTAGTACTCCAGAACATCAACTCGGGTTCAGTTAAATGAAAGTATGCCTCAAAATTATACCCGGGCTTGTAATCAAAAAACGATTTCGTTATATCATTGAGTGCGTATCCCTGCTTCTTCAAGTCATTATATAAGTCCTCACCAAGGATTTCTTTAATAAAAACGAAATCATGTACCGGATCGAAAAAATACACGGCTGTGTCCAGACCGGCCTTCCGGCTTTCCTTGTAAAAACGCAAAATTTCAATTTCTTCATCATAGTAACGTTTCCGCAGGTCAATAAATACATCACCGTCGTAAATACTTTTCGCCTCTTCCTCAACCATCTGAAGCGTTGGCTTTTTACCGTTAAAGCGAAGGGCGTTCTTTACAACAAATTTGTTGAATATCTCACGGACGAATACCGGATCGGTAACTATCCATGTCCTTTTTAAATCGTTAAAAGAAGCAGTATTATATTCTAAACCCCGGTAAATTTTTTGCAGCCGGGAGAGTTTAACTGTTTCACTTTCCGACTGTCCAAATAAGGGTAAAGCAAAAAGTACTATAATTAAAAAAAGTAACTGCCTCATTGTCCGTGTTGTTATTTTATAAAGCATAGCGATACCGTAACTGTACTAATGAACTACCCTCTATCGGCTCCCATGAATATTTCACTCTAAACATTGGAGCTGAAACATAATATGTTTCTAATCTAAAAACATGACCGTCTGCAAACTCTAAAAGTTTCATCCAGACGTGCAGTGATAGTTTTCCATCATAAAAACGGGACGATAAACTTAAAAAGTCTATATTCTGCGGCGCGAAATTCAATTGCAATCCAACAATTGGGTGAATTTTATTAAAAATCATTTTGCTGCCCGCGAGAACGCTGTTAACATAATTGGCTTTGTAAACATCGTAGTTTCCCATGCCCACTTCAAGCCTGTAGCGAAGCGTGCGGTCTTCGCTTGAGTTCCAGTAAAAGTACATTGAAGACTCCCACTGCTTAAACGAAAAATATGCTAATGACGTGTCTGGCTTACCAAAAGAAACGTATGGCTTAGTGGCATCTTCGGAGCCAACTGAAAAATAAAAATTAAAAAATGGGAGGTCGTAGCCTTTTGTTCCCGAAATATCCAGGATAAAACCCGGACCGACATTTAGTATGGGCTTAGGGCCAAAAATAAACGGAAGTTTACCAATTAACTTTGATGTATTTAACCGCATCCTCCCCATAAGTTTCGCATCAAGTATAAAATCGTTTTTCAGGTTTTGCGTGTTAGCAATCTGGCTAATAGAAAGTAACGAGCGGACACCCATCGTTAATGTCATTGGCTCCCAGGGAATCATATTAAGCGCCCTGGCGCTCGTGTTTACTTCCGCACTTAAAGAACTAAATCCAAAATCCATCTGCTTGTGATAAAAGGAAACATGTGAGAATGACGCGTCAATGGAAAAATCACTTTCAGAAGATACCTCAGCAGTTGCACCTCGTCTTCTGGGCGCAATTTTTTTCAATTCATCGCCTGCCGGTTTCGGGAAACGGTGAATGGAATTTGCCCTATTATCATTAAGATAATCGGTATTATCTATACTGGTAATCCCTTTGCTCTTGGTTGATTTATCACCAATTCTTATACTTAACATCGAGGCCGGATCCTCCTCTTTCATTTTTCTGTCGGTTACAGCATACAACAGATTGTAGAAATTGTTATTCGTAAAATACAACTCCTGTAAATCAGAAAAACTGAGTATCACAGTTGTATCAATCTGCGGGCCGGATGAAGCATCGCCAAAGAACTTATCCGAAGCTGCTGCCTTATCCTCAATTTTTTTTACAGCTAATAATACCAGAGAATCTAACTCGAGATTTTCTTTAAGTATTACAATAGAGTACATGACTCCTTCTTTACTTATCAGGCTCGCCGTACGTCCGCCGTGTACCTTAGGTATATTTGAAAGCTGGCTTGCTTCTTCTGCTGTCGGTTGGAAACTTACTGAATATAAATTGAGATATTTTTTATCTACGAGAAGTTTTTTTTCAACCTTTAAATAAAAATCCTCAACAAGACCTTGGGAACGAAGATAACCGGAAACACACAAAAGAAGAATCAGAAAAAAAACAAAATTCTTCATACACTTCAATGGCTAATTTGTGAAAAAGGCAGGAATCGAAATTCCTGCCTTATGTATTAATAGTTAATTCTTAATATTGGAGAGAATACGATGTAAGTATCAGGCCTCCATCGTTTCGTTTTGTTATCTGCACCAAATCCTTGCATTATCCGGGTATCAAATCCAAACTGATCGCTTAACATAACTTTCGAGAAAATACCGAGAGAACCATATCCTTCCGTATCGTAAGATACCTGGAACGATACATTGTGCTGTATTAATCCACCGGTGCGTGAAACACCAACATTAAAAAACACATTGTGGCGATACTTATCAATAAAACTTTTCTTCTTATCGATATCGGTAATTTTCGAAACTTTTGGGTCGAGCACATAACGGTAGATATCCGAAGTGGCAAAACCACCGCCAACTTCCAAACTGCCAATATCTCCTAAATTGTATAAATCTTTTTGTTTAATTTCAAGTATCCCAAAGCTTTTTACCGCGTACAGAGTATCCTTGTTCGAAGGGAGAAATTCTTTTGTACTGAACTCACCAAGTGTATATTTACCTTCGATATTAATAACTAAACCTTCAACACCGTCAATAATATATTTTAATACGTCGCCACTTGCCCGGCCATATATTGCTTGTCCAACTGGCCGTAAATACTTTCTCCCTTTCAGATCACCCAAAAACGGCCTGCCGGCAGGAAGCACCAGACCAATTCCTATATCATAAAGATACTTGGATGGATCATTTGAAACGGCTTGAAAATAAGTTAACTCAGAGCCAACAATGTATTCACCGGAATACCAACCCGGCAATGTCAGCTGATTACTGCCCCATTTTCCAAACACTGAAAGTAAATATTTGTTCCTTCCGCCGGAGGTTGTATTCCAATACGTAAGTTTCGGATCCAATAGGCTCAAATTAACATCATAGAAATAGCCATACTTTGAATCATAAGTCGATTTTGTCAGATTGCTATAAAAATATCCTTGTGTACGGATTTTTTCATAGATTTTTTCGCCAACAATATCACGTAATAAAAACGGATCACGGACAGGATCAGTTAAATAAGCAGGAGCATCTTTTTGCAATTCCTGCTCAGGAATAAAGGCAAAAAACTCGATTTCATCGTCGTAGTAACGTTTCCGCAAATCAACTACTATGGTGCCATCATAAATAAAATCTGTTTTTTGCTTTACCGTGGCAAGCGTCAGCTTTTTTCCGCCTTCACGCAATGCATCGCGGACTACAAAACGGTTGTAGATTTCACGCACCAAAAGTGGATCACTGATAATCCATTTTTGCTTTAAGTCGTTAAATGCAATGGTATTGTACTCAAGGCTCTGATATACTGTTTGCACTTTTTCGTATGGAGTAGCAGCAGGTACCGGTTGTTGCTCTTGAGCAAAAACTGACGAAACACCAAAAACTATTACTGTAATATATATTGATAAAAATAATTTCAACTTCATTGTCACACCTCTCAATTAAAAACCGTATCTGTAACGAATCTGAACGAGTGCACCACCTTTGGCTTCCCAATTACGAACCGGCCGCCCGACCGGAGGAGAAATCAAAGTTCCGCCAAACCGGAACACGTGGCCATCTTCCAACTCCATCAATTTCAACCAGCCCGTTACACGTGCCTGTCCATCAAAGAAACGTATTTCACCATGATATATATCGACATTACCCGGTGCAAAATTAAAGTGCAGGGTAAGTGATGGGAAAAATTTATCTTGAACAAGCTTTTTGGTACTTGGGGCTTTTGCTGTTGCATTGGCGTAAATTGCTTCATAAATATCATAATATCCTAAGCCAACATCCAGCCTGAACCGGCTGATCATTGTTTCGCTTGTATTCCAGTAAAAAGACATGGAAGCTTCAAATGAACTGATATTATAGTAAGCGGCATATTTCTTTTGTTTGTTTAATGCTTTTGTCGATGGATTCGATAGCGAAGGAGCTGCGCCGGACATAACATACAAATTCAAGAACGGAAGTCCGAATGGCCTTGTTAGGCTAACATCAATACCTCCGGCGGTGCCAAGCATCAGTTTAGGTTTACTTGCACCCATAAACGGTAATGAGCCCGGCAAATCGGCCATATCAAGTGCTACGCGGGCCAAAAGTTTTGCATCAATTACCAATGCTTTGTCGATATCCTCTTTTTTATCAGAGAGGTTAACCAAAGTCCTAAACGCACTATTAACAGACATTTGCTGGAAGGGCAGTAAATTTAACATTCTCTCTTCAACGCCTAACTCCAAACTTGCACCACCCAATGAAAAATCCATTGATCGGTGAGAAAAACTTACACTAGTAAATCCGGCATCAATTCTGTATTCAACAGAATCAGTAGCTGTTTGTTGGGCTCCGCGCCTTCCTTTTACAACTATTTTTTGTTTGGGGTACCAGTGAAGGTTATTTGCCCGTTGAAAATTAAGGAAGTCTGTATTATCACGCGATGAAATACCAAGGCTGGTCTTTATCTCGTTATCAGGCTGAATTTTTAACAACGAACTTACCGGCTGATCGGGGTTATCCAGTATATAGCGGTATATTTCGTTGTAAAACAGACTGTACACTTCAGGTTTAACTGCCTGAATATTATACAAATCCTTATAAGTTAGGGCACGGATAGTATCACTCTGTGGACCACCGGTTGAACTAAACATACCGGCGCCTTCACCCTGGCTTTTGTCGGTAATTTCATCTATATATAATACTATAATAGAATCCAGACCTACTGCATCCTTGAGGAAAACAACATTGTATGTAATGTTATCTGCTGCCTTAAACGTGAACGGTTCCCGATAGTTGGTTCTTGGAACACCTTTTAACAAATCATTAATTTTATTATTAGGAAAATTTATATAATGAATGTTAAGGTATTTATTATCCTTGCGGAGTTTAAGATCCACCTGATCAAGAAGCTCATCCAGATTTTGGCCAATTAACGGTATTAACAAACCGTAAAATAAAACTAAGCTGATGATCCTTTTTATCATACTGCTCCCGGAAATAACCTTTCTAAAATTGTAATATGACTATTTTATGACTACTGCGTAAAATTCTTTTCTTATTTGTTCACCAAACTGAGTACGGAAAGAAACGGTCAGTTTAATATTCTCTGAATCACCGATTTTCATGTTGGCAAGAAATTCTTCGTTAAATTTCATATCAACTATGGTAAATGGTTTGGCCTTACGTGCCGTAGCACTTGCAATAAAGTTTTCGGGTTCAGAAACAACGCGTAAATTCTGTAACTCAGGAACAGTAACGGCAAAACCACCGGGAGTATCTCCGGTATAAATAAAAAATACCTGCTTTGCCATATCATTATCTACGCTCAGATAATAGTTCTCATCCGGTTTATCTTGTTTCCATGTGGTAAACTGGCTGATAGTTGGCTGCATTAAACTGCATTCCCAAACCGACTGCATGGTTTTCTTTGTACTCGGATCAAGATAAGTAAATTCTTTGCCTTGATAGAGACCTTTAATAGAAAGCTTTTTACCACAATTCGATACCATGTTAAAAACAGAATCCAGTTTCACAACCGATCCGTGTCCCTGAACAATTGGTGTTTTTCCACCATCAGTAATTTCAAAACTGTATGCATTGGGATCCGGATAGTCCACTGTCGCGAAACTAAACGTTTCTTTCTCTCCGTAAAAATATTTATCCCTTAGTTTAACAGGAGCCGCCAATGTTGGGTTATAAGCAATAACCATGTAATAAACATCTGCTTTAACCGAACCGATTTCTCCTGACATGTTAATGCCAACTTTAACATAATAGGTACCAGGCTGTTCAACCATATCAGATAGAACTGCCCACACTGTTGTCCCTCTGCCACCCTTGGTGGCAATTGCCAAATCTTCTTTTTTCGGTTTTTGTGTTATTTTTTTTATGTCACGGATTTTTTTCATACCCCCGTCCAATAACTCAGCTGAAATATCTAATTTCAGCACATTCGCAAAAACCAGTGCGCCCACAGAGGGAGCGTCGAAATTCTGAAGGACTGCTACCTTAATGGTATCTTTAACATCAACCTTCTGGGCAAATGTATTACTAACCAATACAAGCAATACCATGGACAGAATGATTAATTTTTTCATGGAAAACTACCTCTGCGATTAATTAAATAATTAATAGTGACTCTTCTTATAATAAATAATATAATAGGCAGGCCAAAACCTGCCTTTTAACCTTTTAAAAAACTATTTGGGCACCTGCTTTTTTAACTCCGCCCTGCCGCTTAGCACTAATAGCGAACTTATCCTTGTTACTTATTGCTGTTGTTAAATTGCCCACCATAACTTTAAGAGAGTCAAGGAGGGGAGTTCCATGAAGATATTCAGGAAACTTTCTGTCAACCTGACATTGAGCAATAAATTTATAATCGCCTTCAGAGTTAATTTTTGCTAAAAAGGTTGCATTACCCTGTTCATCGTTCAACACTTTATATTTTTCAGTGCCATCACCGGTGCTTACGCCGCCCGAAGGCCAACCGTCCGGTACTTTCGATGAAGGATCTACATCAACGTGGTATTTTACCTCTTTCTTCTCTTCATCGGCTACAAGGCCAACCACAGAAAGTACCACAGTTGCATCATTATTTTCAGTTGCACCCACGTTGTAATCTAATGCCTTGGGTGTAACAGAGAGCTGTATAGGTAACTTATATGAATTAGCGATGCTTCCTAACATATTCGTCCGAATATGGGCTTCAACTTCTTCCAATTCATCTCTTTCAGTTATCACAATAAGCAACTCTACAATCAGTACTATATAAAGTACGAAATAGAGCATTTTAGCGCCTGAACCGCCGCCTTTTGCCATTTTTGTCTCCTTTTCTGCGTATTCTTAAAAATTCTTATTTAAAAAGCGTTTTTAATTCGGTAAGAGACCTCGCCCGCAAGCTTTGTGCCGCCGTAAATGTCAATCGGGTTCAGGGGATGCTCCTCGTCCGCAACTTCTTTCAATTCCTTTAATGCCAGCTTAATTTTAACTATTTCTTCAGACTGGGTTGGAGCCTTTGCATGATGCTCTGCCCCGCCACCCATTTCTTCGGGAGTGAAAAATGTTACAATCGCGAGGATCATAAGTAATGAAAACTCTGTAAATAAGGCAATCATTACCCAATTGGCACTTACCTTATGCGTGGCTTCATCCAACAGAAATTTTGGAACTATGGGAATATTATAGGCAACTGCTCCTAAACCGCGGAGACCCACGATTATAATGAGCAATGCTGCTCCCATATACACAAGCCCTTGAACGTTGTTTGCATAATTGGGAATGAATGTATAGACCATGAAACGGCCAAATGCAGTCTTTGGACCGCTTTGATTAGTATTTTTAGCTGACATAGTAGCTCTCCTATATTACTTTGTATAATAAGTTATTAGACGCAACAAAATACATGCAACCGCCACACCGGGCGACTTTGTTTACAAACTAAAATAAGTGGAAAAGGAATCCTGCAATCTTTACGGAGTCAAAGATACAAAGATTAATGATAAAACCGAATTAAAAATAAATTTTTTCCTGTTCCATGTTAACCTGCACACACGATAAATAATTTACTTGAATTTTATCTTTTTTGCAAAACTTATTTATTTTTTCAATACCAGTTTATTACATTGGTTTATTTGAGAACCAATCAAAGAATTTTTCAAGTGCCACTCTTCTTTCTTCTGAAAGATAATTAAAATTTATTCCCCGGGGTGTGATTTCCCAGAATTCCTCTTGTTTTATGCTGGAAATTATCTCACGTATCTTATGTATCCGGTGCCTGGGCTCTATTTTCATATCTTCATAGATTACCCTTGCCAAATCCATACGGTTTTTCAGCAAGTAAAAACTTGCTAATTTCGCCTGGGCTATCCGGACTCCGATAAGGGACATCTCTTTGGTTGAACTTCCTTTATCAACAGTTTCATCTAAAGGTTCATCTAATGTAAGAAATAAATGTAACAGTTCCTCAAGATTGAAAACATTTTTTTCAAATGCCATTTCGTTCACCGCGCACAAATCATGCGCAGCGGTTTCCAGTATAAATAATACTTGGTTTTTACTTGCTTCCTGCCCGTAATACTTAAAGTAAAAAGATAACGCTTCTACCTCCTTCGGGTCATAATCAAGCAAATTTTCGGCAACAATGCGGTAATGCTCAAGAGCATTGAAGGCAGAGCGCGGATCCTTTTCACGAATTGCAATGCGTAAATACGAATTGAAAAACTGCGAAGCACAATGCAGTGTTTCTTTATTGCCCTGTTTAACAGCCTCCACGGCAATTAATTGCGAGTTTAATAAAACACCCGATGCAACGTCGCGCAGCGACGAACGGGCATTGTTAAACAACATCTCGTACAGTCTGAAAACTTTCCTTTCGATAAAAATCTTTTTCTTTTCGATTGTTTCGATTACAAAACGCGAATAACTCGAAAAATCCGGATCAAGATATTCTTTCCCCGTCATTCTAAACCACACGTCGGGCATTTCAGGTTTCAGTACTGAATATGTCGAAATCATTTCCCGCAAATACGTTATACATAAAAGTGGTACTGCACGGTCGCTTTGTGCCACAGAATTAAGGGCTATATCGCCAAGGAAATTAATATCTGCAACGATTTGTTCTTTCTCTTCAATTTTCATTGCAGCATTTCCCGCGATGCCCTGTAAACGGGTATTTATCCTGTCACGGACATATCCCAAAAAGTTTTCCGGACGCAGGAAATTAAACACATACGCGAAATGTGGTAAAATGAGCAACAAACTCATAATGATCATAACAAACATGAGCGTTATGCTAAACACGGGTATATACGGCTGAGATAGCGTGTTGCTGATGAGAAGAGAATTGATTGCCGTAATAATATATAAACCGATGACCGTTACATTGACCGGATTCTCAACAAACAATTCCATTATACCCGATGAGTACTTGTTCGCGGCTAATTGAACGATAATTGCAATTACTGTAATTTCAATACCAAGCACCGAGGTAACCAGCTCGCCTAATCCGCCAAGTGTATTTGTTAAATTACCGATATCACTATTATATAATAGTCCAAGAATATCAATACTATATTTACTATCGGCGGCATGCTGAGTATAATGGAAAAATAAAAAATCCACCAACCGGCTAAAAAGAAAGAGAGAAAAGGATAGTGAAAACAAGAAAATTAATGGACGTATCCAGGAGGATGCTGCTGCCTTTTTATTGGAATTATCTGCTTGTCTTTTCAATGGTCAATACTTCTTCAAAATCAAAAAAATAATTACTTACGGTGGTGCCCGGAAAAACCTTAAACAATTTCGATGCATTCCCTGTTTACCTGATAATCACAGCAAATATTACCATGAAGATATACTTTTCAAAACTAATTCACAAATGCTTCTAACTTGTTAAGTTTGCCGTTGATAATGCATTCCGTAATTTACTTATTATAATAATTATTTTTTTGACACACGAATAATATTTTTGGAGCCTGTATGAAAGTTACCGTATTAATTGCCGACAAATTCCCCAGCCGCTATGTAGAGATGCTGCAAAAAATGGATCTCGAGGTTATCTATGATCCGAAGTTGGGCGAAAACGATTTGCCCGACGCCGCTGAAAATGTTGATATTATAGTAGTGCGGAGTACTAAAGTTAATGCCGAAACCATTCAGAAAGCAAAAAGTCTTAACCTTATTATCCGTGCAGGCGCGGGTGTTAATAATATTAATATCGCTGCTGCAAACCAAAAAGGTGTTTACGTGGCTAACTGCCCGGGAATGAATTCGGTTGCAGTTGCGGAACTTGCCATGGGGCTGATGCTCTCGCTCGATCGTCGAATCCCTGATAACGTTATCGACTTCAGGAAAGGCGTATGGAACAAGGGTGAATATTCAAAGGCTGAAGGACTTCTCGGCAAAACACTCGGGATAATCGGTGTTGGTGCAATCGGTCGGGAAGTGGCAAAACGCGCTATTTCTTTTGGTATGAATGTTTACGGTAAAGATATTTCGCGTATAGAAGGTGAAATGATTAAGGATTTTTCCGAAATGGACAAGCTGCTGCCCCTGTGCGACATCCTGACTATACACTTACCGTTAACACCCGAAACGAGAGGCTTGTTCAATAAAGAAATGTTTAAATATGTAAAACCGGGTGCGTTTATCATCAACACCGCGCGGGCTGAAATTATTGATGAAGATGCTTTGCTCGAAGCAATTCAGGAAAAGGGCATTCGCTGCGCGTTTGATGTGTTTGCCGGTGAACCCGAGGGAAAAGCCGGTTCGGTATCTTCAAGGCTGCAGGAGAATCCAAACGTGTATGTTACCCATCATATTGGCGCTTCAACAGAACAGGCACAGAATGCCGTTGCAGAAGAGACAGTCCGTATTATTAAAGATTTTATCAACAGCGGAGTTATTGCACACTGGGTAAACAGGGCAAAAACTACCGATGCTCACTTCCAGTTGGTTGTTAAGCATTTTGACAAACCGGGCGTGCTTGCTTCTATATTAGAAGTAATCAGGGATGCCGATATTAACATCGAAGAAATAGAAAATGTTATTTTTGATGGCGGTATCGCCGCTTCATGTACCATGAAATTGAAATCGGCCGTCCCTACCGACAAACTGCAGGCTATTAAAGAAAATCCAAACGTCCTCAGCGTTTCACATGTTAAACTTTAACAAGTTTAAAAATTGATCATACGGGACAATTTGTAAAAGCTGTCCCGTTTTTTTATACGTATATTTTTGAACTATTACTCTCCCAGCGGCGGCAGCTAAAAAAATCACCCTCAACATAAAAAAAACACGCGATCCCTTGTGAGATTATCAATTTTCATGCGAATAATTAACTCATGTTACGCGAAACAGGTAAAAATGGTTAAATTGCGGTGTTCAAAAAAAGTGAGTCAAGAGATGCGAAATGCGATGCTTGATTTATATGCTGAATACCTCATCAATTCATTTTCCTATACAACAGCAACTGGCTTATCGGAGTTAACCAATGGCACCATTAGCCATGACCGGGTAAGCCGCTTCCTCAACGGCGATCTCTGTACAGGGAAAATGCTCTGGAAAATAATTAAACCCATCATCCGGGAAATAAAAGCGAAGATGGCTTCGTAGTCTTTGATGATACCATAAAAGAGAAACCCTACACTGACGAAAATGAAATTGTTACCTGGCATTATGATCATAGCAAGAGCCGCAGCATAAAGGGAATCAACATTGTGAATGCCTTATATGTAAATGACAAGGGATGTCTTCCGGTTAATTACGACATAATCAGAAAGACAAAGATTGTTGTTGATGAAAAGACCGGGAAAGAAAAGCGGATCAGTGAAGAGACCAAGAATGAAAAATACAGGAGAATGCTTAGTCAAATAGTAAAAAACGGAATTAAATTCCGCTATGTACTCAATGACATCTGGTATGCATCAGCAGAGAACGTGATCTTTGTAAAAAAAACGATCAAAAAAGATTTTATTATGCCTGTTAAGTCGAATCGGAAAGCAGCTTTAACCCGAGCAGCCCAACGCGAGAAACGATTCGTTAGTGTTTCAACACTTACCCTCAAGGAAGGAACCGTGCAAGAGGTTTATTTGGAAGATGTATCATTTCCCATAACACTCTGCAAACAGGTCTTCAAGAACGAAGATGGCACCACCGGCGAACTTTACTTGGTGAGCAGTAATAGGAACATAACGTATGAAAAGATGACAGAATTCTACAAGAGACGGTGGAAAATTGAAGAGTTACATAAATCGTTGAAGAATAATGTTTCTTTGGCAAAGTCTCAGACAAGGGTAGAGCGAACACAGCGGAATCATATATTTGCCTGTATGTACGCGTTTATCAAATTGGAACTGCTGAAGATGAAAACGCATCTGAATCATTCTGCTATAAAAGCAAGCATTTATGCCAAGGCAGTTAAAGTGGCTTTTGAGGAGTTACACTGTATGAACGGCCTGCATATTTCCCTGGCCCGCTAATTTATGCTTTTGCGTAACATGAGTTATTTAATTGAAGTCCACTTAAATTTCACGTGACCCCTCTCCTGCCCGTCATCATCAAAGAATTTTACCGCCACTTGATAGGTGCCCGCGGTTTGAAAAGTGTTTGTGGTTAACATTGATGTCGTTGACCTCTCAGCATTAAAATGTTGCCGTCATAGCTAAAATCTCATTCACATCGCGGTGTAAACCCGCCACCCTGATAAGCATTGTCATGACTGGACATACCACTAAAAGTTACCATGCCTGAATGAGAATTGTTCAATCAAACTATTGTGACTAAAAGTTGGTCACTTTCCATCCGGGGCAACCAGGCGCATCGGGTTATTAAAACAATTGTTGTACGGGCTTACTTCCGGTGCCTTTATCGCCATAGGATCCACTTGCAGCCAGTTTACCTGCCTGGTTGGCAGGCGGGCTATGCGGCGGGCACCGAAATTGCCGTAGTTGTTTTCAAATGAACGTAGCTTGATTCGCTCCACCTAAATTTCAGGTGAACCGTTACTATTCAACCGGTTTAGTTTTTACTTTTTTTTATGTGGGCATAGCGGGTATGTGAAAAAGCCGCCCATTGCTGAGGCGGCTTTCCGAAATTATTCTATTTAAGCAAGAGTAATTTTTTAACTGACCGGCATTTTTCAGTTTTTAGCTCATAAAAATAGACACCCGATACTATATTCCCGGCATTCCAAGTAACCATATGGTTACCTGCTCCCTTTTCTTCATTTAAGAGAACAGCCACTTGCTGACCAAGCTGATTATAGATACTTAACGAAACAGCCGCCTTTTCCGGCAGTGTAAAATTTATCGTGGTACTTGGGTTAAACGGGTTTGGATAGTTTTGCAACAGCATAAAGCTCCCTGGACTATTCCTGCTTCAGCACCGTTAACTGAAGTATATGTGATGGTTACATGAGTGGCATAAAAGTGCAAATAGGAAGTCATGTTATTATAGTACATGAAAATTTCCCCTTCTGATGAAATCCATGCATAATTCCATCTATAACTTTCACCATGAATTGCATTCCCATTATTATCATAGGTGTATGTATTTTTGAAATAATTTCGCCATGTATTATTTTTCCATTCTTCATAGATGGAAACTATCATATTTCCGTTATTATCATAGGTGTATGTATCTCTGGAACCATTTACCCATGAATTAGCACTCCAATATGCATAGAGGCCGCTTAATATATTCCCTCTACTATTATAGGAGTATGTAACTCTGGAATTTTTTACCCAGGCATTATTTGTCCATTGCTCCTCGATGTCGGTTAACATATTTCCGCCAATATCATAGGCGTATGTATATTTTAAAAAATTTTCCCATGTATTATTTGTCCAACGTTCATAGATGTAAGTTAACCTATTCCTGTTATTATCATAGGTGTATGTAGATCTGGATAAATTTATCCAAGAATTATTTTTCGATCCTTCAAGGAGATAGGTATTCACATTCCCATTATTATCATAAGTGTATGTTGATCTGTAACCAGTTTCCCATGCATTATTTGTCCATAGTTCCCAGCTCCGGGTTAAGATATTCCCATTATTATAATAGGTGTATGCATATCTTTCAAAATTCACCCATGCATTATTTGTCCATTGTTCTCCGAGATGGATTAACCTATTCCCGTTATTATCATAAGTGGATGTATATCTTAAACCACTTACCCATGAATTATTGAACCATTCTTCCCCAAGTTCGGTTACCACATTCCCATTATTATCATAGACGTATGTAGCTCTGGATTTATTTAACCAAGCATTATTTGTCCATTCTTCAAAGAGCTGGGATAACATATTCCCTTTATTATCATAGGTGTATGTTACTCTGGAAGAATTTCCCCATGCATTATTTTCCCATAGTTCAGAGAGTCTGGTTAACACATTTCTGTTATTATCGTAGGTGTATGTAGCCCTGATATAATCATTTATAATGGTTTGAAACGGTAAATAGATGACTGAGTTTAAACCCTTTGGTTTATTAAGATTATCCGGGTTTTTACCAAACAGTAATTTCCCATCAAAGTAGCGGGGATGGAAGATGGAATCTTTTTCATCTGTATGCGGTTTAAGGCCCGGCAATAAATGGTGCTGCCCGGGAATAGTAATTTGCGCGTTAACCGCCAACACGAAAAACAAAATAAAGAAAACTAAAAAAAATTTCATAAAGCTTCCTGTGAAAATGAATTACTCATTACTACTATCTTTTTTTTTAGTTAAAAAAATAACCATACTCCTTAACAATTGTCTGAACCTTCATTCGCAGAACCCGCCTGAATGCCAACGGCGGGCAGGTTAGCAGGATTTTCAGGATGATTTTTCGCTGTTGTATTGCTATCGATAGTACAGGTTCAGCACCATTAACTTTAATAAAAACGTCTTTTTTACCATACTATTAGTATACAAACCCTTTTTCAATCCTGTTAATCCTTTAACCTGCCCGTCCGGTCAGGCGGGTCCTGAGAATCCTGGTTCGGACAATTATTTGGTCCGCACCGTAGAAGATACCGAGGTCGGCGTTCCGTCAATTCAGCCAGCTAAATTCCCATACGTACACGTGGCAAAGCCATTCCTTTGGAAGAAGTTATACAGCCCAGTCTGCTCGTCAAACTCTTGGCCCGTAAAGCGGTACTTCGGGTTTTGCGAAACCTACCTGCTGTAGGTAAACCTGCCCCCACATAGTGCGGCCATACGGCGAGTAGTGATACCTTGCCACAACCGCGTTGGTTTGGCTAACAATTCAGAACATGGAAATAATTATTGCCATTACATAAGTATTCTAGTATATACCCATTATAGCTATTTTACTATTATTCCATTTATTTAATCACGTGAGTATCGTTTTGAAGTTTTATTAAAAAAACTGTTGACTTTAACAAGAAATTTTCAAAATAAATGCAACCTATTTTAAATAAATCATTTTACGCACTTCACATTCAGACCCAAACATTTTCACTAAAAAAAACTGAGTAGATGGCCAATTGTTGTCCCCCTTACATTCGAATAGCTTTGGGTTTAGACTATACTTTCCAGGAAATACTTTATCATGAACAATTAGTTCAATATTGTTGCCAGCTATATTTAAAAAAACAGACTTAAGACAGTTGTATCTTTTATTATTATACTGTAATAAGGTGGGGCATCAAAATCGTTATCTCGCTCAATTTTTGCAAAACTCCAACGATTGCTCTTAAACCCAAGCGGCTGATTTAGATGCAGAGCACTAATAGAATCTATAACTGCACAAGCTAATGATTCAACACAGGTCTTCGGTTTTTGTGCGAAGCATATATTAATTAAGACCAAGAAAAAAAATATCCTCATTTAATTTCGTTTCCTATTTATATTGTATTCCAAATGCATATGGCCAATCTAAAATTGTTTGACGAGAAAAACCGATATTGTTCCCATAAAAATTATTTAAGTATTTCATGGATGTAACTCGAATAGGATGATTCATTCCAATTTTGCTTAAAACTATACTTTGTCCATTCATATCACGACCAATACCAATGCCAACATGTACAGGATTGCCAGCCGCATCAAGCCATACAATTGGCTCCCCAGTGGAATAAGTACCAAGAAAATCTTTAGCAAATGCCTTACAGTCGTAAGTCGCTGGGTCAAATTCTACCCCCAAACTCTTCATTTGCTCGCTTAAACCTTTAGGCACACCAGCATAGTCAGTGTTATAAGCCCCCTCTGTTAACATTTTATTTGTTAAATACTTTCCATAAGCACCATATGCTGCCATCGTGGTTATACTACTTACATACCCATTCAGTGCACCCATCATGGCACCTTGCAAAGCATTGCCATTAAAACTGCCTTGTACACCACCACTAACCGCACCACCAATTGTAGCAGCGGGTACAGGGGACATATACAAACCAGCAACAGAACCAGCAATACCACCCGCTACACCTGCTGCCGTTGATTGTCCAACTAAGCCCAAATCTACCTTACCATTGTTAAAATACAACTGATTCCCAACACTTCCCGTAGCCCCACCCACTGCACCCCCGACAGTACCGGCAGCAACCGCATATCCTGCTGTGCCTGCTTTTGCTAAATACCCAGCGGCAATACCACCGGTATTGTAGCCCAACCAAGCAGACCCTGCTGCAATACCCCCCGATGCTAATGCATCTTTACCCCAATTATTTGTTGAAAGCCCGTGTTGAACGTAACCCGTTACAAATGCAACACTACTTACTATTAAATCATCAATTCCGAACCAAAGACCTGTTGGGTCTGTGCGCGATACCGGGTTATTGCCGCAATAGGCATAAGCCGCGTACCCTTGCCCGGCAGGGTCTGCGCCATAGAAGATGCCGAGATCGGCATCATACATCCGTGCACGGAAGTTATACAGCCCGGTTTGCTCGTCAAACTCTTGACCCGTAAAGCGGTACTTCAGGTTTTGCGAAACTTGCGCCCACATGGTGCGGCCGTACGGCGAGTAGTGATACCGTGCCATGACAACATTGCTTTGGCTTATCAGTACCCGTGTGGAACCAAGATGATCCCTAACCACAAAATACCAATTAGTATTGTCTTTCACGGCAATTAATCCGTTTTGCCCGTACACGTACAGCCTTGTGTTGGTTCCACCGTCATCATATTCCACCAAGGGGTAATCGCTTAACCCCCTGATGTAAGATGTTTTTTCCGGCTGCCCGCCCATGGTTATCCGGGCTACCCTTTCACCTGAACCGCCATATTTAAAAACAGTTTGATCCGAATTTCCATTCAAAATGGTGCGTGGCAGGTTAAAATACGGATCGTAACTTATCGCTACAGGTTTCGTGTTACCGTTTGCATCCTACTGGATGTCGGCTGTTAATAATCCAATTGGATCTATGTTGCTGTTACTTGGGACATAATATTTCCATCTGGCAGAATTGTTATATCTTTTACCCTCTTATTGTTTAGTGTGTATTATCTTTTAACTTCCCCAAAAGGATTATATGACGATAGAAAAACTAAAATATGGACTAAACTGAAAACAAGGAATTTTTGTACTTCATATCTTTTCATTTTGTCCATACTCGGATGTGCAGCTAAACTGAATATATCATGGTGAGAATTCCAAATCAATAATTTTCATTTTTTTTAATGGCAAAACAGTTGACTCTACTATAAATCTTAACGCTTCATCATTTGGTAATTGTCCTTTAGCATCATTATTGGTTGCATTTAAATCAGCAAATACACTAATGCGCATTACACTTGATTTTTGTGGGTAAATTATAAGCTTAGTTGGTTCCACCTTTATACTTTTAATTTGAGAATGCCTGAATGAAATTAAAATATCATTGGTATCTACCATAATTGTATCGCAACTATTATTATAAATGGTCAAACTAATACCTGAAAAATATTCATGTGATACTGTAAAATAACCTGCTGAGATTTTTATCTTTATATCGTTGTTTTCAGATTTTACAAATAATTCATGGACCTGTTCTCCAGATAATCGATAAACCCGGTAAGGTTGGGAGCATCCGATAAAAAATAGAAAAAGAAAGACTATTCTTGTTGCTGAAAGAATATTTACCGGTTTATTTATATATTTCATGTTAATGTCCATAAATAAGAAATAATTGATCTGCTGCCCATTCTACATTACCTGGCGTATAGTAGCAACCCATGCCCATAGATAATTGTACCCGAAGCGCATCTGAAAAAACCTCAGCCCAACCAACAGCTGAATTCTGGTAAAAATGAGCAGTTTCATTTAAATAAACATAATTTTCATATGCCGGGTTATCTGCGCCTGGTACATATAAGTTCCTGCCAAAGGCAAATCCTCGTGTATAACTGATCGCATTTTGCAATACATTCAGTATTCCTCCAGAGCGATATATGGGCTTATAATTACCCATTCCATTACCAACAGCGCTAAAGTCATCATCCATTTTCTTTAATCGCTTTGCAACATCTTTTGAAGGAGTAGTAGCCGATCCAAAAATCGAAATCATTGTTGCCGCTTCAATTGCACCGTGTTTTACTCCCTGTCCCATTCCACTTACCATACCTTCAAATATGTTTTGACCAGACAATCCGGCTGTTACTGCCCCCGTAATTCCTCCAGATACTGCGCCTCTAAAACTCTCATGAACAGTTTCTCTAAGAATGTTTCCAAAAGAGCCATCTGTCTTTGCTGAATATCCTGGCAATAAACCACCGACCACGCCGCCTGCGATCATTCCTAGTGCCCCTTTCATAGTCATTGATTCACCACTGGCTGCCGTAGTTGCTGCATATGTAACAGATTTTGTTAATACATTATATGCCATATTGTTTGCTAAAGAACCTCCTATCGCACCCATTCCGGCTGAAACTGCTCCTCCAAGCACCCAAGCCCAACTGCTTTTCCAAAACCCGACCATGTCCAAGCATTTGCAGCCTCCATACTATATAAACTCCCGCCGAGTGTTCCTCCAATTGCAGCACCAATTATTATCGGCATCCAAAAGAATTTCCCATCCTTATCAACCCGCATCACCGGGTTATTGCCGCAATAGGCATAAGCCGCGAATCCTTGCCCAGCGGGGTCTGCACCGTAGAAGATGCCGAGATCGGCATCATACATGCGCGCACGTGGCAAAGCCATTCCTTTGGAAGAAGTTTTATAGCCCTGTCTGTTCGTCAAACTCCTGACCCGTAAAGCGGTACTTCGGGTTTTGTGAAACCTACCTGCTGTAGGTAAACCTGCGCCCACATGGTGCGGCCGTACGGCGAGTAGTGATACCTTTTGCGTGAAGAAGAAATATTTTAAATGCCCCTAACAGGGTATTCTTATGTCTATAGATAACTATTTAATTCTTCTGGTTAATTCTAGAATGATATTCGGCATCACTTAATATTAGAAGTCCCTTCAACTAGCACAATATTACCTAACAAAACTAAATAAGATATTTGATGTTTACAAATTAAATTATTCCATTAGCTCCTGATCAACAGCAAATTGCAATTATCACAAATAGCTATTGCGAAATTTCGTTCTATACATATGCAATAAAATTGCACTTGAAAATAGACACAGAAAAAAAAGTCATTGTTCGTTTTTTTTCAACTCCCGCAATTTAGAGTTTCGAGGTGAAGTTTGACTAAGGACTGGTATGTATAAAAAAGTTATTCAATAAACTCATTTAATTTCCCTATTGGCAAAAAAAGTTTTGTATTTTTGCAATTACAGTTCTGCTTTTTTAACACGGAAAAACATACAGGCGCATGAAATTTTACAGAGGAAACATGGTTCGTAAAACAGGAAACGAGGACGGCTACTCGCTTACAGCCGCGCTGTTTGTGCTTGTTGTGGTTACTACTGTTTTTACCGGCTTACTTTCCACTGTACTATTTTACAATAACCTTGCCACCCGGGAAGCCCGGAAGTATCAGCTTGCCCTTGCCTGCTATTCGGTTGTGCAGCAGCAGCTTACCCATGCAGTATTGCCGCCACGGCAAACCATATACTTGCAGGATTCAACACGCGTTGATACGTACACTGGCAATTTTGGCCTCTACCCTGTTATCCGGGCAAGGGCAATTAAGGGTAACGACACGGTGGCAAAGGGATACATGATTGGCTCTGCAACAGATTCGGCATTTTCCTACGCGCTCACTTTCAGCGACCCCAACTTCAGGGGCAGTGTTGTGGGCGAAACTAGAATTACCGGTGATATTTGCGCGGTAACAGACAAGATAACCGCCTCGCAGATATACGGTATTGCTCCATCATCTGGCAGGTATCTTAACGGCACTATCCGCGTTAAAAAAAACATTCCTGAAAAACTTTACGATGAAACAAAAGTTGCCAATCTCTTCGAACTGCTTAGCAGCCGCGACCAGAGCCATGTTTTCAAGGGTGACTGCGGCATTACACCGGAAAATAAAGCTGACCTTTTAGTTTGGGATACACTTTTTGTAACCGGCAGCCTAACTTTCTCCGGTGATATCGATATAAGCAAATGCAGTACACTGAATATATTTGCAAGTGGCAGTATCATGTTTTCTGCTGCCTCACGCGTAACCGGCAACTATTGCACCCTGTTTTCCGACACCTCAATAGTTGTTGAAGAAAACTGCCGGATAAACAATATAGCTTGTGTTTCCGCGGCTACCATCGACATCAGCCCGAACAGTGAACTTGCCTGTTTCCAGGGAATTTCGAAATCCGGTATCAGCGTTAAAAATGCATCACTGCTTTTCCCCTCGCTGTTAATGGTATATTACGATAACGGCAACAAGTCCTATCAGGACCGTAACCCGGAGCTTACCATTAACGGCTCATCGGTAAACGGTGAACTTGCTTTGCTTTGTTCATACACCAATATTTCAAATAACCGCAGCCGTATTTTTATCGATAAGGAAAGTACCGTGCATGGAGTTGTCTATTCGGAAAATCACTTAACTCCCGAAGGGGCAATTAACGGTTCGGTGTACACCAACGCTTTGTGGTTTGTAAAGGAACCAACCATTTACAAGAACTGGTTGGTAAATACGCGCGTTAACCGTACCCTGTTAGATAAGAACATGCTTACAACGCCCTACTATAGCGGGCAAACTAATTACTATGTCGTTGGCGGAATGAAACCATGATGCATTGCGAACAGGGATATACTATCATGGAGGCTCTCGTGAGCATCGTGCTTATCGGCTTGCTTATAACATTGTCCCTCGTTTTTTTTAACATGCTTTTTAATTCCCCGCTCATGGGCAAAAAAAGTGAGGCACTCCTGCTGGCAAAAAATGAGATGGAATATTGCCTGCATAGCATAGGTCTTAACGATACTTCATATTCAAACCGGTATGGCACTATCCGGATTGACCGCAATTGCCAAAAGACCGACAGCCTGATAATATTCACGGTAAAAGCTATACTGCTGAAAAACAACAAGCAAATAGTAGAGTTTTATGCAAGCCGAAAAGAATAGAGAATCTGGAAACGGCTTCACTTTGTTTGAAACTCTTATCGGGATAAACCTCTCGTTTATTCTGGTAACAGCCGTATTCGGTTTTTACCTGCTTACAGTAAAATTCAGTTCAGCCGTTAGAAATGGTGTTGAAAACCACGGGCAATACGTGCTTGCCCTTAACGGGTTAACTACTATGCTTAATACTGCAGACCGTATATACCTGGGAAGTGCCGGTAATAAAACATGGATTTACAGCCAACAAAAAATTCTCATAGATTTTTCGGCAAGCAGTATCAACTGCTCAGGTGAAGCATTATTTAACAAGCCCGATTCATTTATGGTACATATCCGGTTTATAAATGGGACGGAAACGCTTCTGCAAAACGGCCGGGAAATAAAACAGAATACCGGTTTGTTGAACGGGGACAATACAAACTCAACCATAGATGTTATTCATCTTTTTGTTTATAAATCGGGAACGTTATACAACTGGTATTATGCAGCCCCGTCATTTGCAGTTAACCGTTTTGTCAATACTAAAATGCAGCCCCGATGAAAAAGATCTCAAGCAAAGAAGTCTTCGAATTTAACCGCCTGCTGGGCCTGCTGCTATTCGCACGCATGGGTTTTGTGCCCTCGCTGGAAATTATCGTGCAGAAAACAAAAAATGAAAATTTCAAAGTAGTACTCAAATCGATAATTAAAGATATAAAAAGCGGCAGCGGTATAGCTTCAAGTTTTGCAAAGTATCCACAACTGTTTACCGACGTGTACCTTGCCGCCTTGAAAGTAGCCGAGGAAACAGGACAGATTACCGATGTTCTCAATGAATTCGTAACATACAACGAAAAAATGAACCGTCTGAAGGGGAAAGTAGTAACGGCTCTCCGGTATCCGTTGTTTGTGCTGTTTGTTGCTATTGCAACTTTACTTTTCATGGTGTTTTTCCTTATCCCGAGTTTTCAGGGAGTCTTTGCATCCACGGGCAAACCCCTGCCCGCGCTAACGGAAACCATAATTAGTATTACCGGATTTATCCAAAATCATTTTGCTGTTTTGTTTTTCAGTACTGCAATGGTTATTTTTCTAAGTGTAAATTATTTTCGTAGGGAAGAAAACCATGAGGTGTTGTATAAAGCGGTGTTATCCATGCCGGTCATCTCTAAGATTTATATAGCGAATATCCTTACCCGGTTTTCATTGAATATGCACATATTATTAAAGAACAAGGTGACGCTGACAGATTCGCTGAAAATTGCTAAGGCAACTACAAAGAATAAAATGTTTCAACGAGAAATCGATTCCCTTGTTAAGCGATTGTATAGAGGTGAAAGCATAACCGCTAAAACAAATGATTCGGCTTTTTTTGATATCACGTTTACAAAACTGCTGTTTGTAGCCGAAGAAAGCGCAGAACTCGATAAAGCGTTTTCACTTATAGCAGAGTTTTACACGAGCCAGTTTGACAATATGCTCGACGCGGTTATCTCGATGCTGGAACCGGCTTTAATACTGTTCATTGGCGCTATTGTAGCTGTTGTATTAATCGGTATGTATCTGCCGATGTTTGAATTGGTTAATAATTTTGGGTTTTAACATGTTTAAAAAATTACATTCACATTTCCGCGAAGAAAATGGCTATTCGCTCACCGAACTGCTGGTGGTTCTTGTTATCATCGGCATACTTGTTTTGCTGGCTCTGCCGCGCCTGATGCCGATTGTAACTAAAGCGAAAGCCACGGAAGCTAAACTCGCGCTAAAACAATTATATCTCCTCGAGAAATCTCATAAATTCGAATTTGATAAATATTCGGATAATTTAGCAGAGATTGGTTTCGAGCAGGAGAAGCTTATTTCGGAGGGCGGAACTGCGCGCTACAAAATTACCATAACTGTTAATGAATTAAAATCGTTTAAAGGTATCGCAACTTCCGTTGTTGACTTTGATAATGACGGTGTATTTAACGTGTGGGAAGTTAATGAAACAGGAATAATAAAAGAGACAACCCCGGACTGATCATGAAACATATAAAGCTTACCAGTATAATTGTATTTCCCCTTCTTCTTCTTATCTGCGGCTGCCAGTGGTTTGTAACAAAGCCAGAGGTGCAGTTTAGAAAAGATATATCCGGCAAATCCATCGCGGTTCTTAACTTTAACACGCAAGGTGCAATGCTGCCTTTAAGTCTTGGTAAATATACAGCCGATAAATTATCCGAGGAATTTTACTTTTCAGGATACAGTACCGTTATTGAACGCGCGAAGGTTAACGAGGCACAGTACAAACTTGAAATCCGTTCCACCGAATTCCTTTCCATAGACAACATACAGCAACTTGGGTTGAAGCTGAAAGCCGAGTATCTTGTTCTTGGCAGGATATACCAGTCCGGTGGGGCTGACTATATTGGCACGGATAGCGAGAAGCACATAACAGTTAGTTTCAGGATAGTTTCAGTGCTTAATGCCGAGGTTGCAGGCATCGCATCGTACACCTGCAAATCGGGTGATAACCCTGAACAAATTATTGGCACGATGATTAAAAAAATTATTGCAGGAAGCAGGGATGATAACCCCTGAACTAGTGATACTTGTTGTTGTGTTTGGTTTAGTAACCGGCAGTTTTGGGAACAATGTTATAACTGCGCTCTGTAACAATGCTGCTATAGAGCTTGGCCGGTCTAAATGTTTTTGTGGCAAACAACACCTGAAATTATTTGAACTAGTTCCGGTTTTTAGTTTCTTTGCACTTAAAGGTAAATGCAGTTACTGTAAAGAAAAAATTTCAGTCAGATATCCAATTGTTGAAATTAGCACTGCTTTTATCGCAGTTGCCTGTTTGTATCAGTTTGGGTTTTCAATGCAGACTATGTTGGTTTATATACAACTTACAATACTGCTGTTTATCGGCACAATAGATTTTATCCGTTTCATTATTCCCAACATTCTTTTGATATTGCTGTTGCTTGTTAGTATTGCCGCGGCTCTTGTTACGCGGCAAGATATTTTTTTATCAGCGGTAACAGCTCTAACATTATCCTCCATGCTGCTTGCAAGTAACTTTGTTGCGGTTCGTACACGCGGCGGGAAAATTATCGGGTCAGGTGATATTAAACTGATATTTATCCTGAATATGTTTACGCCATTTCCTTTGGGGTTATTCAGTTTGTGGCTTAGTGCAATTGTTGCCCTCGCCGCGATGTTACCACTGCGAAAGTATTACAACAGGTTCAATGGGGAGAAACGTGTACCATTTGGTTTTTTTCTGAGCACTGTGTACGGGTTAAGTTTGCTCTACGCTGATAGTATTTTATTCACCGTTCAAAAATTTTTCTATGATACTTTCTGAATTACACATTGAACAATCTGCTCTCGATC
>JACPGF010000142.1 GCA_016182615.1 Ignavibacteriales bacterium
ACGTGCATCCGGGGATGATACTTCATAGGCTTTACCATCGATGATAAGGCGGAAAACCCCGGCTGCATCGCCACCGGTATGAAATTCAAATCCTGAAGGACGGACTTTTACTACACTTTTACCATTACCAACAAGCCCATCAGGTGTTTTTCCATTATACATTATTACATCGCTTTGCTGCGCAAAGGCTATCGAGGGGAGAACGAGGGCAATTATTAATTGAAACATGGCCAGTATTTTCATAGTGCTTGCCTTTAAGGAGAAATTTTAAAAAGACTTTTTAATATACCCCTTCAAGCTTTTATTGTATAGATAGAGAGCCCTGGTTTATACACTAATAAAACTCAATAGGGAAATAGAATTTTGTGCAAATAAGAAAATACAAAAATAAGGAAAAAGTTATTAACCTTATAGGATACGTCCTTCAGAGCAATGCAGTCAACTTAAGGATTTCCACTTGTAAGAACTTCACTTCAACTGGAAAACCCTCACCCTACCTTAAGGTAGGTAAACTCTAAATCACCTCTCCCTAAGGGCGAGGAGACTTAAAACCCGCTCCATTGGCGGCTTGTCAAAAACCGCATCAAGCAGTAACGAGTCCATGCAAATTGAGCCCCATTTGATGGGGCTTTTTCATATCCAGCGTCGGCCTTCAGGCCGGTGAAGCAATAAAAGAAACTGGGAAAAAGTGGGGTTGGGTAAATTTCTTCCCCGCCGGAAACGACGGGACTGGTAGCGAGAAAGCACCATGAATGGCGCTCAAAAATAAAGACCTCAAAAACCGCATCAAGCAGTAACGAGTCCATGCAAATTGAGCCCCATTTGATGGGGCTTTTTCATATCCAGCGTCGGCCTTCAGGCCGGTGAAGCAATAAAAGGCAACTGGAAAAAGGTGAGGTTGTGTAAATTTCTTCCCTGCCGGAAAAACAGAATATGCAGAAAAGATACCAACCCCTCCCTCTGCTATAAAATCAATTACTAACTGATGTTTATTTGTGTACCGGAATTTTTCCATTTGCCTGCATGTTATCTATTTGTTGCTGCATCATAAAATACGGGCTTGGAACCGGTTGAGTTTTTGAAATAGGTGTTTTTGCATTATCTCATTATTCAACAAAAAAATTAAAATAATTCTGAATTGCAAAACACATCAAAACGGGCACTATTCTTGAGCACAGCTAATGCGGCAAATGAAAAGCAACTTCACTTTCCGTCTTTCCAGTATTTGGCGTGTATTTCCACTATGTTATTCTGCACCACTTCTAAAGTTGAATTTTCAGGAACCCTTTTATTGTCGTCCAACCGTTCAGCATACCAGCTGCCGCGCGTTATTTTGTATGACAATATCATCCCTTCATTAAATTTTACTGTTTTTTCCCATGTGTTTTTGTTTATTTTTTGCAAAGCAACAATTCCCGGGTTCCAGTTGCCCAATTCTGGAAGGCTGCCTGTAATAAATATAGTATCATTCGCAGGGACGTTTTCAACAAAAACCCTGAATGTTACCGCCCTCTGCGGCCCAAAAACCACTTCATTCTTTTTGTGGTACTCCTTCCACTGATGTATCATCCCGTCCAAACTTGCATGATATATTTCCATGAATGCGGTATCCATATCCGAAATATGGACAAATAGCTTAAAACGATTAAGCCCAAAGCTATCAATTAAGAACTTAGTAAAATGCGCAGCGGCTGTATAGCTCATTTCGTTAAACCCTTGAGAATGCCAATCCCGGATTAATTCTTTCATCGGAAAATTAGGATTTGATGTCATCAACAATCGGTCTTTTTTCCATTTGAGAGAATCGATACTTGCATAATAATAACCAACAATCCCTTCTGAAAAAAAAGTACTCTCTAAATTATTTCCCTGGTTTTCAAATAATATATGGATACTTTCATGCTCAACAGGGCTCAATCCAATGCTGTGGTTCTGCCAAGCTTTTATAAACGGGTTTCCATAGCCCGGTGTAGCCGAACAATAATACTTTTGCAATATATCCTTGTAAACATAGCATTGTATTTTTCTAGCCGGTTTATCATACTGCAGTATTGCCATTACATTTTCTATTTTCTTATCCTCTACTAGAAAAGCACTATCCATGCCCGCGTGATAGGCATGTTCATCATAGTAAAAATCATAATACCTGGTTGATGTTTTTCTTAGCTGCTGTTTGCGAAGCTTTTCAACATCATAGTGATTTTCGGGATCAAGGCTTTCCCCGTTAAGAAAACCATGATGTGAGACTGCATGTTTTTCCATTATGAGATATTGGCTCATATCATAAAAGGTCTGCCACAATTGTGTGCATCCGGAATATGAATTGCCGATGTGAAAGAACCGCGTGGAATCCGGGCTAAACAATACGATGCCCGTCATCGAATCAACAAAACTATAGGGGCCTAAAGAAAATCCATCTTTTGTTAGTTTTAAAACTTGAGGAAGGTAGAGCGTTAAATTTTTGAATGAGCCAATCGGGCCAAAAAAATACAGGTGCTTTTTGTTGTCCTCCGGCAGTAACTCGCTTTCTGATTTAACCGTGTACCTGCTATCTGCGAATCTATCGAAATAAGATTCTATGTCTTTACCGTATTTGGATATATATTCTCCTTTTACGAAGATAACCGATTCACTTTTCCAAAATGCACCGGAAAATTTGTTTACCCGCTTATCCGGCATTTCCTGCGCTGTTAATAAATGTGTTACGGAAAAAAGAAATAGGAATAAGTGAAACGAACCGCTCTGCCAGCCATTGTTCCGAATTTTATTAATCGATTGCATTCGATATACCTCTCACCATGATTATAAAAATTTGTATTGCCAAACCGCGCATACAAAAATAAAACCTTATTTCTATTTTACCCGTGCACAAATTTTGGGATAAGACGCGGTACGCTATTCATTCGCCCGTGCCCGGTTTATTTTTGCCATCATAGCGGAATAACGACAACCATTAACTGCTTTCTTGACAATTTATTTTTAAGACAATGCACTCGTGTTTACACTTTAAATTTTGCCTCACTATTCATTATTCATTCTCAATAATTCATTTCCACTAAACTACTCAATACTCCAACAAATAGTTTTACCACATGAGGTTGCAGCCGAAAACAACTGTCCTCTTTCCGAAATAGCTTTTGATAGTTTTCTTTGCTGAGTAGTCCGGTGCATAACTATACCCGAAAATATTCTCAAGATTCAATATGTTCAGTCCTTCAAAAAAAACTACAACCCGTGTGCTGCCAATCGAGTTAAAGTGAGTCAGGCGCAAATCTACACGGCGGTAACCGGGAAACCTGCCGGAATTTACCGGAGATTCCACCGGTTCCCATATATGCTGCTGCGTGTTATAAGCCCCGCCGGTAATTGGCGTGTATGGTCTTCCGGTAGCAAATTTAATATTTAATCCGGTGTGCCATTGCGAAGTGATTGCATATTTAAGGACACATGACACGTTGTGCGTTATATCAGTAGTGGCGCTGCTCTCTTTTTCATAATCCATCCAAAACCGTCTGCTCCTGATAAAACCATACGAAAGCCAGCCTTCAAATCCATCGGCTGTGTTTGCCTTCAGGATAATATCAACACCTTTCGCGTAGCCATAGCCGTTGTTATTGTACCGCTGAACATCGTCTTCCCGGGGAAGGTTCAGATATTTTTTATAATAGCCTTCTATCCGGCACTGCATCCAACCTTCCACATCATACTGATAGGCTGCTATATAATGGTACGCTTTCATTGCCCGAAGTGCAGTGTTCCCGTCAACCGGATTATATAGTCTCATATCGGGCAGTTGTGTAAACACGCCAAATGAGGCCATGGCTTTTTGATGCTCAGATATGATGTATCCCGCGTTAAACCGGGGATTCATCCAAAACAAATCAAGCTCCTGAATATAATCTCCCCGGATTCCTATACTACCCGACAGTGACTTAAAATTTGCCACGCGGGCGTTTTCATATTCCGCGTAAGCAGCGAATCGTTTAAAACCGGTGCGCGCGTCGATTACTTTTTTTGTTCCTTCAGGCCTTATATCATAGTCCTCCGCTGGTACTGTCCCAGTGTATTGTATGGTTCGTTCTTCAGCCTCAAGCCCGGCATTGAGAATTGCAAAGTGGCTGAGAGTTATTCCCATATCCTTCCGGATTGCAAGAACTTTGTCCTCCTTTGCCAGGTCAAGATTACCAAGCAGCCAGTGATTGGTATAAGTATTTTGTGATATACTCACTTTTGTGTTTACCTGTTTTCCAAGCATATCACTCCACTGAAAACAATACAGTGAAGAAATTGAGTTACCGTTAAATATCCCAGTGTATTCGGGCCTTTCAACTTCTACGCCTTGTTCATCGTCTGCAAATACTGAAAGCAGCTTTACTTTTCCTGTTCCTGAATAATTCGCTGCAAAACTACCGGTCATGTTTTGCGAAACCGGGGTTACCGTGAAACGGTCAGCTCCACCATTGAGCCAAAACAATGGCCTTGTCATGCTCCTGTCAAAAGAGAGCCTGAGGCCTGCGGTTTTTTTTATAACCGGCACATCAAGCGATAAGGCAGTATTTGCTAAAGATACACCCACGTTTACCGCCCCCGCTGTGGGTATGCCCTCTGTTTCGATTGCCAGAACGCCGGATAAGGCATTGCCATATTTTGCAGAAAATCCACCGCTTGAAAAATAGAGGTTCTTTATAAAATTGGTTCTCACGTTTGAAAAAAGAGCCCCGTATGTTGATTCCATAGTAAACGGATGATACACGGGTGCCCCATCGATAATCGTCAGCGTTTCCATGGGGTCACCGCCGCGTACATACAATTCTGCACTTTCTGATACCTGTGTTAATCCGGGCAACGTTTTTATTGACTGGAAAATATCTGCAGCACCGCCGGGAGTCATAAGTATATCAATCTTCTTCATAACTACTCCTTTCTCACTAATGCTGCCGAAAGAACTGGCAGTAACAACAGCCTCTTTCAATACAGTAACTTTTTCTTCAAGCTCCATTGTACATTTCACCGGAACCGCATCCTGTAAATGCAGTTCGGTTACTTGTTTATTATATCCCACCAGAGTTGCAATAATCTTTACTTTACCCTTCTGTTTTGACTGCAATGTAAATTCACCATTCTCCCCTGAAATAGTTCCTTCAGAAGTACCTTCGATAAAAATTGTTACAAGGCCTAATGGCTGCTTGTTTGTATCAGTAACTTTTCCGGAGATTACCGTTTTTGTTTGAGCATGCAGTATCCCGGTTATAGCAGCCAATACCAAGAGTAAAGTAAATTTCATAATATACCAGCTATTCTTTGTTCATCTTTTTTTCAAGATCGGGGAGCAGTTTATACTTTACCCATCCGTATTCAGGATTAACCTCTAAAGCCTTCTTATAGTAAAACTTTGCAGTTTCAAGGTTTTCATCTTCTGCATACGCCTGTCCGCTCCAGGTAAGGCATGCAATGTAGCCCCACCGTGGCCCATCGGTTTTACTTGTCCGTTCAGCTTCAAATAGAGCGTTAGCTTTTGTAAAAAGTTTTAATGCTTCCTCCCGGCTCCCTCCAAACATCGATGGTGTCTTCAATTTCATCATACCTTTAATATAAAAGGTTCTCGGGTTATCAGGATTAATTTGTTCAGCTTCGGCTAACAGCATATAAAACGGTTTAGAAAGGCTCATCGCCTCAGTCCAGCTATGCGCGATTTTCATCATATATATTGCGGCCAAAAGGGTCTTCCCTTCCGAAGAGAAACCCCGTACTTCTGCCACCGCGGCGGCATGTTTTTCAGCCGGGGTATAAAAACGGTCAAACAGGTCTAGAGCATCATCATTTAATGACATAGCGACGAGGTTGTATTCCGTGTAAGCCAGATAATACAATACCGTATTATTGGAACTGTCAGCGGCAAATATTTTCTGCAGAGTTGAATCAATGCCAAGTAACGCTGCGGCGCTATATCCGGAAACAGCAACATCTATTTCAGTGATAAGTTTAGGGAGCGGGGATCTATTTTCAGTCTGTGCCGAAATAACTCCCGAAACGACAAATACAAGCGTAACAAAGAACATCCGTAACATATTTCTTCCTTTGATATTATTATAAAGAACTTTAAAATTTAAAGTTAATGAACAAAAAAAACTATTTTTTCAAAAGCTGTTCCAAGCGCAGTATATAGGCTTCAAAGGCCAGTTTACCTTTTTCCGTAAGGCCGTATGTTGAGCTTGGTTTTCTGTTAATAAACTCTTTCTTCACGGTAATATAATCTGCACCCTCAAGTTTTTTCAGGTGAATACTCAGATTGCCGTCTGTCGTATTGACTTTTTCACGTAGAAAGGTAAAATCTGCCTGTTCCACTGCAACCAGAACTGCCATAATCGCCAGCCTGATGCGCGAATGAATAATCTCGTCCAGTTGCTGATAGTCGAAGTCCTGCACGGCTCTATTTCACCAGACCCTTTGCTTGCCGGTACATAACAATACCCGGCACTACCTGAAAAAACAGCATCATTCCGGCCATAATCAGTATATTATGAAACCCCGGGTAAACCATCATTACAATTGCTCCACACCACCATCCTAACGAAAGTAGTTTAAAAGCTTTTGAGTTAAAAATTGCGCCAGTCATGAAATAGGTCATACCCAAAACAACACTCAGCAGCGGGCTAACTGCCATCCCGCGTATCATGCCAGATAATGTGGCAACAAACCCGATAATTGTCATACTGATACCAGCACACATCCATAAATAACCAACAAGCCGGCCAGTAAATGTTTTAGCACTTTTAACAGGCCTGAATTTTGTATAATAGACAAAAGTCCACAGCCAGCCGCCGCCGATTAGTATAGCCCAGCGGATTAAAGAATTGGCTCGTCCGTAGAGGGATACTTCAATATAATCGGAAAGCATTCCCGCGAAGACAATCAGGCCCCAAATTATATACCCCATGCCATTATCAACCAAGGCGCGCTTAGAGTCTTCTATCACCTTTTTGATGAACTGCAACTCGTCTAAAACTTTATTTTCTTCCATATTTCAAAGTTCTTTGTTTTTTAAAGGACAATATACGCACGCACCGGAGTAATGTCAAGAAAAATTCCAATCAAATGCATATAAATTACAAAAAAGAATTAATTTTATCTTTATACAATATTTATTTATTGTTTTACGATAAATTTATATTTATTTTTAGTTACAAATAATAACAAACTGAGAGAAAGGCATATATGCAGCCGGTAAAAAGAACCCCAATTGTTATCATGTACAGTTTTCTCAACCTGAGCCTTGGAGTGGTAATTGCCCAATCGTTGTTAGTTCTGGCGGGATTGATATATACATTTTTTACAAAATCTTCTCTTTTTCTTAATTCATTCGTACCGGTTACTGTCGAGTTAACCAAGGATTTAAATAATGCACTTTCGCATCAGGGGTTAAATTTGCCAGGATTAAAGGGAAATCTTTTCATTACACCACTCTTCAACAATACTCAATTAATAACCTATACCGGCATAGTTTACAATTTATTCTGGAATATTTTTATCATAGTCGGCATACAAATATTGAAAAAGTTTCTTTTTACACTCACCATCGGGACCCCTTTTACCTTAGAAAATGCAAAACGCTTACGGATGTTGGCCTTCATGATTATCTTGGTTCCGCTTCTGCTGCATATTGTCTGCCGATTATTCATCAACTTGACAATTCCCGTTACAAACGGCTATATTACAATTAAGGGCAACTGGGATACTTTTGAATATATTTTTATCGGGGGATTAGTTTTTATCATCTCTGAGGTTTTTAGAAAAGGTGTACTACTTCAAGAAGAAAACAATTTAACAGTATAGGAAGTATTATGCCAATACGGGTAAACCTCGACGTGATGATGGCGAAGCGAAAAATTTCCTTAACGGAACTCGCAGAGAAAATGGATATTACTTTGGCTAATCTTTCAATCTTAAAAACAGAAAAAGCAAAGGCAATCCGGTTTTCGACATTGGAAAAGCTTTGTTCTATTCTACAATGCCAACCGGGAGATTTGCTGGAATATACAGAATAAAGGAATCACACTCCTGAAAAAAAAATAAAGCGGACTCTGTCTTCAACACAGTCCGCTCAACTTTTAAAAAGTTTTCACTCAACAACAGATCCCTTGCCCGCCCAAAGCCGAACAGACGGCCGTTCTTTCATGTAATCCCCGTGCTATACTACGATTGCTTCGTTCCGTATAAGGAGAGCTTGTTTAATTAACCCCAAATACAAACTGCACTTTAATTCAGCTTACGTCTTTATACAAAAATGTACAAGTATAAAACCAACATTAAAATTTGAAGCATATTTGCACGATTAGAATATAATTATTTTTTTTGCAAATAGCAATTTTTTTAATATTTATTTTGTTCATATTTCATAACTCATACGCTGGCAAAGCCAGAAGCGAAAATCTGTAAATATAACTACTCAAGCCTGATGGAATATAGACAATTAGAATTCATTGCCCCGAATGGGGCTAAATCTGAGTAACCGCGGGTTCCCTACCCGCGGAACACAAACGAACAGAGCCTCCGTCCCCGAACGGGGGCGAACCTTGTGTCATTAAATAGATACCTTTAACTGTTCGAAAATGATGTGAACACATGTAAGAAATATCAGAAAAATTGAAATTGTTGCAACTCAACATTGAGGTTCGCCCCCTTCGGGGACGTTTTCGCTGTTGGATTCTCTTTCCGTGGGTTTCACCCACGGTTAATCAGATTTAGCCCCGTTGGGGCATTTGAAAAAGAATTTTCCCTTTTCGCATCAACCTTAGCTATTTTGCAAACAGCTACGATAACTCCTCGCAATGAGGCTCAAAAAAAACTTTTCACATTTGAGATTAATTTAACTGCTTATGGAATAATTAAATGAAAAGGCCATCTCAAAGAAATAAATTTTTAACTATTCTAACTGTAAAAGCACATGGAAAAATTTCTATTTATTTTCTTCAAGACAGCCATGTCAACCTACCGAAACTATATTTCTTCTATCTATTCCGGTATTTATAGCTGTTCGTCCAGATACGCAGTTTCTCCATGCAGCGAACTATCCAGACCTTCAGACTCATCTGAATCTTGTACATGGACAGGTGTAATTCTGTCTATCACCCACAACATACCATACGTGAAACCGAAAGCCCACACAGATGAAATAACAACCGCGGCAACCTGCTTGCCGAAGAAAGAAACATTTCCTGCAAGCAATCCATCGGTTCCAGCGGGATTAAATGCAACCGTGGCAAAAACGCCGAGTAGGATTATACCCAGTAAACCACCAACACCATGCACTCCCCATACGTCTAAGGCATCATCTAATTGCAGTTTGTTTTTTAATGCCACTGCATAATAACAGACAACACCGGCAATAACACCAATAATTACCGCGGTTGTTGGTGAAACATACCCAGCAGCAGGAGTAATAGTGGCTAAACCCGCTACAGCCCCTGTCAGCAGCCCGAGAAATTTCGGTTTCTTAGAAACCATCCAATCAACAAGTAACCAAGTAACAGCTGCAAACGACGCGGCTATATCAGTATTAAGAAAGGCGATTGCAGTTACAGAATCAACCCTGAACTGACTGCCGGCATTAAAGCCATACCATCCAAACCAAAGTAACCCGGTACCAAGAGCAACCAAAGGAATGCTATGCGGACCCCTGTCAATAACTTTTCGTTTACCCACGTAAAGCACGGAAGCAAGCGCTGCCATACCGGCAATGTTATGCACAACAATACCGCCTGCAAAATCGAGTACTCCCCATTGCTGTAATATACCACCGCCCCAAATCATATGAACAAACGGGCAGTAAACAAAAATCAGCCATGCTGTTAAGAAAAACATATATGCTTTAAATGTAACACGGTTTGTAAATGCGCCGGTAATAAGGGCGGGAGTGATAATTGCAAACATCATTTGATAAGCAACAAACACGATAAGTGGAATAGTCGGATTGATTGGTGAAGGAGCCATCAGATCGACACCGCGGAGAAAAGCCATATCGAGATTACCAATCACTCCGTAAACATCGCCGCTAAAACACAACGAGTAGCCCAGGAAATACCAAATTACGGTCGTCCACCCCATTGATACAAAGCTCTGTATCATAATTGTTAACACATTTTTTCTTCCCACCAGTCCGCCATAGAAAAAAGCAAGCCCGGGAGTCATGAGCATCACCAAACTTGAGCAGAGCAGCATAAAGGCAGTATTGCCAGTATCGATTTGCATAAAACATCCTTTAAATTTTAAGAATTACCTTTGCAAACTGCTCAATACGGCAATAAAATCTTGTCCTAAATAAGATGATAGTTTTGTAGGGTTTTCCCGACAATCATAGCAAATTCAATAAGAATATGGACTCTTTCACTCATCAATCCATTTTTTGCTATAATACTAGAAACCATGCAACGCTGGAAACGAATTCTTGCAACAGCTTAAGCAAGTATGGTATGCTTATTATTTTAATTCAGTGCTCCAGAAAGGGCGCCGTGCACTTGCAGGGTGCAACATTGGCACAGGTAAAATAGTTTGATTTCTATATGAAATTTTGTGCGTTGTCTAAAGATAACCCGAAGTAAGAATTAGCGGGTGTTTTTTTATACATATAGGAAGCTTGGGGCGCGGAAATGGCTGCTTTGGCTGCAGCTACAAATTTGGGAGAGAATCGTATTTTAGGCAATGCAAATGCCGCAAAACAAAAACTGAACCCCTGTCAGAGTATGCTGAAATAAAAACCCTAAGAATATCCCAACTTCTTGGGTTTTGCTTTTAAAATAAAATAGATATTCTTAACTAAAATTGTCCCTTGAATTCATCGAACATATTTCTGAGATTAGAAAGTTCGTCTCTTAGTCCGGAAACCTGTTGCTCAAGTTCCGCAATTCTTTCAAGGTATGGTTTTTCCGGTTTAGCTTCCTGTATTTGTATTTCCGGTTCACCGGAAAGCAGGTGCATATAGCGCGGGTCTTTACCGGGTTGGCGGGGCAGCTTAACGGCTAATGGATTGCCTTCTCTTCGTATCAATCCCGAAAGAATTTCTTCAACCTGTGAAAGTTCAGTGAACTCATGGATTTTTCCAGTCCGGCCTTTTATTTCCCCAATTGTCTGAGGGCCGCGGAGCATAAGAACGGTAAGCACTGCTGTTTCCTGCCGGGTTAGTTGCATTGCAGAACTGAAGCTTTCCTTGTAACGCGGCACACGCATATCCGTACCGGTTACCTGTCCCGCTAACCGTTTAATACGCAATAAATCAAGCGCATCTTCAACCTGCATTTCAGTTAAAGCAACTACCGGTTCACGGTTTGATTTTTGATTGCACGCGTTAACTAATGCATTCAGGGTCAACGGATAATATTCAGGTGTGTTATATTCTTTTTCAATTAATGCGCCAAGGATGCGTACTTCTTCAAATGTTAATATTTCCATATCTCAAAGGGAATTGGTTAAATGAATCAATCGGCAAAATTATAAAAAATCTCCTGTTTTTCAATTAAACAGCCGCGGGTATTATCGGATTTTATTAAAAGATAACAGGCAATGTTTCTATCCGCGAAAAATTTATTAAAAACACGCTCTCGATATTCAAGTGAAAAAGGCAAAACCGGATATTATTAAATCATGTATCAGAATCTCCCGGAATTTACTGCAAACTGAAGGGTGACCTGATACATGATCAAAATATTGTAACTACTCAGCTCATCTCTATAAAAGCTCCCATCTCCTAACCTCAGACTTTCACGAAGTGATGGAAACCCATAGTCTGAGGCATCCCAACCCATCTAATCACAGGCTTAAGCCACTGGATATTGATTTGAAATTATAAAGCAAAATTTAGTGGCTTGGCATCCACTCCTTTGGAGAAAGCCTGATGTTTAGTGGTTATTTAAACCTCAGACTAAAGTCTGAGGTTAGGTCATAAAAATTTCGCTGTACTTTTTCAGCTGTTAATTTTAGTTAAACACCAAAACTCGACTTTATTTCACCTAAGTTGAGTAGTTACAAAATATCAAAGGTTAAGTCAAAAAGCCCCAGCCTCTTTTACTCATGCCAATGTAAATAAATACTCCGGAAAGAATTCCTAATGCAGTTAAAAGAACTCCGTAGAGATTGCTGCCCAGAAGAAAATTACCCAGCCCGAAAAGGAAGCCATAAATCATAATAACACCGGCAATCCAGTTCCCGAAGTTAAATAAGCCGTCTTTTTCCTGTGGTACATCCGGTGCAGCTTTCGCGATAGGAGCCCAGAACTTAGGATTGGGCCGCACTTTCCGGTAAAACGAGAGTAATTTGTCCTGTGGTTCGGGATTGGTTAAAAATGTGGCAGTAACCCAAACGAATGTTGTAATGCTCACCGTTATCAGTAACAGGTAAGCAAAATCTTCAGGATTTTCTTCCTTGAAACCAAAACCGAATTGCAACACAAGAGAAGTTACAAAAGCCGCGGCCATTGCCGATATTTCGCTCCATGCATTGATGCGCCACCAGAACCAGCGGAGAATATAAACCAAACCGGTACCGGCACCAATTGCCATAAGGAATTTCCATGCACCCGCGATTGAATCCATGTAATAGGTTACAACGGCAGAAAGAACCATAAGCAGCATAGTTGCAGCCTGCGAGACCCAAACATAGTGCTTCTGCGATTTTTCTTTACGGTACCGTTTATAGACATCGTTTACAATATAGCTTGCACCCCAGTTAAGTTGTGTGCCAATTGTTGACATGTATGCCGCCGCGAAAGCAGCAAGCATTAATCCACGTAAATATACCGGAAGGTCTGTCATAAGGATGCGTATATAGCCCGATTCAGGGTCGGCAGCAAACTGTGCATCGTCCTGATAGCGGACAACTGCAACAAGTGCAACCAATATCCAGGGCCATGGCCGCAATGCATAGTGAGCAACATTAAACCAGAGTGTTGCAAGTAAGGAGTTTTTCTCGTCTTTTGCCGAGAACATGCGTTGTGCCACATAACCGCCACCGCCCGGTTCAGCGCCCGGGTACCAGCTCGCCCACCAGTTTACCGCGATATACACGAAAAAGGTTGTCATGGGCATCCAGAGCGAGTTTAAGTCGGGTGTAAATGAAAGGATTGAGCCGCTGCCGCCGCCCGCTGGTTTAATGGTTTGGAGTTTGCTTACTAGGCTGCCCATGCCGCCTTCGGCTTGAACGGCAAACACGGCAAGAACGATAACCATACCCATTTTAAGGGCAAATTGAAACATATCTGTCCACAGTACACCCCAAAGGCCTGAAAGTGTTGAAATAGAAGCGGTAAGGAACATGATTACAACTGCAATAAGGAGTGCTTCAATTTTATCAATACCAAGCACGGACTGCATAATTTTAACGATTGCAAGATTTACCCAGCCCATGATGATAAGGTTAATTGGTATGCCGAGATAGAGCGCCCGGAAAACACGTAAAAACCCTGCCGGTTTGCCCGAATAACGCAATTCTGCAAACTCAACATCGGTTAGAACTTCAGCCCGGCGCCAAAGCTTTGCATAAAAGAAAACGGTAAGCATACCGCTGAATACCATGCTCCACCATATCCAGTTACCGGCGATGCCGTTTTTAGCAACAAGGCCTGTTACAACCAGTGGGGTGTCGGCTGCAAACGTTGTTGCTACCATCGAAGTTCCGGCTAACCACCATGAGACATTTCTGCCTGAAACAAAAAAATCATCCATACTCTGTGTTGCCCGTTTTCTCAGGTAAAGGGCAATCATCAAATTAAATAAAAAATATGCCGCGATAACAATTATATCAATATATGTCAACTGCATTGTCAGTTTTCCTTATTTGATAGTGAGAAAATAAAACTGCTTATTATTCCACAGGCAATAGTAGTAAAACTGCCAATAAGGGTATGCCATGTGAAATCGATTTTTGTATTGTACAAAACGGATATCATAACAATAATGCCAACAATAAATCCGATAAATGCATCCCGCTGCTGTACCCGTTTTGAAAGAAGGCCAAGGAAAAATACACCGAGTAAACTTCCTGAAGTGAACGATGCGATTTTTAAACCAAGTTCAATGACCGGGTTTTTCGTATCGGTAAACAACATCGCACCCCCGATGAGAATCACTCCCCATAACAATGTGAACAGTTTTGGCCAGTACAGGGCTGATTTTTCAGAGGCACCTTTATTGCTCCGCAGCTTGAATAAATCAAGGTAAGTTGACGATGCCAGAGAACTGATGGATGATGAAAGGGAACCCATGGCAGAAGCGAGCACTCCTGCTATCACCAAACCCGAAAGCCCGTGCGGTAAATAATCGATGATAAAACGGGGGAATATTTCATCAGAAGATTTGAATCCCATTTCCAAATATGGTTTTCCTTGGTAGAATGCATAGAGGCATAAACCCAGTATCAGAAAGAAAGCAAACTGCAGCACGATGAATGATGCATCAAGCATGAGGGCTTTCTGACTGTCGCGTTTGTTTTTGCATCCCAAAAGCCGCTGTACCAGCAGTTGATCTGTGCCATGCGAGGCCATAGTTAAGAATGTGCCGCCAACCAAACCGCCGAGCAATGTGTAAGGCGAGCAGAAGAAATCATACCATCCCGTGCCGGTTGTCCAGTTGAATATCTCGAATTTATTACCGTTGACTGTAGCATAGCGTACAACGTCCGACCAGCCACCGGGTAAATGATTTAAAATAATCCCCATGGCAACAGCAGCGCCGGCCAGATAGATAAAGAGCTGTATAACATCCATTGCAACAACGGCTTTCAGTCCGCCGACATAGGTATAAAGCAAAGTAAAACCGCCGATGATGATGATGCAGGTTGGGTAATCCCAACCGGTAATAATGTGAACTGGAATTGCCGTTGCAAATAAACGGACACCGGAAGCGAGCACCCGTGTGGTGATAAATACCGTGGAGGTAAATTTACGAAGGGACAGACCAAACCGTTTGCCGAGGAAATCATAAGCAGTTTCAAGGTTTCCTTTATAATAGGCTGGTATAAATATTACGCTAACTAAAAGCCGGCCAATAAAATAGCCGATCGCGACTTGCAAAAAATGCATGTTTGATTTATAAGCGAGACCGGGAATACTTATAAAGGTCAGCGTGCTGGTTTCACTCGCTACTATCGAGAAACCAACCGACCACCATGACATGGTCCGGCCGCCTAAAAAGTAATCCTGTGCATCTTTTTGTCGTTTGCCGATAAACATACCGGCAACAGTTACACCAATAAGGTATAATGCTATAATGAGGTAATCGAAATATAAACCCACCGTTCGGGTCCTTTATATGAATTGAAATGGGTGGATACTTTTTATCCGTCAGGTAAGTACTTTCGGAAAAAAATTTGATTTACCCTGACAATGTAAAAAAAATGTTGGAATGGTTATGATACTTATTTTAATGGATACATAGAACTTTTGGTTAGTGTAGCTCATTTGCGGATAATGACTCACCTCAGGAGTTGGAAAATTACCGTTTTGTCGCTTTCAATAAAATATCAGGCAAATTACCTATCGCCTTTTAACTTCTCATTAAATGGGGGATTATAATTTCAAATAAAAATCAATTTCGTTCCTACAGAACTTTAGCTTTGTATGGTGGTCGTTTTGCTATAGATATTTCGTCTCGATGGGACTCAGAGCACTCCAATTCAGAATCACTTTCCTGGGAATAAGTATTTCATAAACTCCACAATTTTATTAGCAGAAACAAAACAATGAAACCTGTCCTATTCTTACAAACTAGTAAACTGTGTTTCAATGCCTGTGGAAGTTAGTACAAGCTCATTTTTTGTAATCTTCGTTATCTTGAAAGTCGCTATTGCCTCAGCAGATTGAAACGTAATAGTTTTTGAACTATCGTCAAATTTCCACTGTTCACTGGCTGTGTTGCCATTTGGATACTCTTCGTATAGCAGGCCGCCTTCAAGAAAATAAAACCGCATTTCGGGAACCAGGGTGGGTGCATTTATTATTTGTCCATTGTCGGGGTTTACAACTTTTTGCAATATCCATATATGGGATGTTACATGTTTGGGGCTATCGGCAGAAAGGTGCTTTGCTTGTGTGCTTTGCATACTATGCAGGAAGGGAGCCGTATAAGGTAATAATGAAAACCACACTTGAAAAAAGAAATACACAGCGAGGCTTACGTTAAGAATAGATAAACCATATCTGATAAACGGAGGGCGGATTTTTCTGAGTATTATTGCATTTGTAAATAGTGATGCCCCGCCAATGATGCCGCCAAGTAAACCCAAAAACAGCAGGGGCAGGCTCAACGCCAGCAGGATGTAGTCATACCAGAGCAGTTTTCTCGCAATCTGCACCTCTCTTCCCTGCACAAAAATACTGGGAATCGGGTCAATGAGTCTTCTTCTGAAAACAATTACGAGATGCTCGGAAAATTCTGTTGGTATTATGTATTGCTTTTTTCTTTTCAAGAAAATTCTTTTGGCAGGTTTTACTTTTTTATCATCGATATATAAACGGCAGCCAAAAAAATACGAGGCTCTGATCTGAACTTTTTTTCCGGGAAGTTGTGGGATATTGAGGATAAAATCGGAGTTATCAATAAGTCCTTTTGATTGATTTGGTGCATCCCCGGCAAAACCATCGCCAATATGTGTTTCGGATTTTTGCCACATATAGCGGCAGAGGTTGTTACAAAAATTCAGGTTTTTATACGTAACAAAACCTATTTCCAACTGCTTCCCGCAATGCGAACAAATCATTTTTTTCCTCAGAATTTGCAAAAGATTGAAACTGATTGGACAAAATAATAAATCTATGCGGGAATAATAGGATTAACTTTGGTACAATTCTTAAAAATATGGGAAATAGTATGAACCCCATTTGATTTGGAATACTGAATTCTGTAAATTCTCGAAACAAAATCCGTATGTAAACCGCAAATGATAAAACGTATAGAAAAGCTTTCAAGAGAAGATGCCCGTAAGATAATTCTACAGGCTCAATTACTCTATAAATATAAACCCGCGCGCGATATAACAGAGGCAGCAGCCGGGACAATCGGGCATCTCGGTTATATTCAAATCGACACGATAGCAGTTGTGGAGCGTGCACATCAACATATATTTTGGTCGAGGGATGAACGCTTTTCACCAAAAATACTTGACACTTTACAACGGGGAGGCAGGGTTTTTGAGTATTGGACGCATGCCATGTCCTATGTCCCTATGGAAGATTACCGTTATTATCTCCCCCGGATGCAGAATTTTCTGAATGCTAAAAACCCCTGGTTTGTTAACCGGTATGAAAAAAGCAAACAGCTCGCTGATTCCGTGCTCGCTCGAATACGGGCTGAGGGGGCACTCGGTGCAAGAGATTTTGAAAACAACAGGGACGTAAAAAGTACTGGCTGGTGGGATTGGAAACCTGCAAAAGATGCTCTTGAGTTTTTATTCTGGCAGGGAAAGCTGATGATTGCCGCAAGGGATAAATTCCAGAAAATTTATGATTTACCTGAGCGGGTTCTACCGGAAGGAATAGATACTTCGCATCCCGGTGAGGAAGAAACCGCTTTGTTCATAGCACGAAGGGCGTTGCGTTCACTAGGGTTATTTACCCGGAAAGATGCAGGCAAGTATTTACACCCTGAAGGCACAAGGGATTCGGATATGCGCGCATGTTCCCCTGAAGCTATGGAAGCCGCCTACAACAAACTGATTGAAATGAATGAGGCCGTGTTGTTGTCCGTTGAGAGTGATGATTCGGGGAGCTATCTCGTCAATCCAGCCCAGCTGGCAAAAACAGGCAGAAGCCGAATATCCGATGATGTACATTTACTTTCACCTTTCGATAATCTTGTTATAAAACGGGAACGGCTAAGCCGCCTGTTCGATTTTGACTATACTATCGAGTGTTACGTGCCGGCACCTAAAAGACAGTTTGGCTATTTTGTACTGCCGGTTATCTATGGCAGTAATTTTATCGGCAGGATGGATGTTAAAGCAGAAAGAAAAACAAAAACATTGCTCATACAGAATTTGGTTAAAGAAAAGAGCGCTGATACCGGAAATGGCATGATTGAAAAACTTGCCGGAAAAATAAACAGTTTTGCACGGTTTAACGGCTGTGAAAAAGTTATGATTTTGAAGAATAACGACAAGAAACTTGTGAAGCATTTACAAAGCTTGTTAATAAAATAGGTTTCGCTATGAATAAAGTACGGGTGAAAATTTGTTGCATTAACTCCGTTCAGGAAGCTACATTAGCCGTCCGGTATGGTGCGGCTGCCCTTGGGCTTGTAGGTAAAATGCCAAGCGGCCCGGGTGTTATTGATGATGAGGTCATCCGGCAAATAGTTAAAACGGTTCCTCCGCCAATTGCTACTTTCTTACTATCATCGGAGACAAAGGCAGAAGACATTATTGCTCATCAAAAAATAACCAACGCGAACACACTTCAACTGGTTGACCGTGTTATGCAGGATGAGTACACGATTATAAGAGAAGCATTGCCGACGGTAAAAGTTGTTCAGGTTATACACGTGCTTGATGAGGCATCCATCGATGAGGCGCTTTCCTATGCCGGGATTGCAGATGCTCTTTTACTCGATAGCGGGAATCCAAACTTGCAAGTTAAATTATTGGGTGGTACCGGCAATGTGCACAATTGGGATATCAGCCGGAAAATTGTTGAGCAATCATCTATTCCGGTTTTTTTGGCTGGCGGGCTCCACGTTGGGAATGTTGCAGAGGCAATAACTTCCGTTCACCCGTTCGGTATTGATATTTGCAGCGGGCTTCGGACGAATGGTATGTTAAATGAAGAGAAACTATACGGGTTTATGAGTCAGGTTGGCTATTAGTGGCGTGGTAATGAATAATTGAGAATGAATAATGAATAATAATGAGGGCAAAATTCAAAGTGTAAACTTGTGTGCATTGTATTAAAAATAAACTGTCATGACAAATTTAGTATTCGGGCAATTAAATCAATCCAAAATGTGAAAAGCTTTTCTTAATTGGTTTGAATATAAAAAGTAGGTATAGATTTGAGCCACCTCTAAAGTGGAGGACGTGGCGAGAAAGAATATATTTTCAAATTCGCCAACGGTGCAAACTATTACCGGATTTGAATTTCATTAACATATATGAGTTTAACTAAAGGTGACAATACAATGCTTTTATATGTATTTTAAAAATACTATTATCGTAGCAACATGCGCCGTTCAAAGACCCGCAGGTGATTGCCGCATAACATAAAATGGAGAATATACAACAAAGTTTGGCTGAATGTCGTTGTTCTTTGTGTTTTTATTCCCGGTTTACCCAATGCCAACTATTGGTTCATGGGATGAGTCCGTGGACAATTTAATAAATACATTTTGAGCAGCCATTCATGCGGTTATTCTAAAATTGCCCCCGGATTCATCCGGGGGGATAGAACACTTTCAAGAAAAAATGGCTTTAGCCAATTCATTCTACAAATACATTTTTAGTCAGTGTTTTTATTGAGGGACTCCCCTAATCAATGGTTTTGACTCAACAAAAAAGAAAATGTAGAATTACCCATACAAAACGGAATTGGACCCCAAAAAAAGCTCCGGTAAAAACAATCCACCAGAGCTTTTTTCTTTGCAGTTTAGTCAATTTCGTTAATGTGGTCTTTGGTTTCTTTTTTAATAATATGCACCAGCAAAAGCAGGGAGATTAAATTTGGAATAGCCATTAATGCATTTGTTATGTCAGCAAAGGTCCATACGATTGGAAGCGATAATACAGAACCCACAAAGACCATGATAACCCATAACACGCGGTAGGGGACAATTATTTTAGTACCGAATATATACTCGGCGGCTTTCTCGCCATAATACGACCAGCCCAGAATTGTGGAATACACGAATGTTAATAAACCCACTGTAAGAACAATTGGGCCTATAACAGGAATTTGCGAAAAGGCCGAGTGTGTAAGTGCTGCACCTTTTAAGCCTTTTGTCCAGTCGCCTGAGTTTACTAAAACAAGTCCTGTCATAGCACATACAACAACAGTGTCCCAAAATGTGCCGGTTGATGAAACCAAAGCTTGCCTGAGTGGTGTTTTTGTTTGCGCTGCCGCGGCCACGATTGGAGCGCTTCCCAAACCGGATTCATTCGAAAACAATCCCCGGGCAATACCATATCGCATGGCTTCTTTCATCCCAGCACCAAGAAATCCGCCCATGGCCGCCTGACCGGTAAAAGCAGAGTTGAGTATCAGCATTATTGTCTCCGGGATTTGCTGATATTTCATAAAGAGGAGTATTAAACAGCCAAGTATGTAGAACACCGCCATGAAAGGAACAAGTTTTTCACAAACATTGGATATTTGTTTAATTCCACCGAGCAGAACTATACCGGTAATTACGGTCAGAGTGAGTCCCGTTATCCAAGCAGGGATTTGCATAGATTCAATAGCGAGTGAAGATATTGAATTTGCCTGAACCATGTTGCCGATACCAAACGCGGTAATAGCTGTAAGCCCTGCAAATGCGTATGCAAGCGGTTTGTTCTTTAACCCGCGCTCTAAAACGTACATCGGTCCCCCTGCCATGCTGCCATCTTTGGTTTGAATGCGGTACTTAACGGAAAGCAAAGCTTCGGAAAATTTTGTAGCTATGCCAAATACACCGGTAAGCCACATCCAAAGGACCGCTCCCGGTCCGCCTGCGGCAATAGCGGTTGCAACACCGACAATGTTTCCAGTTCCAATAGTTGCCGCGAGAGCTGTTGTGAGCGCGCCAAACTGTGTAATATCACCATCGCCTTCTTTTTTTCGGCTGAAGGATATTTTTATCGCTTTCCAGATATACCGCTGTATAAATCCGGTCCGCACAGTAAGATAGAGGTGTGTGCCAAAAAGCAGAATAAGCAGGGGATAACCCCAAATAAAATCACTTATTTGTTGGAGAAAAAGTTCAACCTGTTGCATGCATCTGTCTCATTTTTTTTGAGTGTAATATCAGTTCATTAAATGGAAAACCAAGGGAGCAATTAAGTTGGTATTTCAGGAAGAATAATTTACGAAAAGTTTGTTTCAATTTGTATGTTTTCGGACTCTAGTTAAATAACCTGCTAAAAATATATGAATGAAAAAGTACTGAACTACGGGAAAGATATAAACACCATTTTAACTAAAATAAAAGCAGAAAATAGGATTGTATATTCAATTGCCGGGAAAAATATAAGGCATTCCCGCAGGAATTAAGTCGCCGATTTTAACCGGCGACAAATACTAAATGAAAAAATAGTATTTTCTATCAAGCAGAAATAAGGAATAATCAGGAAGGCAAAAAATATCAGGCTTTTGAGAAAATTTAATTAACGTGATGGAAGTCACACAAAATTCGCAGAGCCAAAATAAAAATGTGGAATATGGCAGGTATATCCTTGTTAAACGAAAAAAAAATGCTAAAAATTTGACATTTGCAAAATAAAAAGGTATCTTTCCAATCTTTATTTAGGAAAACTATGGATTTGGAGGAATGATCCTGTGAAACAAGAAAAAGTAACCCGCTTTTTCCAGTCAGAAGACATCGATAAGAAATGGTATGTTATTGATGCTGAAGGACAGGTACTCGGACGGTTGGCTACAAAAGCTGCCCGTATTATTCGTGGTAAAGAAAAACCAACCTTTACCCCTAATGCCGATACCGGCGATTTTGTGATTGTTATTAATGCTGATAAGATAAAACTTACCGGCAAGCGTGCAGAAATGAAAGAATATTTTCACTATTCCGGTTATCCGGGTGGATTGAAAATTCAGTCTTTTAAAGAATTGATTGCGAAAAAGCCCGAATACGTAATTGAACATGCCGTTCATGGTATGTTACCGAAAAACCGTCTTGGTGCGCGTCTTTTCAAAAAATTGAAAGTTTACCGTGGTACAGAGCATCCGCACGAAGCTCAGCAGCCCGAAGTAATTAGCTTATAATTGGAGAAAGAATGACCGAAAAAATCTTTTTAGGCAGGCGTAAAACATCAGTAGCCCGCGTTGTTCTCCGCAGTGGTTCAGGCGTTATTACCGTTAACAACCGCCCGGTAGAAATATTTTTTAACCAGCAGGTTAACCGCGATGACGTGGTTTTTCCGTTTAACCTGACTGAAACTTTTGGACAGTACGATGTGAAAGCTAATGTAGCTGGCGGTGGAACCACCGGACAGGCTCAGGCAATCCGTTTGGCTATTTCAAAAGCTTTGGTTGAATTTAATCCTGAAAACAGGCTTAAGTTAAAACCCCACGGACTCTTAACCAGAGATCCCCGCATGGTTGAACGTAAAAAATACGGTCATCCAAAAGCTCGTAAGAGATTCCAGTTCTCTAAGAGATAAAAACTTAATTAATTTTTTTAAAATCATATTTCCTGATTTGCCCCCTGTGTTCCGCCAAAGAGCGGTATGAAAGGCAAAAAGGACGGAAATAATCGAATAACAGGAGTATTGCGTAATGGCAAAATTAGATGTTACTCAACTTGTTGAGGCAGGTGCTCATTTTGGTCACTTGTACAAAAAAGCAGGCGCAGAATGTTATTGAATCCGAAGCTAGACGCTGTGAATGCTATTGGGTTTCGTCACGCTGGTTAGGTGGTATGCTTACCAACTTTACAACTATTCGTAAAAGCATTAAAAAAATGCACACCATCGAAAAACAAGAAGTAGATGGCACATTTGAAAAGATAACCAAAAAAGAACGCCTCATGCTCAGCCGTGACAAGGACAAACTGAAAAAAGTCCTTGAAGGTATCGAGAATATGGGTCGTCTTCCGGGAGCTCTTTTTGTTGTTGATATTAAAAAAGAAGCAATTGCAGTTCAGGAAGCAAAACGGTTGAATATTCCCGTGTTTGCTATCGTTGATACAAACTGTGATCCTACATCTGTAGATTATGTTATCCCTGCAAATGATGATGCTGTTAAAACTATCGAATTGATTGTAAAGAATTTGGCTGATGCAGTTATTGAAGGTTCACAGAAAGCCAAAGAGATTCGTGCCGAACAATCTGCAGAATCTGAAAGAGTTTCTAAAGAAACCGAAACGCAGAATAATTAAATTAGATAGTTTTTAATAAGGAAATTGTATGTCAGTAACTATTACCGCATCGCAGGTTAACGCACTTCGCCAGAAGAGTGGTGCCGGCATGATGGATTGCAAAAATGCATTAAAAGAATCTGAAGGCGATTTGGAAATGGCAATGGAAATTCTTCGCAAGAAGGGTGCTTCCGTGGCTGCTAAACGCGCCGACCGCAGCGCAAGTGAGGGAGTAATCTTTTCACGCGTTAATGATGATAAAACTAACGGTACTATTGTTGAAGTTAATTGTGAGACCGACTTCGTTGGGAAATCTGATGACTTTTTAGCTTTCGCTAAAGTTGTTCTTGAAAAAGCATTTGTATCCAAAGCCGTATCTGTTGAAGATTTACTTGCAAAGAATGCCGATCTCGCTGGTCTTATTAATGAAATTACCGGCAAAGTCGGCGAAAAAATTGAAATCAGCCGTGTTGCTTTTGCAGCGGTCGAAAATGGTTTTATTGCAGAATATATTCATCCGGGTAACAAAGTTGGCGCTTTGGTTGTTTACAGTAATGTATCAGCCACCGCAAAGGATGAGTTTGCTAAAGTAGGCCGTGATATTGCCATTCAGGTTGCAGCCATGAAACCGATGGCTGTCGGTCGTAAAGATATCGATGCCGCTGTTGTAGCAAAAGAAATCGAAATCTACAAAGAACAGGCAAAGAACGAAGGCAAACCTGAAAATGTGCTTGAAAGAATTGCAACCGGCCGTTTGGACAAGTATTATCAGGAAGTTTGTTTACTTGAACAAACCTTCTTCAAAGATCAAAGTAATGCACGTACCATCGCGCAACTAGTTGAAGAGTTTAACAAGCAGCATCAAAGTGAAATAGTTGTTGCTTCATTTTATCTTTACCTGTTGGGTGGGACAAGCAAATAATTTTTAAGAAAAGGCCTGAATTTATTTAGGCCTTTTTTTTTGTACAGAAAGGAATTCTGATGAGCGAATTAAAATACAAAAGAGTTCTGCTGAAACTCAGCGGTGAATCACTCATGGGCGAAAAAGGTTTTGGTATTGATGCGGATATGCTGAACTTTTATGCAAGTGAAGTGAAAATAGCTCAAGAGCATGGTGCACAGGTTGGCATTGTTATTGGCGGCGGTAATATTTTCCGCGGGCTGAGTGCCTCGGCACAAGGCATAGACCGTGTTACCGGAGATCATATGGGCATGCTTGCAACTATGATTAATTCACTTGCACTGCAGAATGCTATCGAGCATAAAGGAGTTTATACCCGGTTAATGAGTGCTGTGCATATGCACGAAATGGCCGAACCATATATCCGGAGGCGTGCAATGCGCCATTTGGAGAAAAAGAGAGTCGTTATTTTTGGAGCCGGTACAGGACATCCTTATTTTACTACTGATACTGCTGCCGCTTTGCGTGCTGTAGAAATTCAAAGTGATGCCATTCTTAAAGGTACAAGAGTTGACGGTGTGTATGATTCCGACCCTGAAAAAAATCCTGATGCAGTAAAATTTGAATCGATTTCGTACATTGAAGTGCTCAAAAACAACCTTCGCGTTATGGATTTGACGGCTGTCAGCCTTTGTTCAGAGAACAATTTACCCATGATAGTGTTTAATATGAATAAACCGGGCAATTTGCTTGCATTGTTACGTGGAGAACATGTAGGTACTAAGATACAAAATTAGTATTTTTGATAAACTGAATTAATAAGGATTGGTATGGATCAAATACTTAAAGAAACGAAATCAAAAATGGACAAAACCATGGAAGCATTACGGAATGAACTTGCAAGGGTTCGCACCGGAAAAGCAACGACTGCTTTGCTTGACATGGTAAAAGTCGACTATTACGGCTCTACGATGCCGTTAAATCAGGTCGCTAACGTTACTGTTCTTGACGCGCATACACTCTCGGTTACTCCATGGGATAAAAGCATGGTAATACCGATTGATAAGGCAATACTGAAGGCTGACCTTGGGTTAAACCCCGTTAGTGATGGGACGAATCTTAAAATTCCTATCCCGCCGCTTACGGAAGCACGCAGAAAAGACTTTGTGAAATTAACCAAAAAATTTGGTGAAGAAGCTAAAATTGCTGTTCGTAATGTACGGCGTGAAGCCAATGAACACCTGAAGAAAGCACAGAAAGATAAAAAACTTTCTGAAGATTTACTGAAGGATAATGAAGCTAAGGTGCAGAAAATGACTGATGAGCATATCGGCTTTATTGATGAGATACTGAAGCATAAAGAAAAAGAAATTCTTGAAGTGTAGAACACGAAGCTCCGGTGACACGGAGCTTTTTTTTGCTGTTGTAATTACACACCGTTTATTATGTAAGTGAAGATTACTATCTTATAACACGAAGTAACAGAAAAAAATAGAAAAGAAATCAAATGGATAAATCAAGTAAAATATATATTGCCGGCCACAAAGGTATGGTGGGTTCGGCTATACACCGCTCGCTGCAAGCAAAAGGGTTCACTAACATATTTGGAAAATCGATTGACGAACTGGATTTGATGAGGCAAAAGGAGTTTCTCTATGAGAATCTGATGATTCAGGCGAACCTGATTCATGCAGCCTATTTAAACGGTGTTAAAAAATTAATCTTTCTTGGAAGTTCGTGCATATATCCTAAGCTTGCACCACAGCCTTTGAAGGAAGAGTATTTACTGAGTGATTATCTTGAGTACACGAACGAGCCATACGCGATTGCAAAAATTGCCGGAATTAAACTTTGCGAAAGTTATTACAAACAGTATGGCTGTAATTATTTTTCGGTTATGCCGACAAACCTCTATGGACCGTATGATAATTTTAATCTGGAAACCTCCCATGTGATGCCGGCTCTTATCCGTAAATTCCACGAGGCAAAAATTGCAGGTGTTAATGAAGTAGTTATGTGGGGAACCGGTACCCCATTCAGGGAGTTCCTCTATGTGGAAGATTTGGCAGATGCGGTTACTTTTCTTTTGGAAAAAATTGATGCTAAGGATATTTACGATTTGGGAATCTCACAGATAAATATCGGCACCGGTGAGGATATTACTATCGGTGATTTAGCTGTTCTAATTAAGAAAATTGTTGGATACACCGGCGAAATTGTGCACGACACCAGTAAACCTGACGGCACACCCAAGAAACTGATGAACGTTTCACGGCTCGAGTCACTCGGTTGGAAATACACGACTACCCTTGAGGAAGGCATTACCAAAGCGTATAAATGGTTTTTGGAAAACTATAAATAAAATCCGTCGCTCAAATTGGCAATATCTAAAAATCATTATTAATATTACCGGAATTAAAACCTAATTTGAAACGGATTTTGCTAAATACCGACTACCTGTATTATCAGGTGTTGTTTGTTAAACTGGTAAATTCTCATTACGCAGTGGACTTTTATTCCTCTCCTTTACAACAATAGTAATGGGCAATTACAAATCTATTTCGTTCCTACGGAACTTTGAAATGGCTTGGTGGCCGTTTTGCTAGAGATATTTCGTCCCGCTGGGACTTAGGGCTTAAGAAATAATATGAGGAAAATATCCATGATTTTGGTCGAATTCTAATTTTTTCGCCCTAACAGTTTTAAACCAGATTATTATATTATATTTACTCAGTCCCATCGGGACGAAACCCGCCCAGGCGGGTAGAAAAAAATAAACAAAATGATCTTAAGTTCCGTAGGAACGAAATAGGTTCAACAGATTATTGAGAAGTTACTTAAAGTGTTAAATTTAAAATAAAGTCAAAGATTATGCATTCATTTTGGCTGGAACCCGAGCAAATATACATAAGGTATCTTGACAGTATGAATGGAAAGACTCCGCTGCTTTTCATACACGGCTTGGGAGCCTCTTCAATTGCCGATTTTGGCAGCATCCTTATGGATAGAGCATTTGACAATTACCGCTGTATTTTAATTGATCTACCAGGGCAAGGTTTCAGTGATAAACCTCAAAATTTTTCCTATACTTTGTATTCTTACTCGAGTGTTGTTGAACGGTTAATTGAACACCTGAAACTGGCAAGTGTTACGCTTGTAGGACATAGTTTGGGGGGCACCGTTGCCATTGCCCTATTGCAAAAAAGAGAGGATATGGTTTCTCACGTTATTCTCATGGAACCCAACCTTGATCCGGGAGTAGGTACCGGCAGCAAAATAATTGCGGCTCAAACTGAGGATGACTTTGTAAGCAAAGGTTATTTTACGTATTTATCCGCTTTGCAAGTGATCGGCAATGAAAGTACAAGTGCTTCTATTTATCCGGGCACTTTTGCTGTTGCCAGTTCTTTAGCTATACACCGCAGTGCAATTGGGTTGTTGGCAGGAACTACACCCCCGCAAAGAGAAATTCTACAAGCCGCGAAAGCCAAACGAACCTATATAGTTGGGGACCAAAACATCAATGATGTTCCGCTAAATGAACTTGAAGAACTGGGGTTTGATGTTTTTATAATTCCACAAGCAGGACATGCCATGATGCATGATAATCCGGAGAAATTTCGGGAGATATTACTGCAAGCTATTGTTGAAGCAAATTCCTGATGATATATGGACTGTAACTACGCTGTCGTTAAATATTTTCAGTCGCCGGAGGTAGGAAATTTTTCCTGCCTACCGGGCAAGTAAAGTAGCTGTGAAAAAAACAAATTAAAAGTCCCAGCGGAACGAAATTATTATTTTGAGAATGCTAAATATCCAATATTTAGTTTTACTGTCGTGCTGTTGGCACTTTTTAAGCAGTAGATGTATATTTTTCTACCATTCACATAGTGATGGATGCCCAAATTTCGTCCCGCTGGGACTACGAAAACGATTAAAAGATTTTTTTAAGATCATTCGGTGCTTTTAATTCTCCACTGAGTAGTTACTATAGACTTAACTTTTTCAATTATTATCTTCTGCAAACCGACTCCACAGATTTGTAAAAAAAAGTTCATTCCCGTGGGTCCCACATTGGCACTTAACAAATAAAATATTTTTAAAACACTTGACAAGTATCCCCGTAATATCGTATATTTACGATATACGATTAGAAAGATTATATGGCTAAAGCAAAAACTGATGAGTTTACCGCGGATGAAATCTGGCTTGCGGACGTTGCAAAATCATTGTCACATCCCGCGAGAATTGCAATACTAAAACTACTGACAGAATTAGATAACTGCATGGTGGGTAGTATCGTGGAGCAACTGCCTCTGTCGCAGTCAACGGTTTCGCAACACCTGAAGGAATTGAAAAGAGTGGGATTAATCGATGGGGAAATAGATGGCCCGAGAGTTTGTTATTGTGTTAACGCGAATGTGCTTATCAGGGCAAAAAAAGCACTCGATAAGCTTTTTTCAAAAATCGGATGCTGCTAAACAATTTTAAAGAAAGGAACATTTTATGCAGAAGACTGATGATGTAAATACTGCTGGCTTTGACCAGAACAAAAAAGCGAATGGAAATATAGATGCTGAAGCTTGCTGTGCACCTTCATGCTGCGGCACGGAAACCAAGGCCAAGGACGTTAAAAGTGCCGAGGAAATAAAGCGCTCAGTAAATGAAAAATACAGTAAAATTGCGCTCGCGTCTGAAAGCGGGAGCTGTTGCGGCACCAGTTGCTGTGAATCGGATGCCGGTGACTACAGTATCATGAACGATGAATATCAGTCCCTTGATGGCTACGTACCGGATGCCGATATGGGATTGGGCTGCGGATTGCCTACCGAGTATGCCGGAATAAAAGCCGGTGATACGGTGGTTGATTTGGGTTCGGGTGCAGGGAACGATGTGTATGTCGCAAGGAAAATTACCGGGGACACTGGCCGGGTAATTGGTGTGGATATGTCCGAAGCGATGATCGCGAAGGCGAACGCGATTAAAGCTAAGTACGGGTTTACTAATGTTGAGTTCCGTTTAGGAGATATTGAGAACTTGCCGGTGGAAGACAACGCGGTTGATGTTGTTGTTAGTAATTGTGTACTCAATTTGGTACCGGACAAAACTAAGGCATTTGCTGAAGTTTACCGTATCCTTAAACCTGGTGCACATTTTAGTGTTTCCGATATTGTCGTTCAGGGTATCATGAGTACGGAGTTGCAGGAATCTGCTGCAATGTACGCGGGCTGCATTTCCGGGGCTTTGCAAAGAGAAGAATATATGGCAATTATTGAACAGACCGGGTTCAAGGATGTGCAAATTAAAAAATCGCGAAAAATAGAATTACCAGAAGTAATGCTTGAGAAGTATCTTTCACCAAAAGCAGTGGAAGACTATCACAAAAATATTCAGGGAATATTCAGCATCACGGTAAACGGATATAAACACTAACAAACTCCGGATGAGAAGTGCCGCGCTTGTTGAACAATGTGCGGTACTTCTTTGTCATTTAAAAAGGTCCATCAGGGAAAGGGCACTGTAACGCAAAGCCGCCAAGGAAGCGCAAAGAACGCAACGAGTGACTGTTCATTTCATGTCCCTCGAAACATAAAAGTGTCATCCAGCATTTTCGGACATTCTTCATTCTAAGTCCGTGAGCTTATGCAATACTTTCAAATTCGTTCAGATGCTAAAGGTTTACTTAATCTTGGGCGAACTAATTCATAATTAAAAATTCACAATTCATAATTGCTTTTGCACGTTTTGTTGCATGAATTTTGTATTATACAATTCAGTAAAGGAAGTGTGTAGTAATAAAGGAGATTGAGGATGTTTAGATTAAAAATTCTTGTGATGTTTTTTATTCTTGCAATTGGAAGTACGAGCATTCTCGGGCAGGTTACACCACAAGTTACCAATGCCGTTGTTGTTGGCGGTGTTACCGAAAACTCCGCCCGCTTTTGGTGTCGGCTATCTGCGGCAGGGAAGTTTGCTATTCAGCTTTCTACTTCAGCAGGCTTTCAAAATTTAATCACATCGCAAACGATTACAGTTACTGCCGAAAGTAATTTCGCGGGAATTGCAAATGCCGCGAGTCTTTCCGCTTTAACAAAATACTTTTACAGGGTAGTTGTTAATGATACAATTGCCGATACCATACAGCGGTATTTCTCAACCTTTCCCTTGAAAGGAATTTCTTCCAATTTTTCGTTTGCATTCGGCTCCTGCCAGCAGAGCGGCAACTTTTTGCCTTCGGGAACTCCAAGTGGTAATGTGTTCAGGGAAATTAAACGGAAAGCGCCAGCGTTCTTTTTGCAAATAGGGGATTGGTGCTATCCTGATACAACAGACAATACACCATTTGATAATGATTACTTTTCAAACGTGTTTGAATATGTGCAAAAATCGTACGAAGGAAAATTTTCTTCGTATTATCCGATGGACTCACTTATGCGGATATGCCCCGTTGACTACGTGTATGATGACCATGATTTTATGAACGACAACGCTTCTGCCACAACAGCAAGTTTTGCTGTGCCGTTTAGGCCAAACCCGTTAAGCAATGATTTTGTAGTGATGGAAATACCGGCTTTGCCGGATGCACGGTTGAACTCGATTCGAGGCTACAAGGAGAACATGCCGACTTACCCGCTGGTTAATGAATCAAGGGGAATTTACCATAAGTTCACATACGGCAATTGCGAGTTTTACATGCTGGATTTACGCTCACAGCGTACGCCTAATCTTTCGGCATTACAAAAAAACACCGTTACGGGAAAGTGGGAGTTTAAACCGGGTGCAGATAGAACCATACTCGGGCGGGATAATTCATTAGGCGCAGGGGAAAGCCAGTTAACATGGTTTCTCAATAACCTAAATTAAACAGAATAACCTGAAAAATATTATCGTGCTCTCAGGAGATTCACACACCGCGGCAATGGATAACGGTGTCAATGCAGGGCTGCCGGAAATTATGGCTGCCGGGCTTGATATAACAAACTCAAAAACTGCAATGATATTCGCAACCTTTGGTATGAATATATGGAATGCAGGCGGACAGGGGCTTACCACGCCGGATTTTTTCAATGCATTCGGGCATATAAATGTTTTCGGCAAAGACAGCGTCAGGCTGCAATTAATTGATGAATTTGGAACTGAGTTTGCACGGCTTACCGTACCCAAAGACATGGTAATTAAAATGGAAACGTTTGAACAAAAAGAAATAGCTTATACACTTGAACAAAATTTTCCTAACCCGTTTAACAACAGCACAAAGATTACTTATACATTGCCAGAACAAGGAAATGTTACGGTAACAGTATATAACAGTATGGGCGAAAGGGTATCCGTGCTAGAAAATAAATTCCATACGGCGGGGGCTCACAGCATCAATTTCAAAGCGGCAGGATTACCAAGTGGTGTGTATTTTTACGAATTGCAGAGTAATGGAGTAAGATTGACAAAGAAGTTTGTTCTTTTAAAATAACAGTTTAAAGAGAAGTCTTCGTTGTTATATATGTGCTATTTTTGGATCTGATAAGTAATTTTAGTAATTTGAGACGAATATTTCACTAAGGTAAAAGGAATTACATGTTAGTCAGATTTGTCGTGGCGAATTTTCTCTCCTATAGAGATGAGACAGAATTTAATATGATTGCCGAAAAGCTTAAGCAACATGCAAATCATGTCAAAAAAATTGGCAAGACCGGATTGCTGAGAACTTCTGTTTTGTACGGTGCAAATGGCTCGGGCAAATCAAACTTGATTAAAGCGATTAGTATTTTTCAAGAAATTGTTAAGGATGGAAAACTCAAAAAAACTGTTGAAAATTTTAAATTCAAATTAGATAATACATTCATCGATAAGCCAATACATCTTGAAATGGAAATTACCGTTTCGCAAAAATTCTATTCATATGGTCTGAAAATATCAGGAAAAACTATTTTGGAAGAGTGGCTTTATGAAAGTGGGGGTGAGGCTGGAAAAATGCTTTTTGAGCGAACAGCAGGATCGGATGGAAAAGTTGATATAAAGGTAGCTCCTAAATTTGAAAAAAACAGCAAAGAGCGGTTGCTGATCCAATTGATGCAGGAAAATCTTGTAAAGGAAGATGAATTATTTATAGGTAAGGCAGATTATCTAAATATTGAGCAGCTCACAGAAGTGAGGAATTGGATAATGAAAAAAATGGTCGTTATTTTTCCAACAACCGTGTATAAAGATATTGCTGCAAGTCTTTTATTCGAATCATCAAATAAAATTTTTAGCGAAACTCTATGTTCTTTGGATACCGGCATAAAAGGTTTAAAATTGAAGCGAATCGAATATGAGCAGTTTGAGAAAAAAGATCAAGAGTTTTTCGAAAAAGAATTGGCTAGTCAACTTACTGATGATAAAATTGTTATTCTTGAGAGTTATAGAGGTTCCAAATTTGCCTCAAAGGAAAATGGTCAACCTGTTATTTACGAAGTTGTAACTGCTCATGAGGATAAAAATGGAAATGAAGTACTATTTGATTTGAAAGATGAGTCGGATGGAACAAGGCGTCTTTTAGATTTAATTCCAATGATTAATCTACTAAAAAAAGAAGATATTACTTTTATTGTAGATGAAATGGATCGAAGCTTGCATCCCTCTTTACAGTACGAGTTTATTTCAAAAATATCAAAAGAGAAGGATCTTGCAGGTCAATTGATCTTTTCAACACATGAATCAAACTTATTAGATATGGATATTTTCAGGCAGGATGAAATTTGGTTTGCTGAGAAAGACAAACAAACAGGTTCAACAAAGTTATACTCACTTAATGAGTTCAAACCACGGTATGATCTTGATATTCGAAAAGGGTATCTCATGGGCAGGTTCGGAGCCATCCCCTTTTTGGCGGATTTAAAAGAGTTAAATTGGAGTACAAATGGGATTCAAGAGACGGGGTTATAGCAGAGAGGTTTCCGCCGAACTGGCAAGAGATTATAAACTCTTTGTTATCGCGTGTGAAGGTGCAAAACGGGAGCGGGAATATTTTGAGTTTTTTGAAAGAATTTCCGACAAAATCAAGGTTGATGTTATTGACGAAATAACACAGGGTAAGGAGAATTTCGATTCGGCACCGGTTTGGGTGCTAGACAGGGCAGTTAAATATGTGGATAAATTGGGGTTATCTGATGAGGACGAATTGTGGTTTGTGATGGATATTGACAGATGGAAACCCGATCAACTTCGGGAAATATATATGGACTGTGAAAAAACTAAGAACTGGAATTTAGCTTTAAGCAACCCGTGTTTCGAAGTTTGGTTATACTTTCATAAGAAGAAAGAGTTTTCCGGTTTAACAAAAATGATCTGCAAGGAAATAAAACATCAATTATCGACACTTGAATCAGGTGGATATAGCCCGGAAAAGTTTATCCCGGATGTTTTCCATGCAATTCAAAACGCAAAGGAATCAGATTCAAATCCGGGTCACTATTCTCCCGAAATACTTCAAACAAAGGTTTATCACCTCGCTGAGGCTCTGTTGAAAAAAATCGGTTTACCTGCCTTTAATGCGTTTATAACAAGACTACAAAAGAAAAAATAGTGAAAGTTCACAATTGTAAATCACTTATTCTGAATCATGATGGTAATGTGGGCGGATGTATCAGCTATATCGAAGTGCTCAATAATTAAAGAATCTCAGAAATTAAAAATTTTTTGAGTTCTGTAAAATAGAGTGTTATTAATTTGTAGCTATCTTGTTAGTTTTAAACCTAAAAGGGAATGCTGTTCCCAATTTTTATATACTGAAAATAAAAGAGCCGCGTAATCTGCGGCTCTTTTACTATCCAATATTTTTAATCTCTTCGTTTCCTGAAAAGGAAGTAGGTAACGATAATCAGCATTAGTCCCGCCAAAGCAAATATCCATGTGGGAGTTTCTTTTAATTTATACGGGCGGTAAGTTACTGAGATTGCTTTGCCTTTACCAAGCTGGCCAAGATTGTATGACCATGTGAGAGTCTTTTTCCCAACTGCTGTTGCATTGTGGGTGATAATCTCACCGGGAAAACTATACACATAGGTTACATTAAACTTTGTTCCATCATCTAGCCCAAAGCCTGATGCAACGGGAGAAATGAATTGTGAAAATACTTTTTGCCCGGCAGCGCCGTCCTGCAGCGAAAATCCGGCATCAGCAAAGGGTTTCAGTTTCGTCAGAGAATCAATATGAACAAATTCAAACTCTATTCTAGTATGGTATGATGAATCGGTTGTATCGGCTACAACCGTTAGATTATGCATTTTAACAAATTTGGATTCGAATTGGACTAATAGAGAGTCCCTGTTAAAAATTGATAATTGCGGTAACAGTTCATCTTTACTGACGGGTGGTATCTGCATCCAATAGTGAATTTTCATAGTTCCCGAACCATCGGGATTAAGGCTGACCTCCTGATTGTAATTTAAACAGCCTGTTATGGACAGAAAAGCCAATAAGATCAATACATAGCCTGTTAAACGAACGCGTCTCATGGTGTTACTCATTATTGCAAAAATTTATCCGGTTAAATTATAGAATTTTTTACACAAATTCATTACTTTTACACACGAAAGCGAGGATTATTATACAATGCCAACATATGAATATATTTGCACAGAATGCAATTATGAATTTGAATCATTCCAGAGTATGAGCGCGGCGGTTTTAACGGAGTGCCCCACGTGCAAAGGAAAAGTAAGAAGAAAAATTAGTGCCGGTTTAAGCCCGATATTCAAGGGTTCCGGGTTTTATCAAACTGACTATAAGGACAGCAAGAAACCCTCTGCCCCTGCGTCAACACCTAAAAAAGATACACCCGCGGAAAGCGCACCAGCAAAACCTGCAGCCGATGCACCTTCTTCAACAAGTTCATCATCAACGGAGAGTTAAGGGGTTACCCCTTAATTCCCGTTGAAAAAAACTCACGCATTTTTTCAACCTGTTCCTTAATTGTCAAAACCGAGTACTCCGCGGTCAGCGGGTAAATGCTCGAGATGTTTCTATCACAACGTTCTGAGGCTTCAACAGGCCGGATGGCAATACCCAGTTCGTACGCGGTGTTTATCACGGAGACCAGTTCAAATTTCGAGAGTGTATCCGGAGAGTGGACATGCCATAACCCGGGCTTATATGCGCCATTTTGTATTATCCTGTAAACAATATCTGCAAGGTACCACGTAGTCAATCCATTCCAGCGGTGATTAGTGAAGCCGTTTATTTCCTTGCCTGCATTGCCCCGGACCCACTCGAGCAAAGAGCGCTTTTGTCCGTGTTCTTCTCCGATGATTGATGTCCTGATTGTCATGATGTCTTTCGATTCACCGGCATTTTTGCTCATTCCATAGACATCATCCGCATCAAAGAAATCAAGCTCGTTATAGTTACCGGTTTTGCCTGAATATACACAATCAGTAGTAACATGAACACAGGGAACATTCATCGATATGCATAGTTTTGCCAGATTGTGTGGGAAAACAGCATTAACCCGTAAAACATCTTCTATGCTCATCGTGGCGATTTGCGGCTTAATAACGCCTGCTGCATTTAATACCAAATCCGCTCCGGTAACATACTCTTTCAGTTTTGCAATCGGGTCTTTTGCAATATCAAATTCATTCCGGCTTAATGCACAAACGTCTTCGGCTTTAGCCCGGAAGTATTTTGTCGCGGCATAGCCGAGCATCCCCTTGGCACCAAGGATAACAACTTTTTTCATAGGATTACCTTTCTTCAATTTCCCATGGATTCCAGTACCGAGCCTCGAACCGGAAATCATCAGCAAGGCTTTCAGCTATGCTTGAGGTTGAGAGAAACATGATTTTACAATCATCGCTTAATGACATGAACCCGTTTGCATATCCGGCTGGAATAAAAAGTATCGACGGAGATTTTTCGCTGAGTACAAAGCGGTTAACTTTCAAGTCCTTTGATGGAGCATCCCAATTATCTATCTGCACATTAGCTACAACGGCTGAGCCTTTTAAAACAAAGACATATTTGGCTTCGTTTTTATGCCCATGCCAGGCGCGGATAAAACCTTTCTTATGGTTTTCCACCATGTAGAAACGTTTCACGCCTTCAAAATTAAAATCATTGACAAAGCTAACGGTTCCACGGTCATCAACCGCGAGGCCGCCTTTAATAAGGGTTGGTTCTGCTGGCAGCATTATTTTCCTTCCAATTCCTGCAGGTAAGCCTGATTGGAATAGCGGTTGCTATTCAGGTTTTTGATTCTTTTATTTTCAACAAGAAATTTTAACTCGTCAATTCCTTCATCAATCGAGTGCAATGATTTGTAACCGAATACTTCTTGTGCTTTTTTGCTCGATACACGGTAGTTCCGCGTGTCCTGAAACGGCATTTCTGTTTCTTCGATTGTTATATCGGGAAAATGATTCCGCAGTTGATAAGCAAGGTCGCGGATGCGGACATTTTGCCGGTGCAGGTTAAACACTCCCGCATGTTCAGTCTCCAGATTCATCAGCACCGCGTTTGCAACATCTTTAACATGCAACAGTGGCCTGAACTGCTCACCGCCGAATACACTAATCTTGCCGACTGTAGAAGCTTTTACGGTAAGGATATTGACTACCAAGTCGAGCCGGATGCGTGAGTATAAATCGCCGACCCCAAACAATGTTCCCAAACGGAAAATCAGCGCGTTCTTGTTTTGCAAATATTCTTCAGCTTTCAGTTTGGTTGAAGCGTAGAGTGACAATGGCCGTTTTGGTGAAAGTTCATCCAGTTCTTTATCCTGCGCACCATAGACTGAACAGGTGGACATAAAAATAATACGTCCGCTGTAGTTTTCACTCAGCCACTTTACCGATTCCTGATTAACGGCAATGGTTAAATCGGGGTTTAACTGGCATGCACCGTCTCCTACAATTGCAGCGAGCCAAACAACTACATCAGCCCACTTAAGGTGCGGTTCAAGTGTTTTTCTGTCAAGCACATCTCCATAATAAAAATCAACTTCTTTGCGGTATGAATCCTCGTATAACAGCGAATCGAATACCCGTACTTTGTAGCTCTTGCTGAAAATCAAATCGGTTATTGCTCCGCCCACGTAACCGGCACCGCCGACAATTAATACATTTTTCATTTTTCTAATTTCCTCTGTAATATTTTTATAATTCGATCGGAGGTTTTACCATCACCGAGCCATTTGACTTGTGCCGGTGAGATAGTATAATCATTAAAGAACTTCAGGGTTTCATTAAGCATTTTTTTAATCGGGCGTGTTTCACCAATCATGATGCTGTTGCCGAACTCAACCGATTCAGGCCGCTCCGTAAAATTGCGGGGCACAGCAACAGGGGTTTTTAACAGCGGGCATTCTTCCTGGCTGGTTCCCGAATCTGAAACAACTCCATACGCGTGATATTGCAGCTCAAGATAATTGAGGAATCCGTAAGGGCCGACAAGTGATATATTCGGCTTTCCTTTTAATAACCTGTGTTTTACAATGTGTTTCAAAGCACGGTTAAAACGCACGAGTTTCACTTCCATTTTTAACTGGCTTCCCAGTTCATCCAGAAAAGTTAGAATATAGTTGTACTGTTCGGGGGAGCTGAGGTTTTCGTTACGGTGTATATCGGCAACGATATAATTCCGCTTTTTGGTTCCGGTTGGTAAGTAAGGTTTTACCACTTCAACAATGGTATTGCCGACAACATGAATGGCTTTCGGGTCTTTATTCTCCTTCAGCAGCCGTTCTTTGTATTTATTGGTATAAACAAAGATGTGGTCTGAAACATAGTCGCAGATAACCCTGTTCACTTCTTCAGGCATGCGCCTGTCGTACGAGCGCATACCGCCTTCGATATGCCCGATGCGGTATCCTTCCTTAAATAAAGGAGCGCTTACCAGAGCTGAGTGTGAGTCACCCAGAAACAAAATAAGTTTCGGGTCAATTTTTTTCTTTTTCAGCAGGTAGATAACCTCTTTCGAGAGGTAAGAGAGTTGTTCGTACGGGGTTGTGGAGTTTTTTCCCGCGGCAAGCGTATAA
>JACPGF010000143.1 GCA_016182615.1 Ignavibacteriales bacterium
ACTCCGGCTCCTCTCATATTTTGCGCTCTAAAACTTAAGAAATATTTTTAACTAAAGCAAAATGGTACATTGTCATGTACAGTGAATTTGATGAAATTTTTACAAATACTTCTTGACTTTAAACAGAATAACTCTGGCATAGTAAACAGAAACAAAAATCACATTGCAGCTCCAGCGGAGCGGAATCTTTTGGAAAATAAGTGTTTTGGGTATTATTAAAGTGAATCCCACCCAAATTTCACGTGAGCCATAGTAAAGGAATCCTCTATCAGGATATTTTTGGGGCCTTTGCGGAAAAATTATCTTTCAAATAATTTAATTTGCAATATTTTTTAAATTCTGTTACTATGCTTCCGTGTATTTCAATGAAGGCTGTTTATTACAGCTCACCGGAAATCCTGTGTATTCTGTTAGGGTTCCTCATCAAGGTTTTATGTGTGTTTCAGCAATAATAGTAATTTTAATTATACCCCGGTGTATAGCATTGATGGCACCGTAAGGGTTGCATTATAAATAAACAAAGGAGACGTTATGCAAAAAATAACCCCGTTTTTATGGTTCGATAACAATGCAGAAGAAGCAATTAGCTTTTACACTTCTGTTTTCAAGGATTCCCAAATAAAGTTTATTACCCGCCATGGAGAAGGTGCCCCGGTGCCCACGGGAACGGTGATGACCGCGAGCATATTGCTGAACGGGCAGGAATTTATGCTTTTGAACGGCGGCCCAATGTATAAATTTACCCCCGCGATTTCATTTTTTGTTAAGTGTGCCGATCAGGAAGAAATAGACTATTTCTGGGAAAAACTTACCGAAGGCGGAACGGAAGTTCAGTGTGGATGGTTAACGGATAAATTTGGCCTCTCGTGGCAAATTGTACCAGAAAAAATTGGCGAACTGCTACACCCGGATACACCCGATAAATTGCAACGGGTTATGCAGGCATTAATGCAAATGGTTAAAATTGATATGGCAGTATTGCAAAAAGCATACGACGGAGAGTAAATTGGTATAATTTTTTCAGATTGTATTGCTAACGCGCAGCACACAATATATCCGGCTTAATCAAAATGAACGATTTCATCCAGATTGTCAATTATGGTTAACCACAGAAGTGTGACAATATCACAACCTTGAAGTCGGGAAAAATGATATATTATCATGTTACAAAATTAAGATAAGGATATGTTATGAAGAATGTCGGCAGTGCAGATAAAGTCATTCGTTTAGTTGTTGGTATCGCGATTGTCGCGTGGGGCGTGTATGCGCAAAACTGGTGGGGCGTGGTTGGCTTGCTGCCCATTGGAACCGCGTTGGTGGGTGTTTGCCCGGCTTATATACCTTTCGGTTTGTCAACCTGTAAAACCGAAAAAAAGAACTAGTCTTTGCCTTTAGAATTCGTATTTTCCAAAGGACTTTATTACCGTTAGATATATTTTAACGCAGTGGGCGCAAAAGTTCCGCCACGAGTGCAAAGCGGTATTTGCATTAACCTGTGTGTAAAATACAATAAGGCCTGGCTTTGATGGACAGATTTGCCTAAGAAATTACTTTGCGGAATCTGCTGGAAATGGTATGAAGCACCAATATGGTGCTTTTTTTATGTTGTGCTTCCTGCAAATAAGCCAAAGCTGTTTTTCCTCAACAAAAGATACCAAGGGGTGAATGCTCTTACCCAAGGTTATTTTGTGTGTTAGCCATAGTTTGCCCCGTCTGGCAACATGGGCTGGCAAAAAAAAATACAGAATAAAATGCACAAAGGGTTTCATATATCGTTTTTCTTTGGCATTTTTGTACAAGTAAATTAAGATATGAGATAGATAGATGTTCAAACCTAAATTATTTGTTATTTTCCCCAAGCTTTCAAAAAATCAGATTATTAATGATATTATAGCGGGCGTGCTAGTAGGCATCATTGCTTTGCCCCTTGCAATTGCATTTGGTATAGCATCGGGTGTTTCACCTGAAAAGGGGTTAATAACAGCGGTAATTGGCGGTTTCATCGTCTCGTTTCTTGGCGGCAGCAGGGTGCAAATCGGCGGGCCAACGGGTGCTTTTATTATTATTATTTACGGTATCGTGCAGCAATATGGCTTAGACGGCCTTATGGTGGCAACAATTATGGCCGGTATCATATTGATGATTATGGGATTCGTTCAATTCGGCTCACTTATCAAATTTATACCGTTTCCGGTTGTTGTGGGATTTACCAGCGGTATTGCCGTGGTGATTTTTTCCAGCCAGATCAAAGAGTTTTTCGGATTGGCAATTGATAAGGTTCCTGCTGACTTTATCGAAAAATGGTCTGTTTATTTTCAAACCGCGGGAAGCGTTCATCTTGAGACGTTTGCTGTTGGTGCGGCCTCTCTGCTCATTATGATATTTTGGCCAAAGGTCACTAAAAAAATTCCCGGTTCAATTGTTGCCATTTTGTTGGCCACATTTGTTGTGCAGTTCTTTCATTTACCTGTTGCAACCATTGAAACCCGCTTTGGCGAAATTCCATCATCGTTTCCCATGCCATCCTTTCCGCATATTTCCTTTGCCCAGATTAAGGAATTAATCATGCCCGCTACCACTATCGCCATACTTGCCGCGATAGAAGCACTCCTTTCGGCTGTTGTTGCTGATGGTATGATTGGCGGCAAGCACCGGTCGAATATGGAGCTTGTAGCACAGGGAGCAGCCAATATTCTTTCACCGCTATTCGGCGGTATTCCGGTAACAGGAGCAATAGCACGTACCGCTGCTAACATTAAAAACGGCGGGCGCACCCCTGTAGCGGGAATTGTTCACGCGGTTACCTTACTCCTCATCATGCTGCTGCTTGGTAAATGGGCAAAACTTATACCTATGGCAACACTGTCGGCGATATTGATAATGGTTGCATATAATATGAGCGAGTATCATGTATTTAAGCGCCTGTTAAAAAGCCCGCGAGGCGATGTTGTTGTTTTATTTACCACATTTTCACTCACCGTTATTTTCGATTTAACGGTTGCCATTGAAATCGGTATGATTCTGGCAGTTCTCCTGTTTATGAAACGGATGGCGGAAGTTTCCAATATTGGTGTTATTACCCGTGAACTAAAAGACGAAGATGAATTGGCGGATCCGAATAGCATTGCCGACCGTAACGTTCCTTCTGCAGTTGAAGTATATGAAATCAGCGGACCGTTTTTCTTTGGTGCCGCGATGAAGTTCAAGGAAGCTATGAGGCAGGTTGAAAACTCGCCCAAAGTTCGCATCTTACGTATGCGCGGCGTAAATGCCATTGATGCAACCGGACTAAACTTACTGAGCGAGGTGATGGAAGACAGTAAAAAAGAAGGCACTGCACTTATTTTTAGCGGTGTCCATGCACAGCCGCTTTTCGCGTTCACCCAATTCGGGCTATTAGATAAAATCGGTGAAGAAAACATTTTTGGCAATATCGATGATGCACTTGACCGTGCGCGTGAAATTCTTGGTTTGCCAAAACTCGGCAGGCCTGCTGATTTTGTCGCAACGGTACAAAGAGAAATGAAAAAGTAGAAGTATTTAATTCAATATGAAGGAAGCACGTTGGAACTGAATATAAAAGATGTGGCTCATTTGCTGATGCTTACTGAGAAAGAAGTTGAGCAACTTCTAAAAAAGAAGGAAATTCCTTTTCAGGTGCTGTACGAGAAAGCAGTGTTTAACAAGCAGCAGATTATCGAATGGGCACTTGGCCGCAATATTTCCATTAATGTTTCAGGCCATAAAAAATTACAAGAGTATCAGATTGAAACCGTCAGCCCCCTGCTTGACAAGAGTTCGTTTCATTATCATTGCGCATTGCAAGAAACAACATACATCGAGCAGATGGTTTCACAAATTCATTTGGAAAAAAATGTTGACCGCGAAATAATTGTTCAATTGCTTAAAAGCAGGGAATCGCTGATGAGCACTGCAATCGGAAACGGTATAAGCCTGCCTCATCCGCGCGTACCACTGATGGTTGGCCGCAGTGCGCCGCTGATTAACTTTTTCTTCCCCGTTAATCAGCTCGATTTGAAATCACTCGACGGTAAACCGGTACACACGATCATTCTGCTTATCTCGCAAACCATTAAACAGCATCTCAGTTTAATCGCGCATTTGGGTTTTTTACTTTCGAAAGAAACATTCCGTTTCGCGCTTGAAAACAGGCTGGAGTATAAAGAGATTCTTGATATTATCACAAAGATCGAGGAGACGAGAGCAAAAGTGTAATGAATAGTATTTTCTTATCCGGCAGCAGTTTGCTGCTATTGATTTCGCTGGCAGTACAGCTTTTATCGGTAGCGGTAATATGGCTCATAAAAAATGAGCGGAAGGCATTCCTTGCAGCCAATACGGTATTGCTGGGGGGAATGATAACCGGGCTTGCCTCGGCCTTACTTACTGCGCTTTACCCTGCTCCCTCCGGTAATATTATCCTATATGAGTGGCTGCGGCTTGACCCGCTCGGGCTTTATTTCTTAAGTATCATACAATTAGTTGCCATCCCTACCATCATATATAATTATTCGTATCTCAGGCATCACATTGATAAGAAAAAGTCAGTAAAAAGTTTTGTTACCTTTTTCACCACACTGCTTGTTTCAACACAATTGCTTGTCACGGCTAACCATGCAATTTTCTTTCTGGTGTGCTGGGAAATTATGAGTATGGCAGCCTATCTTGGAATGATTTTCGAAAAAGAGAAAAAGGAAGTACAGCAGGGCAGTTTTTACTATGTTACCGTGGCGCACGCGCTGATATTTATCCTCTACATTTTCTTCTTTATCCTGCACGAGCAAACAGGCAGTTGGCTTTTCAGTTCATACCATCTTCCGTTTGCAACCGAAACAATGGGACCCGTGCTTTTTATACTTGCACTAATTGCTTTTGGCATTAAAGCTGGTTTTATGCCATTTCATTTTTGGCTGCCCCGCGCGCACCCTATCGCGCCAACCCCGCTAAGCGCGTTTCTTTCCGGGGTTATCCTTAAGACAGGTATTTATGGTTTGTTCAGGACGTTTCAATTCCTTTGCCCGGTGCCCGAATGGTGCGGATGGGTTGTGCTTGCTGTCAGTTTGTTCAGTGCCATTTTTGGCGTTTGGTACGCGCTTGCACAGCACGATATAAAGCGGCTGCTCGCGTATCACTCCGTTGAAAACATCGGTATTATCGGCATTGGGATTGGCTTGGGGTTTATCGGATCGGCTAACAATCTCCCCGTTATTATGTACATTGGGTTTGGCGGTGCTTTACTCCACACGCTCAACCATGCAATATTTAAAACGCTTTTATTTATCGGCAGCGGCATTGTTTATCAGAATCTCGGCACACGCAATATCGAGTTGATGGGCGGGATAGTTCACCGTTCACGGTATTTGGCAATTGCTTTTCTTATCGGCTCTGTTGCTATAAGCGGTGTTCCTCCTTTGAATGGTTTCATCTCGGAGTTTATCATATTCACGGGATTTTTTGCAACCGCCAATGAGCTGAAAAACTTTTACCCGATAGTAATGCTGATGTTAGTTGTCGGGCTTGCATTTGTTGGCGGTTTAGCCGCGGCCTGTTTCACCAAAGTAAACGCGGTAATGTTTCTGGGAAGCCCGCGGCGGGAGATACAAAAGTTTAACACGAATGTCTTCGACTATATTTCACTTGGAATTCTTGCCCTGCTGTGTATTGTTATTGGTTTCTATCCTGCGCCATTCGTGGGTATGGTAAACAGTGTTATCGGCAGCAGCCTGGTAAACGGTACTGCATCTGCAATTCTTGTTGATATGAACTGGATGTACATATCGGCTATTTTCACAACAATTGCATTGGCTGTTTTTGCGTTATATGTTTTAAAGATACGTCATGAAAAGAAATACGGGAAGCGGGTATCGGATGCCTGGGGCTGCGGCTATGAGCATATCACTCCGCGGATGCAATACACTGCCTCGTCTTTTGCTGATGAGCTAAATACCATTCCTCAATCGGTACTCGTTTATCATAAAAAGGTAACCGTTTCAGATACCGCGTATCCCGTGGAGTCAAAGTTCGAAAGCCATTCGGATGATTTTGTTGATACAAAAGTATTACTGCCCCTGTTCGGGCTGCTCAAATGGCTCATCGCTAAGTTTGAATTTTTAGGGCAGACCGATATCCGTTACTCTGTTGCATTTATCTTAATAACCATTATTGTATATAGTTTGATTGCCTTCTTATGGGTTTAGGACTTTTACAAGGAATTGTTTCGGTGCTTGTTGTTTTAGGGCTTTCACCGCTTTTCGCGGGACTGGTAAATAAACTGAAAGCCATATTAACCGGAAGAATAGGTGCGCCGCTATTGCAGCCATATTACGAAATGCAAAGGCTGTTCCGGAAAGAAACCATAAACGCTATTGGTTCCTCGTTTATCAGCCGCATTTCCCCGCTGGTAAATCTTGTTACCATGATTATTGCCGCGGCAATGCTTCCTGTTGGATTCTGGAAACCGGTTATCAGTTTTGACGGCGATATTATACTCTTCGCGTATATACTTGGCTTATCCAGATTTTTCCAGATATTAGCCGCGATGGATATCGGCAGTTCCTTCGAGGGAATGGGAGCCGCGCGTGAAGCCACTTTTGCCCTTTTTGCCGAACCGATATTTTTCTTTTCCTTCGGCAGTATTTCATTTATCAGCGGCTATACGTCATTGTACATGATACTGCACTCGATTCAGCATCAGAACATTTCGTACGAGGTTTTTATTGTTATTTGTTCCATCTCGGTGTTTATGCTGGCAGTAACCGAATGTTCACGCATGCCGGTTGATGACCCGAACACGCATCTTGAATTGACGATGATTCACGAGGTGATGATTCTGGACAATTCCGGATTGGATTTATTCCTGTACCAGTATTCGGGGTATATTAAATTGTTTATCTATGCTATACTGGAAATATCTTTCTTTTATCCATTTAGCGGACAGGGATACCTGCTTGGCATTATTATATTTATTACCGGCAGCCTTGTTCTTGCCACCGCGTTGGGAGTGGTTGAAACAATTGCTTCGCGGTATAAAATGAAAAACATACCGCAGTATTTGTTATTCGCAACTGCTATCGGCATTCTGAATTTACTTATTTACACGTTTACACGGTAGCCTGTTATGGAAAATGTTTTAAGCATCCTGTTTTGTTTATCTTTGTTTTATCTTTCGGTTACCTCGCGCGTTAAAGCTTACGTTACGGTTTTACGCGTTCAGGGCATTATCCTTACCATACTGCTTGTCATTCCTTTTCTTTCGCACTTTTCCGTGTATGGCATAATTATTCCCGCTACCATGCTTATTGTTAAAGTAATTTACATACCGCGATACATAAACAAGGTAATACTGGATCTGGACATCAAACGGCGCATCGAGCCAACGATACAGCAAATGGTTTTTTTAGCGCTGGTTATTGCAACTATTGTCATAATCTTTTTCGCTTCGCAGTTATTGTCAAAAAGTACCCCCTTGAACGTTATACCGTTCGCGAGCGGTTTTTCTGCAATTGCCATCGGCATCTACATTATCATGTTCCGGAAAAAGCTTATTGTACACGTGTGCGGCTTTTTAGTTCTGGAAAACGGCATCTTTCTATTTGGTACATCTGTTGCCTTCGAACTGCCGATGCTGATAGAGCTTGGCACCTTGCTGGATGTATTTGTTGTTGTTTTCCTGATGGGCATCGCGCTTAACCGGATCAGCAGCACGTTCGAGGGATTTGAAGTGGCGCATCTCGGGAGATTAAAAGACTGATGATTGAATTATTCATTTTTATCGCTCTGCCCGTTTTCGCTTCCGCGTTGTGTTTTGCAGTCAAGAACCTGAAGGTGCAATACGCGCTTTCATTAACCGTGGCGGTTTTTCATCTCACTTTGTCGGTTATAGTATTCCTCGGTGTACATCAGGCAGTACTGCCGGGCTTTTTTAGCATTGACTCGCTGAGTAAATTATTTATCCTTATTCTCTCGAATGTTTATTTCTGGGTTGTGCTGGTTTCTTTTTCGTATTTAAAACGGCCTGCAATGCCAAAAGCGGGTGAAGGCAAACGGTACTATTTTCTGCTGTTGAATTTTTATCTTGCCGCAAATTCCGCGGCTATGCTCAGCAATCATTTCGGCATGTACTGGGTTGCTTCCGAGGCAACAACCCTAAGCGTTGCACCGCTGATATATTTTTACCGGAATGAAGAATCACTCGAAGCCATGTGGAAATATTTGTTTCTGGTTTCCATCGGTATTGCATTTGCATTTATGGGTATATTAATGCTGACACTCTCGGCAAAGGGTACCGTTCTTGAAGGGCAGCAATTGTTTTTCTGGGAATTTATCAAGAACGCGAAGGAACTTAACCCGATTTGGCTGAAGGTCAGTTTTATTTTTATCTTTGTCGGGCTCAGTACAAAAATCGGAATCGCACCCATGCACTCTGCCGATATTGACGCAACAAGTAACGCTCCCGGCCCGGTAGCCGCGTTAATGTCCGGGTCGCTGCGCTTAACGGCACTGCTGGGTGTTATGCGTATTTTCCAAATTGTCCGGTTCACATCGTCTTATGATGTTGTCAGGATAATTCTTATCACGGGCGCACTGTTGTCGCTATTTGTTGCCTTCGTCTATATGTTCAAGGCAAATAATTTTCAGAGGATGCTGGCTTACTCAAGTGTTGAGCATCTCGGGCTTATCACTCTTGGGCTTGGTATCGGTGGATTTGCTTTCATCGGTGCCATGTATCATGCTGTTTATAATTCAATGTCCAAAGTCGTTCTCTTTATCGGTTCGGGAAATATACACCGTGCATTTAAAACCCGTGAAATGAGCAAAATTTCTTCGGTGCTTAATAAGGTCCCCAAAACGGGCTGGCTATTTTTGACGGCATTTTTTGCCATATCCGGTATCCCGCCGTTTGGCATGTTTTTCAGTGAAATAAAAATCTTCGAAGGCATACTCTTTTCGGATATGCCGTACATACTTGCCCCGGTTATGTTTTTTCTGTTATTTATTTTTGTGAATATGGGCAGAAATATTTTTAGCATGTTATATGGTAAAAGGGAAAACGGGGAAGTGCACAATGAAACCGAGCCGTTTGATTTTTCACATTTTGTATCGGTCGCATTGTTAATTCTCCTTACTGCAATTGCAATATCTTCACCTGATATCCTGTATCAGAACATACTTGTTATTGCTAAAGATTTCGGGTTTGCCTTATGACACAAATACAGATGCAAAACAATCAGCCATTTGACCTTGATTCTATCATTTACCTTAAATCGGGTGCATTCCAAAAGGCCGTGCTGGATGAACTTGCAGAAGGCAGCCGGATGATTGCATTCACCCCGGTTAACAGGAACAATCCACGGCAAGTGGCATGTGTATTTTTTAACGCGAATATATCCTCGATAGTTCTTATTGGTGCTGATTTAACCGGAGATGATTTTCGGTATGAAAGTTTTGCAAATGCATACCCGCACACGAATTATTTTGAATGTGAACTTGCTGAAATGTACGGATGTATCCCGGTCAATCATCCTTGGCTGCGGCCCGTACGGAAGCAAAATGTTACTTCGGGAAATGTTCCGTACAAATTTTTCAAGCTCGGCGGCGATGAAGTGCACGAAGTTGCCGTAGGGCCTATTCACGCGGGAGTCATCGAGCCCGGTCATTTTCGGTTTCAGTGCCATGGTGAACTTGTGTATAATCTTGAAATTTCTTTGGGTTATCAGTACAGGGGTGTTGAGGAACTGATAGTAAAATCGAATCCCGTGCAGCGGATTATATTGGCTGAGTCTATTGCCGGTGATACTGCAATAGGACATACTTTGGCTCATTGTAACGCTGTTGAAGCACTTACCCAATCACGGCTTGGCTTGCGGGCCGAAGTTATTAGAATGATTGCCGCTGAGATAGAGCGGGTCGCGATGCATCTTGCAGGCCTTGGCGGTGTGGCCAACGATATTGGCTTTGCTTTGCCTGCTTCGTCATACGGAAGGCTCCGCACGCTGGCTATAAACAGCCTTGCTCTGTTGTGCGGTTCACGGTTTGGCCGCGGCTTGTTTGTGTATGGCGGAACCCGGTTTGATGCAACCCCCGAAATTGTGCAAAAGATAATCGGCAACCTTTTAGAGGTTCAGCATGATGTCCGTAAAATTAATGAATATTTTTTCTCCTCGGTTGGAACTTCGTCCCGGTTGGAAGAAACCGGTACTGTTGAAACGGCCGTAGCAAAAAACATCGGTATGATAGGTCTTGCGGCACGTGCCAGCGGCCTTGAGGAGGATGTCAGGGTACTCTTCCCGTATGGGGCTTACCGTTACAATCCGGTTCCAATGCTTACGCTTGCAACGGGAGACGTTTTTGCCCGTACCCGTTTGCGGGCAATGGAAATCGAAGAATCACTGCGCTTGATACTTGAACAATTAGAAAACCTTCCGGATGGGGAGATATGTGCAGGGAGTAATGCCTGGCCCGTAAATACGGGAGTTGTTTCAATCGTCGAAGGCTGGCGGGGCGAAATTGTGCACATGGCGTGCACTGGTGTAAACGGAGAACTGGTGCAGTATAAAATTAAAGATCCTTCGTTTAATAACTGGTACGGACTCGGTATGGCACTGCGCGAAACCCCGATTTCCGATTTTCCGTTGTGTAACAAAAGTTTTGATTTATCCTATGCTGGCCATGATTTATAAACAAAGCAAACAAACAGCTATACTGGTATCTCAGGGCAATTCTATTTACTGCCGTTGTGATGCCGTCTGCAATTCCCGGTTACCCTTATGATAGATGCAATTAAAATACGTGTGCTGCAAGGTGACCCCATCATTCATGATGTCAGGAATGTACAGATGCCCCCGCTCTACCGGGGCCATCCGGTTATTGCCGATAAACCATGTGCTGCAGGATGCACAACGTGCGCGGATGCCTGCCCCGTGCAGGCGATCAGTTTAAATCCTGTTTCGGTTGATATGGGGCGGTGTGTATTCTGCCCCGTGTGCGAAGAAAACTGTCCAGAAAAAATTATTCATTTCACAGGCAACTATCACGTTGCATGCAGCAGCAGGGAGCAGCTTGTAGTTACCGCTGCAACTAAAGCAGTTACACCTGAGGCGGCATCGAAAAAAATTAAAAACTATTTTGGCAAGTCGTTAAAGCTCAGGCAAATTAGCGCGGGCGGCTGCAACGGCTGCGAGCTTGAACTGAATGCATTAAGCAACGTTAACTTCGATATGGGCCGTTACGGCATCGAATTTGTCGCCTCACCCCGCCATGCCGACGGCGTGGTAATCACCGGGCCTATTACACAAAACATGACACGTGCCGCTGAGATTTGCTTTGAAGCAGTACCCAACCCCAAAATAATAATTCTTACCGGGGCTTGTGCCATTAGCGGCGGAATATTCAAAAGCTCCAATGCACTTGAAAGGGAATTTCTTAACCGGCACACGCCAAACCTGTACATACCCGGCTGCCCCCCGCACCCGCTAACGTTTATTAACGCCCTGCTTGAGTGGCTGGGGAAATAATTATGAGTTAGGAATTTTGAGTTATGAGTTATTTCAGAAGAAAGTAAATTATCGCACGTGAAAAGTTTTATCAGTTTAATAATGAAGCGAAAGGGAAGGTTCAAATAACCTATTAATTGATTGCAGTGTAAGGCGAAATTCTTCTTCAGATGCCCCGATAGGGCTAATCCGCCGCGGCGGATGAGTCGAGTAAACCGGGGCATTTCAGCCCCAGTTTCTCACAGATCCGTACGTGACAGTCTCCCGTCATACGGCTCTTCTTGACAAGTTTAGCCTCTGAATCCATACTTCCAGTGTTCAAATAAGTTGGGTTGGTTCCGGGCTATTCGTTGCATCTTCACATAAGCCTGTCCATAGGTGGCTACCTTGAACTTCTTCAGAATCCATTTTGCGATGCGCCTGTTTATTTTGCTGAATAATCTATGCATATCTGACATCCGATTCTTTCCATAGTATTCTATCCAGCCTCTTATCCTTGTTCTTAGCGCCTGCGATAATGCTTTTATGTCTATGGTAACCCAATTGTGAAATGCTAACTCTTTACATTTTGTTAGTATTTTCTTTTGGCTTTTCATACTTATCGCCGGGCTATATCCCAAGAACTTTCCATATTTCCCGTTGCAGGTTCTTGGCTTGAATGTGAATCCAAGAAAGTCAAATGATACCGGTATTCCTTGCTGCTCCTTGCCTTGGAGTGCCGATTGGTAACAGTACACTATTTTTGTTTTGCTCTCGCTTAACTCCAACGTATATTGTTTCATCCTCTGCTTTATTTGCTCCAAGATGTATTGTGATTGTTTCATACTCCGTGTATGTATTACTATATCGTCGGCGTACCTTTCAAACACAATATGAGGGTGCGTGGTCTTCATCCAGTTGTCAAATGCCTCATCCAAGTACAGATTTTCTAACAGCGGGCTTATTACTCCTCCTTGCGGACTACCCTTGGTTCTCTCTTTGAGATTACCCTCTTTTGTCTGCATCGAGGCTTTTAACCACCTTTCACAATACAGGAGAATATGGCTTTGGTCGGTTTGTTTCCGCAAAACTCTCATCATTTGCTCATGGTCTATGTTATCGAAGAATCCCTTTATATCTATGTCTACCACGTACCATCGTTCCCTGCAATTCTTTGCACATTCGGTTACTGCTTCATGTGCGCTTTTGCAAGGTCGATAACCATACGAGTTCGGATGAAATTTCGGTTCGGCTATTTTCTCTAGTTCCTGCTTGATTACATCCTGTGCTACCCGGTCTAAGATTGTTGGTATGCCTAAGATACGTTCCTTCCCATCTCCTTTGGGTATCGCTACTTCCCTTACCGCTGGTGGAAAGTAGCTCCCGCTGGATAAACGATTCCATAAAGGGTACAGATATTTGCGTGGATTTGTTTCTATCATGGCTATACTTACATGGTCTATTCCCATGCCTTTACCGCCTTGTTTGATTCTCTTCCATGATGCCAACACCTGCTCTTTACTTATCGGCTGTGTCTTTGTCTTTACTTCCAAAATCATCCTTTATTTCAAGTTGTTATACAAATTAAAGACTGTCAAGTGAAGTCCTTGGCTCCATTCCCATTACAGGAACTTCTCAGCTACTATGTCTTCATCCGCCGCCAACTTAGAGCATCTCTACTTTTGACCTCACGTGGTCACCGCTTGTGTCGTTTCGATTAGCATCTCTCATGTTGGCTTCCCAAGTCCCATTTTTCGCGCCCGTATATAGTTCTTGCTGCCTTTATGCCGAGCATCAACAACGACCGTATATTTCTCAGGTTACTTCGTTGCTTCTCCCCGGACAGGTTATGATACCCGGGTTTCTAATGCTGTTTTGCCCATTTCGACACCTCATCAACAGAGCACTTGCGTTCAACTCCTATATACTCATCTGATTCTCTCTCGGAGAACCTTTTCCCTAACCGCTCAACACCTCTGTCCTTAGACAAAAGCACCGTAGGGTGATTTGGCAGATATTCCTGATACTCCCTGCCGGTGGGTCTTTCCTGATTATTCCCTGAGATGTTCTCTGTCGGGCAACCCGGCCAGCCTATTCGCTCGACCTCCGCAGTTTTCCTTGCTTTCGATACTCATCTCAAGTTTTCTCAGTCCACCATCACTAAAATGGTATGCTTAAAACATACCTTCGGTATGTTTCTCGCCCCTTGGCGCACATAACCACGGGTTCCTTACCCGTGGTAAATATAACTAGCTTTTTCACGTCACTGAAAGTGGCGAACATTAATGAGTTGTGACTAAAATTTGACTTTTTTTGACATTTTTGTAGTATCCTTAAAAAGGGAATAACCGGTAAACACAAATAATACATGTAGTTACAGCTTTATTGTAAGCAGAAGACCGTGGCAAGATTGTAACGTATTGCTGAAACATGTTTTGCGGTTTATTGAATCTGCCAATACATTATTGAGGTTAAAGGGCTGCCGACCGCTGTTTTTACGTTTACACCCAAAAATAATTTCTCCATTATCTTCAAATATTTTCATTTATGATTTATAAAATTCCGGATTCTTTGTAACTTATACCTTTTATATTTCAAGCCTATTTATTGCAGTGTATAATCTACGAGAAATCAATTACAAGTTATTTTCCGAAGCAATCAGATTGCGGGGGTATTCCTATTTCCGTGATCAGCGGGTGGAAAGCACCAAACTGACAGGAAACGAACTGCATGCTCTCGTGCGGGGTACGGCAAGTTATAACGTGATAATCCGTTTCGATAAATTAATGTATCCCTATTTCCGTCATTGCACCTGCCAGTATCCGGAAAAAGGTTCGTGCAAGCATGTTGCTGCAACTTTGTTCCAGCTTAATTCAATCGGTTTTTTTAACACCCGCTATTATGTCGATCAAATCCGCACCTTTCTTGGTGTTACTCCCGAAGAAGCCGCCGTACTTGATGCACCCCGCCAGCCGGAACTGCTCAGAAAAGAACGGAAAAAGCCGGGCAGCCGAGGGAAAACTGCAAAAACGGTCAAATCTCTAACCGCTGCTGCAACACCCAAGGCAAAGGAACCTGTTCATTCCCCTGAAGAGTTACAGCGCCTGAAAGAAGAGAGCGAACGGAAACTTGAAGAATTGAAGAGTAAAGAACAACTGCGACTTTTCAGGCACCGTATGGATATGTTGCTTGTACCCGAGAAAAAGCCTTCTAAAACCGGGTATAGCAGGCAGTACATGATAAGCCTGCATATTGAAAACCGCATGCGCTCGTTCGCGCCCATCGTGGTAACCCTAAAAAAAGGCATACCTTCATCGGTGCGGCTTTTGGACGAAAAAGATTTACGCGAAGCACCAGAACTGCCGGGTAACTTGTTTATGGCGCTGCTTTCAACGATGGATGTTGCATTTACACCTTTTCAATTCCCCACTTTTCAGGCAACATTCCAAACCCCCAAGGAAGAATTTATTAACACGATTTTTGCCCGCGTGCTTGACCTGCTGCAGGGAACTAATATTTATTACCGCACAAACTCGAAACAAAGCGCTGTGTTCGAAAAAGAAGCGTTTATTTCACCGGTAAAAGGCTCAGCAAAAGTACAGATTTATAAAAGTGAACAAACTGTAAAAGCAAGCTTGGAGCTGGAACATCCGGACTTTGGCACTCTTTTATTTAAAGACGCGGCACCGGTAACAACACAGCCAATGTGGTTTTTGTACAAATCAACGTTGATTAAAATCGACAGCCTGAATTACAAACAATACCTTGCTTTTGCCGTCACCGATGGCGAATTAACCGTTGGCGGCAGTCACACAGAAGTTTTTGAGCGGGAGTATATTCCCGTGCTGCCAAGGCATCTTAAAGTAGATTCCGATTATTACCAGTATAAACAGGAAGATGTAACCCCGGAGAAACGCCTGTACCTGACCGAACAAAATGAGAGCATTAACATTGCATTGCGTTTTGGCTATGGCACGGAAGAAGTTGACAGCCGCGGGCCTGCTGAACTACGTGTTACTACCTGTGAGTCCATCACAATCTTCCAGCGGAATAAAGAACTGGAATTAAGCGCGGCTGAAGAACTGCGTTTACACGGTTTACGCCCGGTCGCGGAAGATGTTTTTACTCCCAAAGGCCATCCGGTTGATTTTTTGCTCGACACACTGCCGCTCCTGCGCGAAAAAGGTTTTGTCGTTTTGGGCGAAAGCGAGCTGGAAAATTTTGATGTGATAACACAACCGCCATCCATGCGGTTAAAAGTGTCTTCGGGTGTTGACTGGTTTGAAGTCCAAGCCGATATGGTGTTCGGTGAGGAATTAATTCCGTTAAGCGAACTGCTGATGTGCAAGCAAAAAGAAATCCGCTACGTGCGGCTTGGCAATCACAAAATCGTTCGCCTTGCCGATTCAATCACGCGCAGGCTTAATCAGCACACTTCGCTTGCAGAGATCAGTAAAAACGGGGCTTTACGCTTCTCGCACGCGCAGGCAGGAGCCGTTATGGCATTACTTGATGAAGAAGTGGACTCGGAAGTTGATGAAGATACAAACACCTACCTGAACGCGTTGAAAAATTTTAGTGGTATCAAGCCAATTGCTATTCCGCATAATCTTAAAGCCGAACTCAGGCCGTATCAGGTGCATGGATTTAACTGGCTGTGCTTTTTACAGGCATACCGTTTCGGGGGCATCCTTGCTGATGATATGGGTTTAGGTAAAACCCTGCAAGTGCTTACTTTGCTGCTGCACGAAAAGAACAAGGGAACAGAAAACCCGAGCCTTATTGTCGCGCCGACATCCGTTGTTTTTAACTGGATACTTGAAGCCGCAAAATTTGCTCCTGATTTACGCATATTAAACCACACGGGCCTTGAGCGTAAGAATAACTCATTCGAGCATTTTGCACAGTACGATATTATTATCACTTCATACGGTACTATCCTGCGCGATTATGAAGAGCTTAGCGCGCTTACGTTTCATTATATCATTCTGGATGAGTCACAAAAAATTAAAAACCCGGTGGCAAAATCATCACGGCTTGTCAGGAAACTGCACGCGGGTTACCGCTTGTGCCTTTCCGGTACACCGGTAGAAAATAACCTGACCGAACTGTGGTCGCAGATGGCTTTCCTTAATCCCGGCATGCTTGGCTCGTTACAGCGTTTTCAGGATAAATTTATTAAAGCATTGCAGCGCGAAGATGCCGAAAGTGAAATGGATTATTTGCGCAAACTGCTCTATCCGTTTATACTCCGCCGCACCAAGGATCTTGTTGCTAAGGAACTGCCGCCAAAAACGGAGATTATCCACTACTGCGAAATGCTGCCGGAGCAGGCTCGGATTTATGAATCGGTTCTCTTTTCAGTACGCTCCGAGGTTTTAGAGTATATCAATAAAAAGGGCATTGAAAAATCGGGGATAAAAGTTATCGAAGCGCTGCTGCGTTTGCGGCAGGTATGCAATCACCCGTCGTTAATGACGGAGCATTATTCAGGAAGCAGCGGCAAGTTCGACGAATTCAAGGAAATGATTGTCGGCGTTATTGAAGAAGGGCACAAGGTTCTGGTGTTCTCGCAGTTTGTAAAAATGCTCGAGATGATGAAAGGCTATTTGGACCGTATCGGTATTCCGCACGAGTACCTGACAGGCGCCACGAAAGACAGGGAGTCGGCCGTGCGCAACTTTCAGGAAAATCCGGATGTCCGCGCGATGCTGATTAGCCTGAAGGCAGGCGGCTTTGGCCTTAACCTGACCTCTGCCGATAACGTGTTCCTCTACGACCCGTGGTGGAACCCGGCGGTTGAACAACAGGCGGCAGACCGCTCGCACCGCATCGGGCAGGATAAAAACGTGTTTATCTACAAGTTTATTACCAAAGGTTCGGTAGAAGAAAAGATACTGCACCTGCAGGAAAACAAGCGGCAGCTTGTTGAAAAAATCCTCACCACCGAAAAAGGCCTGCTGAAAAAGCTGACGAAGAAAGATATCGACTACCTGCTGGGGTAAGGGTAATGAAGAATGAATAATTAATAATGAAGAATTAAGGAGGGAACGGAATAATTACTTTGGGGAAAGGACGGCTGCTTTTTACCGGGAAATTTTTTCTGGTAATGTTGGTATTTCAATTTTGAGGATATCGTTTTCTAAAAAATAGAGCCTGACAAAAACACCTTCGTGCAAGGGACCGCCAAATACCGCGGCAGTATTAAAGCCTCTGCTTGATTCGTCGTAAGCGAATTGTTTCCCATTTACCTGGAAACTCTCCTTTTTGTTTTTACTTTCGAAAAATGGGGTGAATTCTGTTACGAAGCCTTCGACGAATTGACATTTGTTCCTTTCAAGACACGAAACAAGTGCATAATGTTCGGTAATTACAAGAACCTGAACCAATAAAAAAAATACTGCAATAATTCCCGGGCCAATATGCGCATATTCTCTTATTCTGTTTCCGAAATTCATTCTTTCCAGGTGAAAAACAAGTATGCTAATAATTGCAAATGCAAAAAATGGTATAAGCCACCACAGAGGCGGCCATGTTTGAGAAATATCGTAAACAGTTTTATATGTAAGGGTGTCCAGTTGATCTTAATCCTGCTTAATTGCTACTCAAATTTATCCAATCAACTGGCAAAAGACAACAACAATTTAGTAGTTCAATAATACATGGCAAATTTGGATTCATATGATAATTTCCATCAATTGCATTTTGAACTGCAATTAATCGGGTGATAACAGGCAAAAAAGAATTAATGGCTTTTGTTTATTCGTTTGCTAATTATTCAGTGCTATTTTGGGTAATGTGATGCCTTGCGTAGGATCTGAATTGTCAAGAAATATTATTTCATCAGGAAATATTGCTCCGCGAACATTCAACTCCAGACGGAGTTGATAGCGGCTTGCTCTTTTTATTCTACAAAAATTAAACCCCGTACGGGGTTTTGCACGGGAAACATTGCTAGATCATTTAAAATCCCAAGAATAAATGTATCTATGGACAGTTGCACATAGAAAGAATCATCAATTACCTGTCTATATTTTTGAATCAGCCTCAAGTTCAATCCATGAGGAGAAAAACTCATCTACTAAAATTTCGTTTGAAGCATAAACCGCTGCCGAATCTTTGAAAACATCTTGTTAGTTTTCCTTTATGTAAAGTAAATGACGATAAGTTAATGAGTCATAATCCGGCAAAGTAAAACGGCGTGATGTTTTCGCGAAGCAGAAGCCGGTGCTGTTTACCCACCGTTTTCCCTGCATTTTCTCCTCACATTATTCATTCTTCATTATTAATTATTCATTATCTTATTTCCCAATTTATTTTAATTAAGGAAACTGTTGTGACTACAGAAGAAATTATCCGCTCCGTACCGAAAGTACTGCTGCATGACCACCTTGACGGCGGCCTGCGTGCACAAACCATTATTGACCTTGCCAAAGAACAAAAATATAAAAAACTCCCCACCACCGATGCTGCCGAACTTGCAGCCTGGTTCCATCTGGGCGCTAATAAAGGCAGCCTTGTTGAATATCTTATGGGCTTTGAACACACTTGCGGACTGATGCAGACCAAAGAAGCAATCACACGTGTGGCTTACGAGATGCTCGAAGACATGAAAAACGACGGAGTTTGCTATGTTGAAACCCGCATGGCTCCCGCTTTGCATACATCAAAGGGCTTGTATCAGGATGATGTGGTAAAAGCAGTGCTGGAGGGACTCGAAAAAGGCAAAAATGATTTTGGCGTTGGTTACGGGCTTATCCTTTGCGGTATGCGCAACATGAAAAACACCCTTGAGATTGCCGAGCTTGCCGTTAATTACCGCAACCAGGGAGTTGTTGGTTTTGACCTTGCAGGTGAAGAAGGCGGTTATCCCCCGAAAAAACATATCGAGGCATTCCAGTTTATACAGCGGGCTAATTTTAATATTACCATTCACGCGGGCG
>JACPGF010000144.1 GCA_016182615.1 Ignavibacteriales bacterium
GGAAATTGAAAACAACGGTAATAACGGCAATACACCCGATTAATATCCTGTTTTAACGTCGGTAATCCTCGAGACACTTCGTGTCCAGCCACCCTTGCCGCTTATACACCGTTTTGCCAATTCGGCTGATTCCTTCGGCGACTACTGGATTAACGAAAACTCCTGGATTGTTATTTCTCCATACGCTTTGCATAGAAATCCGCGATACTGGCCAACGGCAACGTTTACCCCGGGTACTGTTGATCATCAACAACTCATCTCCGGTAAATATGACTACCGGTTCTTGCCTATGGGAAGTGTTAAAGCATCTTCCGAGCAGTTTAAATTTTTCCTTGGGCTGCTCGTTAAAACAATAAGCTGCTATATCAGTGATATAAAGGCACTATTCTATGATAAAAAAACTCCCCTGATTTCTGATGCTGCAATCTCTACAGCGAAAAATAGAATGATGGTGAAAATTGAGTCAAAAAAATCTTTATAAATGAATTCACTCTAAAAACTCATATTGCTTTAGTTTTGCTTAACCGAAAGTATCAGATGGAAGCTTTTTAGAGTTGGCTCATCATTACAAATAAAATATTAAACAACAGATAACAACAAATAACACTATGACAGACACAAAAAACTACTCGGAATTTACGGTTACAACAACTCCATTTGATGCAGATGAATTGGGGGGCCTCCTATGGGAACTGGAACCTCTTGGTATAGAGGAACAGGAAGGCAGCCTGCGTTTGTTTTTCTACGAAGAAGCAAAGGGACAGGAGTTAAAAACTTTTCTCGAAAATCTGAAGGCGAATGGTGCTATCGAAGAATTTACGATTCTCGGCAGCCGCATGAGCAATAAAAATTGGAATGAGGAATGGGAAAAAACAATTACCGTTATTAAGGTGAGTGATACCTTAGTTGTCCGCCCCAGCTTTAAAGAATACACCCCTGTTGGTAATGAACTTGTATTAGTTATTGACCCGAAAATGTCTTTCGGTACCGGGGAACATCAAACCACCCGGCTGATGCTGCTTGCCATTGAAAAACACATCACCAAAGATGCAAGAGTTATCGATGTTGGCACGGGAACCGGCGCTCTGGCAATTGCAGCGTTAAAACTCGGAGCCTCATACGCCGTGGCAATTGATAACGATGATTGGTGCCTTGATAACGGATATGAAAATGCAGCCCTCAACAATATCGATCCTGAAACGATTTCAATCCGCACGGCAGAAGTAACCGATGTCGTGGAAACTGATTTTGATTTTGTACTTGCAAATATCCAAAAGAATGTCTTGCTGGACATTTGTGAAAGTTTGGTAACAAAAGCAAAAAAGGGCGGAATGATTATCCTCTCGGGTTTACTTATACCCGATGAAGAAGCTATCACCGTTGCCTATACAAAAGCAGGCACCACGTTTTCCGAAAAAAACGGGCTTGATGAATGGATTTCATTAGTCTTTATTAAAGATTAACTCATCATTTATAATTCATCATTCATAATTAAAAAAGGGCTGCCGGATAACCGGCAGCCCTTTTGCTTTTTGTCCTATGGACAAATTATTTCATCAGCACTAACTTTTTGGTAGCGGTAAACTGGGCAGTTTGAATCTTGTAAAGATATACACCGCTAGCCAAGTTTCCGGCAGAGAAGTTAACCGAATGGTTTCCGGCTGGTTTATCGCCATTTACTAGTACCGCAACTTCACGGCCAACCATATCATAAACGCTCAAGGTAACATGTGCTTTTTCAGCCAATGAGAAATTGATTGTTGTTGAAGGGTTGAACGGGTTAGGATAATTTTGCTGCAATGCAAAACCGTCAACTACTGCTGCATGTTCAACAGCGGTTGTACCCTCTGGTTCCGGCGTTAATGTTAAAGAGATGGTCTGGGCAGCATTGCTCAGATAATCAACAACTACATCAACGGTACGTTTTTCCTGATAATTAAAGGCTTCTGAAATTAATGTATAAGAACCTGCAGCGATGTCACTAATTTCATAATTTCCGTTTTTATCAGTAATGGCAAACGAAGCTACCTGATTGTTATTATCAATAGCAAATACAAATGCACCATTTACCAATTGGCGGCTGGTATTATTAACAATACCGGTAATGCGGCCGAATCCCGTATGAGCGCGGGGACGTAAAGTGAAATTAATTCCGGGAACTACACTTGCCGAATCAACCATTACAGAGTCAGCGGTTCTCCAGTTGTTGCACTGGCTGCCATAACCGAGTAGGATTTTTCAATCTGCCCATTAGCTTTTACTTTATAAGCAGCAACATGCGACAGCACACCAAGACCTGCAGAATCGGCAGCTACACCACTAATGCCATTCGGGAATACCGGTTTTGTTTCCAAAACAAAATTAATATCAGCAACATTTCCCGTAACACCAATTCTGTCAGCTTCGGCAAATGTGCGTTTATTGTTGTAGTATTCAGGAAGGAACGTATGATCCATTGACTGAGCGAAAACAACAACAGTATCACCGACTTTTACTTTTATTTTATAATTACCAAGGCTATCGGTACGTGTGCCCATTGTTGAATAATGGAAGGTATTGCTGCGTAACCTGAATATCGTAACCCAGGCAGTTTTAGCATTATTGCTGCCATCGGTTACTTTTCCGGTAAGATAGTACATTGGAGGAGCAATATAATATGCTAAACCTGCATCAGCAGCAACACTGTCGTTTGTTGCCAATGTCAGTTTATCTGCCAATTGCAAAGTGGTTTTATTATTATAGTACTCCGAAACCATACCCGGAGCACAGAAATAAATTGCATACTGTCCGGGGGTAACACGAATTGCATATCTGCCGAGACTATCGGTTAACATATTCATGCATTCGCCTGGACCGTTTACAACTCCTGCAGGTGTTGCAACCGGAATCACAGAAACGTTTGCACGGCGGATTGGTAAACCGGTAGAATCACCCGTTACAACACCATAAATCCATGCATAAGTTAAAGGGCCTACAATTGCTTCAACGGTATTTGAAGGTTCGCTAACAACGATGCCTTTATATGCAACAACATAGTACGAATATGTTTTACCGCGCTGTACCTGCATATCAACACAGTTCGTCTGTGAAATTCCTGAAAACCTTTTCTTGAATACGCCGGTATCATTTAACCCGCCAACTTTGCGGTAAACCGCATACTTAACAGCTGGGTTCTGATTGGTGGCTTCCCATGTAAGCTTAACCTGGGCACTATAGGTAGTATTAATAACGGTAGCTGCCAAATTAGCGGGAGCCGAGGGAGGTGTTTCTAATGCCAATGCAGCATCAGCAGTAGCGGTATCAGCGCCTGTTAACACGATAGAATCCGCTAAGGCAAGTGTCGCTTTGTTATTAAAATACTCTGGTATGTAACCTTCTCTTGCAAAATACAGGGCATATTTTCCGGGCAAAAGTTTAATCCTGTAATTGCCAAGGCTGTCGGTGATAGCTACAAAAGAAGACGGGGGTGGAGTGGAGTTAAGAAAAGCGATAACCTGCACTTTAACTCCAAACAACGGACCGCCGTTATCAACGGTAATATTGCCCTGAACTGCCGAATACTGGAATGCAGCAAGGGTTATCTGTTGCGTATCGGAGGGAGCACTGAATGCAGAGTTTTTATATGCGACAACATAATATGCATAACTTTTCCCGCGGGTAACAGCAGCATCTGAATACGTAACGCCTGAAATACCGGAATATTTTTTGACGAATGTGGCAGTTGTTCCACCAGTCATATCCTTACGGTATATATTGTATTTCAACCCGATTATGCCGGCAGGCGCTGTCCAAGCCAGTTTAACCGTGGCTCTGTCACCCGAGTAAACAGGGGTCAGGGTTAAATTAGTTGGCGCTGGTATTGGCGATTGTGCAAAAAGCACGTTCACTAAAACGGTCGTAAACAAAAGCATGAGTAGTTTTGCTATTTTGCTCATAGAA
>JACPGF010000020.1:0-1543 GCA_016182615.1 Ignavibacteriales bacterium
ATACATTTACTCCCAGTCTCTGAAACTTAGGTTCATAGGCGCTAACAGCCGGAGCGATATACAGTCCGGCAGCCAGCCATGCCGTCGCTATCCAGAATATACCAAGCTGCGTGTGCCATGTGCGGGTAATAACATACGGTAATATTTCCGAAAGGGGAATGCCATAAAATGCGCCGCCTTCTACACCGTAATGCGCGGTAATGGCTCCCAAACCCATTTGAAGCAGAAACAGACCTGATACAGTCCAGAAATATTTTAAAACCGCCCTTTGAGAAGGTGTTGTTTTTGATCCCAGCAATGGATCAGTGAGCGGGAAATCATCATGGGAAACTGTCCCCCGGTGAGAAGCATAATAAAATACCATACCGCCAATCCCGAACAGGAGTACTATAATGCTTACACCTGTCCATACGATTGTATCGGGTGTTGGAACATTGGCAATCAATTCTTCATGAGGCCAGTTATTAGTGTATGTTATATCATCGCCAATTCTGTTGGTGCCTGCCGCCCACGAACTTTTCAGAGTCGGTTACTGCATTTTTCTGAATAGCATATTCATCTTTACCGTTTTTGAAAATAGCGCTATAGTAGGCTGTGTTTTCTTCTATGGCTGCTGCCCGTTCCGGTGTTATTGTTAAAACTCCGGTTGATGAATTAAAAGTGTTTTCACGGTATGAATATTTCATTCTTCCAGTAAGGACGGCCTGTTTGTCCTTATCCAGTTTGTCAAACGCCTGCTGCCATTCCTTTAAAGCCCATTTATCCAGAACGATAATTAACTCTCTGTGCAGCCAATCGGCAGTCCAATCCGGGGCAACATAACTGCCGTGCCCCCAAACAGAGCCGGTTTCCATTCCACCCATTGCCTGCCAGACATTTTGCCCTTCTTCGATATCGGTGCGGTTAAAAACAATTTTTCCATCAGTGGTTACTACCATTTCTGGAATCGGTGGTTTCTGTTGATAGATTTTTGTTCCGACCCAGCCCAAAACTGCGAACGATGCAATAAGTACGGTGGCAAATCCAATCCAGTATTTTTTCATAATATTTATTCAATTATTTTGTGAAATTATAGTACAAACCTACATAAGCCATTTCTGTAAAAAATTGACTTAAGTCGTATTCCTTTGTTTTTAGGAATTGTTTCAGATAGTTAAGCTTTACAGCAAAGCTGTTTCTTTCAGCTTACGGAAATCGAGGATAAAAATAGTTTTACCATTTACGCGAAGGATGCCCTCATCCTGCAATTTCTTCAGAGTACGTGATAACGTTTCGGTAATAGTACCGATATAGGCGGCTATCGTTGTTTTCGGTACGGAAAACTTCAGGAAAGGTTCCGGTAGTTTATCCGTTCCGTTTTTCATTACTTCTTTGTAAAGATATTCACAGAGGCGGTTTGTTACTTCTTTATTGGATAAATTATCAAGTTTCTCAACAAGTGCTTTCATCCGTTTGGCAAATCCAGCCAGCATTCGTAAAGATATATCAGGGTCGGTTCTCATCAGTTGGATGAATTTTTCCTTGGGAATAAAGATTAATTCGG
>JACPGF010000020.1:1597-3569 GCA_016182615.1 Ignavibacteriales bacterium
CGCTTACCGGATAATCGTTGCCTTCGAAGAGTGGTATATCTGCAAAAACCGAGTTCGGTTTAACGATGTGAACAACCGATTCCTTGCCGGATTGTGCAACTTTATATACTTTCACAATCCCTTTCAGAACAATGTAAAAACCCCTGTAATGGTCACCTTCACGGAACAGCACTGCGTGTTTCGAGGATTGTACAAGGCTGCAAAAGGTTACGATCTCGGATAGTTGTGCCTCACTCAATTCGGAGAGCAGCGGGATAGATTTTAAGCAGTCCTTTAAATCGGTAAAAGTATCTTGCATTCGTTAAGATTAGTTAATATAACACACGGGTGACTAATGGTTCTGAATAGAATATAGCTAAAGCTGCCAACATAAAAAATTTAATAGTTTCAAATTAGTCTGACAATTTTCATTCGGTTGACTATCTTCTTACATACATCAGTCAGAGCACAAGTTTAATTTTCACGAAGTTAATTCAAAAACTACACTCCCCAATTTTATTGATACTTAAATGAAAAAAACGATACTTTGGATTATCGGGTTAAAAAAAACCTTTTAAAATTATATCGTTTAAAAACAGTAAACCTTAAAAATTAAATCCGGCTTCTAATAGAATAATATTAGCTGGTAAAGTAATTTTTGCAGTTGCTGTTGATCCGCCAGAACTCGCAGTTCGCTCATATTCCGGTTCACCGGCCACATATTTAATTCCAATAGTAAATCTGTTAATAATTAATCCTGCTCCTACACCAAAAGCTAACGCTATTCCACTCGTGGTTGTTTGGGTTATAGCATGAGTACCGTCTGAAAACGTAATATCAGGAAAACTTGAAAAAAGGAAACCGCCCTGAAAAAGACCATAGATTTTCGAGCCACCCTCCAATGGTGCTTCAAATCCTAACCCTGTAAGCCCCCAAGTAGTTACATAATTACCTGCTGTTACATTCGACTTTGTATCTTCGCTCCGTTTACCTTCATCTAAACCATTTACAGCCAGAGAAATTGAGGAAATCCAATTAAGATTTTGGTTAATTGGTGTACTCACTTCGAGAGTTGCACAAAAATTACCCGTTGCATAACCGGCAGTTTTACTACCATCGGTGCTGCTAAAATCCCCTGTGGGTGAAGCTAAACCAGTCATAATTCGAAACTGCATTGGTTTCGATACAGCCTGAGCCTGCACTGTGGTTGATGTGACAAATAGGATTACTATAAATAGACGTAACGATAAGTACAAGAATCTCATAACTACTTTCATAATTAAGGTAATGAATAAAAATTCTATTTTCGTGGATAAATTAAATTTTAATATTTTAGAATCATATACTTATAACCTATGATGTGTCCAAGTTAATTTGCTACGCAGTGCGTAGCAAATCTTATCATCGTTGCAGGTAAGGTAAAACTGCCTGAAATTGCGAAGATGGAATACGAAAATCCCCGGCTATACTCTGTGGTTAATTCTTTTGAATGCTCTTTTAATATTTGTTCCCCATAAGCAGCCCGTTCTTTGCCATGCTGTTCTTCTTCAATAATACGTTTACCCATATGCCAGTATGCTTCAACCATTGCGGAGTTAATTGCAGAATAGACTTATTACCTTGCCTGAGCTAAAATCGCTTTTATTTCAGTGATAAAGGATTTTTCTAAATTCATATATAAAAAGCGGAATAATTATTTTGAACATAATGGTAAATGTAGTAAAAGCCAAAGTTGCTGAAAAGTCCGATAGGATGCTTCGAAATATGATCAATTTTTTGACCTTTTTTTAAAATTTATACAATGCCTCACCAATTGAATTTGGAATTAGAGGCTGAGGACTTGCATTTGAATTGTTTTCTATAACTTCACCATAAGTTGTGTATTTGACTTCTTTGAGCAATTGCAGTGTTTGTTTTTAAAATCAAACCCCCAAAAAAACTGTTGTTCTCTGATGCTCGTGCGCCTGATTCCTGATATAATCCTCATATGCAC
>JACPGF010000160.1:0-4583 GCA_016182615.1 Ignavibacteriales bacterium
GCGGATATAAATTTAATGGCGATCAGGAAACATATAGCAGCGGGTTCGGTGTAAAATATCAGGACATCAGATTTGATTATAGTTACAACCCTTTTGGTGATTATCTGCCGGCAGTACACAGGGTTTCAATCGGTTATGCATTACAGTAATGGCCAAGGAATTGAAAATGACAAATAAAATAGTATTCTTCGTTTTAGTTTTATTAATTAGCACAGCTTATTCGCAACACCGTGGTGATACATTCTTCTATCAAGGTTTAGCGCGGGTTAACGACGGATCGGCAGCAACACTTGGCAGAGGCAGTGCCTTCAACGCGGAAAGCGGCGATATTAACTCTGTATTTTTTAATCCTGCCGGGTTAGCAGGATTAAAATCAATGCAGGTGAGCTACTTTTCCAACCTCGATTTCCGCCTATGGCGTGAAAATCAGGATTACAGGCCAAATACCTATTTGGTAACATTGCCATTATATCTTGAAGGTTACTATGTGCCCAGAAAGCAAAACAACGGGAAAGAAGATAATCTTATTTATATAGAAGATTCCTTGTATAATATAACCGACCCCAAACTCGGACTGGATCCATTTAGTGAGGAAGCCGCAGGATGGCAAAAAACTATGAGCAATTATACTCCGCTCAATTTTGCAATTGCTGTTCCATTGAATGATTTTGTGAATGGGCTTTCCATAGCTGCGGCTTTTACCCAAAGCAGAATTATGGATTATGACAGGAACGATACATATCTCAGCCCGCACATCGGCTATTCATTCTATAATCCTATTGTACAGGCAAATGGCATTAAACAGGTTCCCGTCAATTGGTTCAGATATTACAGACAGCGGGAGGGAACACTGTCAACTGTCAATGTTGCAACAGCTTATAAAATCTCAGATGAAATTTCAGTTGGAGCAAATGTAAATTATATATTCGGGAAGTCCGATGATAATTTAGGATTGAACAAGTTTGGTTCTTTTTTAATTATGGATCAGAACATGTTTTCTTTCACGTATGAACGGTTCAGAGATACGACATACGGTACTTCGGACTATTCGGCTCTGTCTTTGAAACTTGGTGCAAATATTACTTTCAGCAAGTTCACCATCGGTATTGTAGCCGGATTGCCATATACATTTAACAGGAAAGTGGACTACACGAATGCATATTCATGGCGTGTTGACAGGGATTCGATGATTGTTAAAAAAATAACAGGCACCGATAAACTTAAAATGCCCTTTTATTATTCAATAGGTATAAACTACACACCAAAGCCAAAAATTACGCTTGCAGCCGATTTGGATTACCGGCCATACGGAAACGCAGTGTATGATTTGGTTCAAAAAGATTCAACTTTTCAGAACTGGGTTAATCAGCTTATTATAAAATTTGGAATCGAGTATCAGGCATTTAACTTTCTAATACTCCGGGCAGGATACCGAACAATACCACAAAGCTTTGTGCCCGATGGCGCGGCTATAAAAGACGAAGGCCCGGTAACAAAAAGTTACACTTTTGGCTTTAGTATGATGCCAGATAAAGGTTCAAGCATCGATTTCGCTTATGAATTCAGAAGCCTACAGTATTATGACCAGTATTACAGTAATACCAATTATAACACTGATGCAGGCAATAAATTTTCTTTAGGTTATACATTTCATTTTTAATTTCACAGAGGTTCTTATGAAGGCACAGAAGATACAGTGGACAGCACTCTTTATTCTTTTTTTCACGTATTGCGGTTACGCTACGGAGGTAACATCGCTTGGTACCGGAAAATGGAATGACCCGACAACATGGTCGAATAATGCTATTCCAACAGCAAATGACAACGTTACTATTATGGATGGCCACACTATTACAATTGATGCAGATTCAGGTGTTGTAAACAACCTGATAATTGGGCCGGGAACCGCAGGCGGGCTTGCAACTGCTAAGGATAAACAGATTAAACTGGCAATTTTCGGGAACCTGACTTTAAATGCTGGTATGTTTTTTAAATCACAGACATCATCTTCAGGTGCGGCATTGGTGCACCTGATTTATCTGCAGGGAAACATTACCTGTAATGGCAGTGCGTTTGATATGAGAAACGGCAGTTCTGCTACGATGGGTGCTGCAAATTTTATTTTCTTTGGAAGTACTGTTAGTACTGTAACGATGGGTGCTTATACAACAACAAATAAATACAACAACAAATAACGAATTTAATGGCGTTTCCTTGAACAAGTCCGGTTCAGGAAAAGTGGTCTTAGCATCCGATATGGTTTGCGCTCAGGGATCCTCTTCGGCTCCAACTGCAGAGCCATACGTTTATTTTAATGGCGGCTTATTAGTTACCGGTGATTTTGCATTCATTCACTTATCAACAACATCAGCCACGGTAAGCGCGGGTACCCCCACAAGTTATGTTGTTGGAAATATGGGAAGAGCAATGTCCTCTTCAGCAGGTAAACTTGGAACATTTCCGATTGGTGACATAAACGGATACCGCCCGGTACAGGTTAAGTCTTCAACTTCGGGTGTTGCAACAGGCCATTACCTCCGTATTAATTGTGTTGCTGCAAATGCAAATACCGGTAGCAGCGCGTTCCCCGATAATTTAATTGATAAAGTTTCAGCAGTGCGTTACTACAAAGTTACCTATGGTAAGCTAATTGCAGCGGCAGCAGACTCGATGGGTGTTGATCATTTCCGCCCTTCGTATTTTAGCGGTGATGGCGTTGTAGCCGGAAATCAGGATCTCCGGGTAGCTTATTCAACAGATAACCGTGCAACCTGGACGACTTTACATGACAATTATCCAGATACGACCAAAATTGGTACCGATCCTTTCCGTTACTACTATAGCGACACACTTGCTAACGCCCATTTTCTAACAATTAGTCAGAATGCATTGTATTTTGCTTTGGCCCGTTTAACCGGAACCACAACCAATACTCTTGATCCGGGCAATAGTATTGAACGTGGAGAATTATCGGCAGTAACCTTTAATCTCGAACAGAATTATCCTAATCCATTCAACCCTGCAACAAAGATTTCATATAATCTACCAAACGCTGATTTTGTTAACCTGAAGATTTATGATATTGTTGGCAATGAAGTAGCTACTCTCCTCAGTGGTTACCAAAGTGCTGGTCATTATACCTACTCATTTAATGCTTCGTCATTAACCAGCGGCGTGTATTTTTATACATTAAAAACCAGCCGTTTTTCTGAAACAAAAAAAATGTTGCTGACAAAATAACAAGTTGCCTCTTCTAGTGGCGCCGGAACAGATTCACAAGAGTTTTCATCCGGCGCCATCTTTTTATCCAAGGCATTTTTTAACGTCAAATGACATGAAACAATTCTTCTCCCTTTTTATTGCGATAATTTTTTGCTCCTCTGGAATAATGACTGCTGAAAAGGGCGGTTATGCAGTTGTTGATACTGCTCATATTTCCACCGTCCGAAAACTGCTTGCTGATGGCAACAAATTATATCGGCTTCATTTTAAAAATCTTATAAAAAATGCGGATAAGCTGCTGAGTGCAGTTCCATTTTCTGTGATACATAAACCACAAACTCCGCCAAGTGGAGATAAGCACGATTATATGAGCATGGCTGAGTATTGGTGGCCCAACCCTGAAAATCCAAATGGTCCATACATCCGTAAAGATGGGGAACGAAACCCTGAAGCCGAACTTGTGACCGATAATAAAAAACTTGAGAAAACAATTAAGAGTTTCTTTAGTTTAAGTCTTGCATACGCATATGCAGGTGAAGAAAAATATGCAGAAAAAGCCATGCATTTGGCGGATGTCTGGTTTATAAACCCCGAAACAAAAATGAATCCGAATCTCAATTTTGCTCAGTCTGTAAAAAATAAAAATGATGGACGTGGGTCAGGTATTATTGACAGCAGGGTACTCATATATTTTACCGATGGGCTCCGTTTATTAGAAAAGAGCACATCGCTAAACCGTATGAGAAAATCTGCACTCAATCAGTGGCTTACCGATTATTTCATCTGGCTGCGTGAAAGTAAACATGGGCAAAAGGAAGCACAAGCAGAAAACAATCATGGTACATGGTACTTAGCACAATGTGCTGCTATTGGCAGTTTTATAGGCAGGTACGAAGAAACAAAGCAAATGCTGATGCAGATTCCTGCACGGATAGCGGCGCAGGTTGATACCGGTGGAAAACAGCCATTTGAATTAGTAAGAACAACATCTTTTCACTATTCACATTTTAATTTACTCGCGTTAGGTGTTGTTATTAATGAGGCATTGAATTATGGTTTACCATACGCGGACTTTTCAACTGCCGATGGGCCCGGATATAAACGCGCCGTCGAATTTCTGTATCCATATGCTGCAAAAGAAAAAGAATGGACATATCCGCAGATTAATACACTGCGGTACAGTAGTCCAATAAGAGCTTACCTGCTTGCCGGAAAGCTTCTCAATGATAAAAAATATTTTAAGCTTGCACAATCACTCGATGCCGATAACCTTAAAGATGCGGAAGAACTGCTTTATATATCCGGTTATTAAATCCATTGTGCTCAGTTATAACATCTAATAAATTTAACCCCCTTTACCA
>JACPGF010000160.1:4593-23155 GCA_016182615.1 Ignavibacteriales bacterium
TTACCAATAGTACTACATATGCTCAAATTTTTTATTCCCTTGTTTTTTTTAATCATGAGTTATTCATTTTGTTTTGTCGTTGACCCCGGAGGCTACTCTCTTATAGACATTGCACATGTCAAATCAGTTAAAAAGCAGTTGGCGGAGGGTGATAAAAAGTATGAGATGAATTACAAAAAATTGATTAAGGACGCCAATAAATTACTCAAAGCAACCTCGCTTTCGGTAATGGATAAAGAGCAGGTAGCGCCGAGTGGAGATAAGCATGATTATATGAGCCTGGCTCCGTACTGGTGGCCTGACCCTAAAAATCCAAACGGTCCGTATATCCGTAAAGACGGGCAGCGAAATCCGGAAATCTACGAAGTCGCAGATCACGATGCGTTGAGTAAAACGATGAAAAGTATATTTACTCTCAGTCTGGCTTATTGTTATTCGGGCGACCAAAAATATGCTGATAAAGCAATCTCTCTTGTAGATGTCTGGTTTGTTGCTCCCGGAACAAGAATGAATCCAAATTTGAATTATGCCCAAGCGGTTAAAGGGCGTAGTATTGGCCGTGGTTCAGGGTTAATCGAGAGCAGGCATTTCATCAGTTTGACGGATGCATTACGGTTACTCGAAGGAAATGCAGCCTATACTACAGAAAAAAAAGCAGCGATAACCGCCTGGCTGTCCGAGTTTTTTATCTGGCTGCAAACCAGCAAGATCGGTTTGGATGAAGCTGCTGCGGATAATAATCATGGTAGCTGGTATGTTGCACAGTTTTCTGCAATTGGCAGTTATATTGGCAAGCATGATGATGTTAAAGCACTGTTGCATAAAACGGGGCAGCGAATAACCGCGCAGATTGAGCCCGATGGCAGGCAGCCACTGGAATTAGCCCGGACGACTTCATTCGGATACTCGCACTTTAATCTGCTCGCACTCAGCGTTATCATCAATCAGGCTTTAAACTATGGCTTGAATTTTTATGATTTCTCTTCTCCTGACGGGAGGTCATACAAAAAGGCAGTTGACTTTTTATACGCGTATGCAGCAAAAGAAAAAGAATGGACTTTTGAACAGATTAAGCCGATTAAGTACGATGAGGCTATCGATGCATATTTATTCGCGGCAAAGTTCTACAAGGATAACAAATATCAAAAACTTGCCGTACAGCTCGATAAAGATGGATTGAAATCCTGTTCCGAAGTTCTGTATATCAATGGTTATTGAGATTAAAAGTAACGATTGCCTCCTATGAACTACTTCTTCACAATGTTAATGCTTTTTTGTATTTTTTTATCCCAGTAAAATTCCTAGGTCTCCTAAAACAATGCGTATTACAATATATTTCGTTTTTATAACTCTCTGCACTGCCACACCGCAAACGTGGCAATCAACCAAAGTATTCTATCAAAATGACAGACTGGTATATGCTTCTGATGCAGAAAACAATAAGGTACCTGATTTTAGTTTTGCCGGGTACAAGCGGAGCGAGGACTCAATTCCAACTGTTCCCGTAGTAAAAACGATTTCACCGGTTTCAGGCGATAATACAACGCATATTCAGGCGGCATTGGATGAGGTTGGCAGGATGCCGCTTAATGCAAATGGTATTCGTGGGGCATTGCTATTGCAAGCAGGCAATTACAATGTATTTGGTACGGTTTTTCTTAAATATTCAGGTGTTGTTCTAAGAGGGGCAGGAGACAGCGAAAATTCACTCACGAGTACTATAATTATTGGTAAGGGAGATGACCCGCATCAAAGAACAATACTAGTTGTTGGAGGCGGCTCAAATACTATGTGGAGAGATTCCGTGAGCGGCACTAAAACTAATATAACTTCAGATACTGTAGTAGTTGGCGATAGAACATTCACCGTTGCGAATGCGGCTCCCTATAAAGTTGGCGATAATATTATTATGTATCACCCATGCTCCGAAGCATGGCTTCAGTCTGTCGATTATGGCGGCACGAATGGAACTGAATTCTGGACCGTCGGGGAGCAACCAATTGTTTATAACCGCCGTATCATAGCAAAAATGGAGAACACATTAACCATAGACGCACCGGTTTTCAATCATTTGCTGAGGCAATTGTCACAGAGTTACATTTACAAATACGCAAGACAGGGCATCGTCACTAATGCAGGTGTCGAAAACCTCCGGATAGATATTGAAACTGCCGGAGGTGTTGACGAAAACCATGCATGGGATGCAGTTGACATGGTACAGATTGAAGACAGCTGGATAAGAAATTGTACGTTTCTTCATTTTGGGATGAGCGGTGTGCAGACCTATACCGCTACAAGATTAACCATCGAAAATTGTATAGCAAAAGACCCCATTAGCATTATTGAAGGCGGGAAAAGATATAACTTTAATTGCTATGCAGCATCACAGTTAATACTATTTAAAAACTGTACAGCAATTAATGGCAGGCATCATTATGTTTCAAACGGCCACAGCTTAACTTCCGGTATCGTGTTTTACAAATGCAGGTCTGAAAAAACAAACAGCTCCAATGAAGGCCACAGGCGCTGGACTCAGGGAATGTTATACGATAATCTGGTGGATACACTCCCGAATGTGTCAAATCATATACTCGGGTTGTACAACCGCGGCGATTATGGTACCGGCCATGGCTGGGCAAGTGTGCATTCCGTTGCATGGAACTGCAAGGCTGGACAACGTGATATCATTATACAAAAACCACCAACCGGTCAGAACTACGCGATAGGATGCTCCGCGAGGGTTATATCAGGCAATAAGCCACCGGCTCCCTATAATCAGCCGCAAGGTTACATCGAGGGGAAAGACAAGGCTGGTCTTGTTCCGGCTTCACTTTTTGAGGCTCAATTGGCAGAAAGGTTAAACCCATCTCCGGTTGAAGACCAAAAAGGTGTTATACCTTCAGAAGGGTCATTGTTATTGTTCGATGCATTCCCTAATCCGTTTAATCCAACTGTGAAAATGCAGATAACTTTACGGAATAAGGCAACTTTGAAGTTGGAAGCTTTTGATACATTAGGAAGATTAGTATCGGTAATTTCTGAGAGTACCCTTCAAGCCGGAATACATCAATTCAATTGGAAACCAGCAGTTAATCAGGCTTCCGGTATGTATGTGCTGCAGGCAAGTGCGGATGGGCATGCAATCATGAAAAAAGTAATGTTCCTTAAGTAAAGAGTAACTATCTAGGTAAAAATAAAATAAAACGAATGGAACTACTAAGCTCATGCAAATAAAATCGAATTTAGATGCTTCACAAAAATTGACAACTGAAGAAGTAAAACAAAATTTCCATGACGTAACCTCAGACTTCAGTCTGAGGTTTAAATAACCAAAAAACATCAGGCGTCAGCCACTACTTCTACTTTTAAAACTGGGAATAGATTCCCAATGGCTAAAGCCTGCGGTTTGATGGGGTGTGTTTCCTCAGACTAAAGTCTGAGGTTAGGAGATGGGAATTAGTATAGATATGTGCTAAATAGTTACAAATAAAGAAACCGGAAAATCATGTTCAAACAGATTACTCTTTTCATTACTATCATTTTACTGTCGTTGGAATGCGTATCCGCTCAGGATGTGCAGTCAATAAAGCAATCGGAATCGGTTCGTGTTGTAATTCTGGCGCAAAAATATATTAATGATACACCTGTAACGGTTACTGCATTTGCTCCTAAAAATAGTGCTGGCGGGTTGCATGATTATTATTCGGACAGCGATTACTGGTGGCCTGATAGTATGAATCCCGGTGGCCCGTATATCCGTTGGGATGGCCATAGCAATCCCGCGAACTTTGTTGCACACAGGCATGCGCTTATAGATATGTCAGTAAAAGTTGCTGCTCTTACCGCGGCTTACACGGTTAGCAAGAATAAAACTTTCTCTCGGGCAGCTATTCATCATCTTTTAGCGTGGTTTGTTACAGAATCGACAAGAATGAACCCGCATCTTTCATTCGCACAGGCGGTAAAAGGCCGCACAAAGGGTAGGGGAGTTGGCATTATCGATACCATTCATTTGTTGGAGGTTGCGCGCTCGGTAGAGTTACTATACAAAACTGGAATGCTGCAGGCTGAAGATTATAAAAAAATTGTTGCATGGTTTGAAGCATATCTGCAATGGATGTTTACCCATCCCAATGGGATTGAGGAGCAGAATGCAAAAAATAATCATGGCACCTGTTATACCATGCAGGTTGCGGGTTTCGCACATCTAACCAACAATGATACACTGCTTATCTGGTGTAAAAACCGGTTGGAGAATATACTGATACCAAATCAAATGGCTAAGGATGGCAGCTTTCCACTTGAACTGGAACGCACGAAACCATATAGCTATTCGATCTTTAATCTTGATGCAATGGTAATGATTGCCCAAATACTTTCAGACCGCTTCCCGGAAATTTGGCGTTTCAAAGATAGTTCAGGCAAAGTGATTAGAAATTTTCCCGTCCGGCAGCCACTACTATGGTTAAACTAATAATTATTTAAAATCAAGAAGAGGATTTTATATGCACCGTTTTTATACAGCCCTTTGTTTGCTGCTACTGCAATTGAGCCTGTATGCTCAATCTTTTACTGTTACGGTCACCAATCCATCCGGTTTCGAACGGAAAGATGAGACGGTAGAAGTACGGATTTCTCAGTTATTTAAAACCGGGAAAAATACACAAGCTGTTTCAGCTAAAGTAACTGATGCAACGCGGGCCAATATTTGTTCGCAGATTATTCCTGCTCATGATCCAGGCTCTGAAGATATGCTGCTATTTCAATCGGACTTTAAGCCGAATGAAAAAAAGAGATTTAAGGTTACCATTACAAACTTTGCCGATAGCTGCAAGCCTTTAACCGATGGAAAATTTGTATTGCCACGAGAAGATTACGCATGGGAAAGCGACCGTATAGCATTCCGCATGTACGGCCCTGCGCTGGCAAAGGATGTGAATAATGGGATTGATATATGGACAAAACGTGTCGATTACCCTATTGTTGCCAAATGGTATAAAATGAGCGAGGGGAGTGCTCCCGGAAAAGATACCTACCATATTGATAAGGGAGAAGGTGCTGACTTTTTTAGTGTTGGCAGAACCTTAGGAGCGGGAAGTTCTTCATTATATTATAAAGACAGTTTATATCAGCCGGGTGTATTTTCCCGGTATAAAACAATCTCCACGGGCCCTATCCGTGTATGTTTTGAATTGTATTACGACAATCTGCTGATAAATAATGTCCCGGTAAAAGAAACAAAACGAATCAGCATAGATGCACACAGCAATTTTAACACGATAACTGAGACCTTTGCATTTGATACGAAAAAACTGCCGGATTGCAAAACATTTGCAGCAGGATTGGTTAAAAGGAAAAACGTTATTGCATCACATAGTAATGGTCAGTCATGGATGACCCTTTGGGGCCCGGTAAATGATGACGGTGTGAATGGTGAATTAGGCATGGCGTTGATACTGCCAAAAAAATATGCCCCGGCAGTTTCTGAAACAGTGTCCCAATTCCTAATGAAAGGAAAAATGTCTGAAAACCTGCAATATACCTATTATGCGGGCGCGGGATGGACAAGGCAGGGAATATGTTCTGATGAATCAGGCTGGAAACAATTGACTGCTTATGTTGCAGCCTGTAAAGAACAGCCACTTATAGTAACTGTCAGAAAATAATCCAAGCCATTGATAAATATGCAAAAAAATCTGTTTTCGGCGTTTACCATTACTGCACTACTTTGTTTTTACGGTTTACTACAAGCACAAGTTCCCACGGCTGTACAAATCGGAAAACAGTTACTTGTAAAGGACAGCATTTTTGCGGGCCGTTTTCCCGTGTACACGCAGGATGGGAGATGGGTGTTTTCCGAAAAACCGAACTGGTTTAGCGGCTTTACGGCAGGTGAAATGTGGCATATGTACGATATTACCGGTACCAACGTATTTAAAGTGCGCGCGTTGGTAATGTGTGATTCATTGCTTAAGTATGCAAGCCTTGATAATACACACGATATGGGATTTATCTTTTTTCATTCCTGTGTACAGGCGTACAAACACACCGGCATTGCCAAATACCGTGAAGCCGGGATACAGGCTGCCAAGATGCTGCTTAAACGGTATAACAAAGCCGGGAAATTCCTCCGAGCCTGGGGAAAGCTTGGTACTGATGACCGTGAAGGCTGGTCGATTATTGACACGATGCTTAATTTGGAATTATTGTTTTGGGCCGCGCAGGAAACCGGTGATTATTCATTCTACGACATTGCCTATACACACGCGTTAACAACCATGAATAATCATGTACGCGCGGATTATTCTTCGTATCATGTTGTTGAATATGATCCGGCGAGCGGTGAAATACTCAAGAAAAAAACGCATCAGGGTAGGCATGATGAATCAACCTGGGCTCGTGGCGAAGCCTGGGGGATATACGGTTTTGCAAAAGCTTATCAGTACACCGGTGATGAACGGTTTTACAATACTGCAAAAAACATGGCTCAGTATTTTGTTACACACTTACCTGAAGCAGGAATTCCATTCTGGGATTTTACCTTAACTTCAGATACCAATAAATTCGATGCATCCGCTGCCGCTATCGCAGCATGCGGCTTGTACAGGCTGTCTGAACTTGCAGTGGAAAAATCTGATGTTGATTTTTTCAAAAAAGAATTTCTGGCAATTTCTGACCGGTTGCTTGAAAGGTTCACCTTTACCGCTTCCAAACGGCCTGTGGAGCAGGGGATTCTTTTGCACACGGTCTATCATATGCCAAAGGGTTGGGGAGTTGATGAGTCCTACCCGTGCGGCGATTATTATTTCAGTGAAATGTNNNNATTTGACAATACAGAGAAAAACAGAATCACTATACCCCAGCAGGGCAGAAGTGATATACTTCTGACTAATGGTTGGTATTATCTGGAGGATAACTGTAAAACTGTTGAACAAACCGATAAGAGTATAAAGAATTGGTACAAGATAACCTTACCGCATACATGGAATGTGAATGATGTATTTGATGAAGTGCCGGGCTACAGACGGAATGCAGGCTGGTATAGGAAAAGTATTTTTCTGCCTGATCCGGGGAAAAATAACTTTATCCTAAACTTTGAAGGTGTCAATCTGGTCGCCGATGTGTTTGTAAACGGCAAAAAGGTAGGCTCGCATGTTGGCGGCTATGTCGGGTTCAGTTTTGATATAACACAACATATTAAAAAGGATGCAGAAAATATCATATTAGTGCGCGCGGATAATTCCATTAACCGAGCAATTATCCCATCACAACGGTCCGATTTTAATATATACGGCGGCATAACCCGTAATGTCTATTTGCAGGTGCGGCCAGCTGTTTCGGTTGGTAAAATAAAAATCAGTACTCCAACGGTAAATGAAAAGCTTACAGAAGTACATGCTGAAGCTGACATTAACGGTATAACCGCGGCCGGAAATGAATTTCAATTGTCTTTTGAAATTTTTGATGGCAGCGGAAAAAAAGTTGCTTCGGATAAAATTGCTCTGGAAGAGTTTGAGAAGAATAACAACCACTTTGAACTGAAAATTAAAAAACCATTATTATGGTCACCGGAAAACCCCAATCTGTATAAACTAAAGCTTATACTGACGGATAAAAAAACTCTTATCGATTCAGTCTCCGAAATTTTCGGCTGCCGTTGGTTTGAATTCAAAGAAAAAGATGCGTTTTACCTCAATGGGAAAAAACTTTTCCTCCGCGGTACGCACAGGCATGAAGACAGGGCGGGATACGGCAATGCGATGCCCGATTCGTTACACCGTCAGGATATCGCGATGATAAAAGAACTGGGTGCGAATTTTGTCCGGCTGGCACATTATCCTCAGGCTCCGGAAGTCTATCGTGCTTGTGATGAACTCGGTCTGTTAGTGTGGGATGAATTACCCTGGTGTCGTGGCGGTTATGGCGATGATGAATGGAAGAATAACACGTACAGATTGTTTAAAGAACAAATTGTTCAGAACTTCAATCATCCATCGATTATCATGTGGTCTGTCGGCAATGAAAGTGACTGGAATCCGGATTACGAAGGTGGAGATAACGCCGATACGTTATGTTTGGTTGCAAAGCATCTGCATGAAATTGCTAAAGTATTGGATTCAAACCGGGTAACCTGCACAAGAAAATTTGAAGCTGCAGGGAAATCAGTCGATGTTTTTTCACCATCCATGTGGCCGGGCTGGTATTCGGATGTCTATAAATCGTATGTGAAAGTGCTTGAAAACAATAGAGATAAGTACAAAAGAATCTTTCATGCAGAATACGGTGGTGACAGCCATGTCGGCCGTCATACCGAAACCCCTATCACGGGAGAAGGATTTGTACCGGAAAGTGACGGATCGGAAAAAGCCAGTCAGATTAAACTGAAAAGTATTGCCAACAATGGTGACTGGAGTGAAAGCTACATTGTCAATCTATTCGATTGGTACCTGTTCAATCAACAAAAACTGGAGTGGTTCTCCGGGTCGGCACAATGGATATTCAGGGATTTTGGCACGCCTTTGCGCCCGGAAAACCCAATCCCGTACGTCAATCAAAAAGGGCTTGTCGATCTGAACAACAATAAAAAAGATGCATACTACGTTTTTAAAAGTTACTGGGTAAGCAAACCGGATTTTGTCCATATCTATTCGCACACGTGGGATTTTAGGGCAGCTGGAAAAAGTAAATCCAAAGAAATAAAAATATTCAGTAATTGTTATTCGGTAACGCTTATGGTAAATGGTATTGCAAAAGAAACGAAAAAGAAGGACATGACATTATATCCGGCATCGGGTTTGGTATGGAACACTGAACTGGTTAAAGGAATGAACAGTGTTGTTGCAATTGGATACAATGAATCCGGAGTAGAAACCTGCCGTGATTCAATGAACATTATTTATACTTTAAAAGCAATTGACAAACCCGAAAATGTCGTGTACTCGCAGGAGCGTTTACCAAACGGTAATTATCTCATTACTGCAGAAATTACCGATCAAAACAATAACCGGTGTATTGATTTTCAGGGCAGAGTTTACTTTGCTCTATCAGGTTCGGGAAAAATTGTCGGTTATACCGGCACACCTACAAACAGCCCGGTAATTCAAGCCGCTAACGGCAGGGCTGCGATAGAAGTTAAAACAGTTCCAACGGAAGAAGCAGTTATAGAACTGCGGACTCAGGATCTGAAGGGTTTTTATTATACGGTTAATCATTAAGAATAAAATAGAAAGGACATAAATAAATGGGACGTGTTGAAACACTTAACAAATTATTCCAATCCAAAGTGGTTGCAGTTATCAGAATGCAGGATCCTGAAAAACTCATATCTGTAGCCGAAGCCTTGTATGAAGGCGGAATCTCTTTCCTTGAAGTAACGATGACTACGCCACAGGCATTAGAAGTAATTGCCGCAGCGAGTAAAAAACTGCCGAATGAAATCGTGATTGGCGTCGGTTCTGTTTTAGACGCGCAAACAGCGCGCATGGCGATTTATGCCGGTGCCCGCTTTGTTGTCAGTCCAGTATTTAAACCAGAATTGATACTTACCTCGCACCGCTATGATGTGGCAGTTATGACCGGAGCATTTACCCCGACTGAAATTTTGACTGCTTTTGAAACGGGCGCAGATGTTGTAAAGGTTTTCCCGGCTGATGTAACGGGTATGGAATTTTTCAAATCCGTATTAGCCCCAATGCCATTTTTAAAGCTCATGCCGACAGGTGGTGTTTCGTTAACAAACGGTGGTGACTGGATAAAAGCAGGTGCATGTGCAGTGGGCGTCGGCTCTGCATTGATAGACAAAAAACTGATTGAAGCAGGTGACTATGCAGGCTTAACAGCTAAGGCAAAGACTCTGGTGCAATCTGTTAACAATGGTTAATACCACATACTTGTATGATTTCGTAAGAAGAATTCGTATTTTTGCAGCAATTAATTTATTAAAACGGGTAAAATTCCAAAGCAATTATTTGTTTTGCCGGAGTTGAAAAATGTTTAAAACAATCGAAAACCGCGTACCAATAAGTAAGGTAGTGGCCAATCAAATTGAAGAAGCTATATTTGCAAAAAAATATCTGCCGGGTTCAAAACTGCCATCAGAACTTGAACTCTGCCAAATGTTCGGTGTCAGCCGTACTGCAATCCGTGAGGCATTGCAGTCACTTGCTGCTCAGAACCTGATATCAATTGCTAAAGGCAAAGGTATATTTGTTAGTGAATTAACAAGTGATACGTTTGTTGAGCCGATGAAGAAATTCATCCGGCATAATCTTGATCCGGATTACATCCGTGAAATGGTGCATGCCCGGCAGGTACTGGAGCCTTCGTTGGCTGCTTCTGCCGCGGTTCGCAGAACCGATGAAGACATCAAAACACTTGGCGAGGATCTTGAAGCATTGAGAACCTATGAAGGTGAATTTGATGAGCTTGCACGTATCGATATGAAATTTCATAATGATATTGCCATTGCTTCGCACAATCAGATTTTGCAGGCAATTCTTGAACCGATGATTTACACGTTCTCTCCCGCAATCGAGGTGAAATCATACGTGTATGAAACGGTTGGGAATGCCAAAGAAAGTGCTTACGAAAAACATAAAGAAATACTGCGGTTCATTGTCGAGCAGAATGCAGACGAGGCTTATAAGGCGATGACGGAACATTTAGTTTTAGCATCTGAGCATACTGAAATTATGCTGGCTATTAAATACAAACAAGAAGAAGCATAACTTCGAACATCTTTTCTAATACCAAAGGCCGCTCCCTAGCAGCCTTTGGCTTATCTTTTTAATCATTTCACTACAATTAACTTTTAAGGAATTACTATGAGATTCTATGCTCTCATACTGCTTTGTGCATTAACAGCATTTTCTTATGCCCAAAAACCCGGCGATGTAATTATTACAGAACTTGCCAACAGCGGCGGAAAAAAAGGAATGTACCGAGGTGGTACTTATATCGAACTGCAAGTTGTTACCGGGGGAACGGTTCTCGGTGGATGGTTTTTATCCGATTATTCTTCGACCGGCGGTACACCGAAAGAAAGACAGGGAGCCATCGAGTTTTTAAATGCGGAGGGTTCGTATTGTGCTCGTATGTCTTGAAAGCCCGGAAATTTCTTATGGTGGAAAAGACTTTACCATTGACCGGTCACTTGATGATAAGAATAACCGGATTGTTGTTTTCCCGTTTTACGATTCTACCGATATTAAACGGGTCGCTGGAACATTGGCACTAACAGGGAAGGATAATGTTGCACTTGTAAGCAAGTGGGACAGAAAAGCAACCATCGATGTCGTATCCTGGGGCCGGGATGTATCCTGGGAAGGAAGCCTGGTTACTGCGCTTCCTTTGGAGTATCTTGATAACGGGCATGTTGCATATCTTAAAAATGGAACAGCCGTTGATAAACGCAATGATGTCAATTCATGGGTAACTACAACCAATGTTGAAGATGCAACTCCAGGCGAGTTGAACAAGTAACCCGGCAATCAACCGTACTTTACCTGCAATTTTTTCAGGGCTTTTTCAACAAGGTTGGAAAAGCCTTTTTCATTTCGTTAAATAATATATGTGCATAACAAAACAAGTCCTAATAATTACTGCTTTCTTTATCTTACTCGCGTCGCATCTGTTACCGCAGTCGTGGCAGTCGTCAAGGGTTTATTACAACAACAATGGTTCTTTGGTATATACTAAAGACACGGCCAACAACAGGATACCCGATTTTAGTTTTGCCGGATACAAGAACGGCAACTCACCATTGCCGGATGCAGCCAATGTTGTTACAATAAGCCCCATCGCGGGTGATAACACGGAGCATATACAGGATGCTATCGATCAGGCCGGTGCACTGAGTGTAAATGCGCAGGGAATACGGGGAGCGGTTCTTCTGAATGCCGGAGTGTACAGGATATCGGGAACTCTGCTGCTTAATTATGATGGTGTCATCCTGCGTGGAGCCGGCAATGGCAGTGATTCACTTACAAATACAATCCTCTACGGCACCGGGGATACTCCTCATCAGCGCAGCATAATACTTGCCGGCGGGGGTACCAATTCGCGTTGGAAAGAACAAGTTAGTGGAACGAAAACAAATATTACCAATGATACTGTTTTTATTGGCGATACTACTATAACCGTTGCGAATGCAGCAAACCTTAACGTTGGTGATAACATTGTAATCTATCATCCGTCAACCGTTACGTGGCTGCAGGCGATAAACTACGGTGGCACGCACTCCAATGATCCGGGGGCGGAACCGGGAATTGATGTGCCCTGGGAAGCCGGGGATGTTGATATTATTTATAACCGGTACATCAAAGCGAAAAACGGCAACACGCTTACGCTGGATATTCCGGTCTGTCATCATCTCATCAAAAGCCTCTCCCAATCGTATATCTATAAATATGCCAGAACGAATCTCAAAAAGAATATCGGGATCGAAAATCTACGGATTGACAATGATTACTCAGGTGAGTTGGATGAGAACCATGTCTGGCAATCAATTGATTTATTTCAACTTGAAGACAGCTGGGTAAAAAACTGTACGATGCTGCATTTCGGACAGTCGGGAATTAGGACTTGCACAGCAAGCAGAGTAACCATTAAAAAATGCACTGCCCTTGACCCGGTCAGTATTATTACCGGTGAGCGGCGTTATAATTATCAGTTCTATCATGCTTCACAGATGATACTTGTTGATTCATGCCATGCTGCAAACGGCAGGCATCATTATATGTCTAACGGCATTTCGAGCACCTCTGGTAATGTTTTGCATAATTGCACATCCTCCGGAGCATACGCGCCAAGCGAAGGGCACAGGATGTGGACACAGGCGCTGTTGTATGATAATCATAAAGAACTGGATGGGCCGCGCGCTGGCTATTCTGATATTCTTCTTGCACTCTATTGCCGGGGCTATGCTGGCACGAGCCATGGCTGGTCAAGTGTCAACTCGGTTGCATGGAATTGTGATATTGCTAATGGCTCACTCGTTTTACAGCAGCCGCCCCTGTCACAAAACTATGCCATAGGATGCAGGGGAAATACAATTACAGGGCATACACCGGTTGCACCATTTGATGAACCGGAAGGTTTTATTGAGGGAAGTAATGTTTCCGGTTTACAGCCTCAGTCACTCTATACCGCGCAACTTATGCAGAGGCTTGGCGGCTACACAGAACCAACAGCAGCTCCCTCGCAGGGCAGTTATCAGTTAACGGATTCTACTGCATTACAGCTTTCGTGGTTAAACGGAAACGGGCAGGCAAGGATTATTATCGCACGCCAATCAGGCACAGCGAACGCTGTCCCGGTTGATAATGCAACGTATCAGGCAAACCCGGTATTTGGTTCCGGTTCACTGATTGGGACGGATAGTTATGTTGTTTACAAGGGTATGGCAAGTACTGCCGCCATTTCCGGTTTACTCCCCGGAAGAATTTATACATTTTCCATATTCGAGTGGAATGGCTCCCCGGGCTTTGAAAACTATTTAAGCAGCACCCCATTAGTGCTTTCCGTTACTACCCCTGCGCTCGCTTATTACTCCAACGGAACGGGCGGCGGCACTTGGGACTCGGCCTCTTCGTGGAAGTCGGGCATAATCCCCGATTCACTCTCGCTTGTCATTGTCAAATCCGGTGACTCTATCCGCGTGGTTAACTCAGGCACAAAGGTTGGATCGATTCAAGTTGCAAGCGGCGGCAAACTCACAGCTTCAGGTTCAAATATAGGCAGTACGAACACTAAATTTGTGATTGTGTATGGCAATAACATTACAAACAATGGGACACTGGGAACCGGCAGTGATGGCTTAAGCCTTAAAGTTGCAGACAGCCTAATGATTACCGGGAGCGCACCTTGTAAATTTGCCAAGGTTATTCCAGCGGGGATAAATGCAAAAGTAGTATTCAATGCCGATTGTGCATTGAATTACCGTGCCGGGGCAACAAGCAGCGGCGGTGCCTTGATTTTGACCGATGGCGGTACGGCACCAAATCCTGTTTCTAAATTTACTTTAGTTGAGATAGGGCAGTGAAGAACGCTCACGTTACCCGATTACTCGAAATTACAGCAAAGTTCCTCGCAGGATCAGGATTGGAATTTTTCGACCACACTGCAAGTAAACGGAACAATAAATATGGGTGATTTGCAAACAGCCCTAACTTTAAGACCCTCACCTGGTAACAATGTACTGCTCAATATTAATGGCAGTGTTATCTGCAGGCAGCTTAATCTTTCGGCAGTTGCTGGTGGCAATGCCGCGCGCGTGCAAATTAATTTAGGTGGCTTATTAAAAATGGGGCAGGGCGGTTCAGGCAGTATGGATTGTACTAATCCAAATATCGTTATTAGGGGTGATGGTACTTTTCAGTCCCTCAGCGGCTCAACGATTAACGTTGGTTCACCTAATGGATTGGATACCGCGCTTGGATTGATACGCACAAGAAGCAGAGTGTTTTCTACCGGAACAAATTTTGTTTTTAGCGGTACTTTGCAGCAGGCCGCGGGAAATGTACCCGATACGGTAAATTATTTTACCATAAATAATGCGGCAGGCTTGCAGTTAAACAAAAATATGGCAGTGAACGGCAACATAACATTTACATCTGGCCGTTTGTATCTTGGTAAAGCGAGTAAACTGACCTTGGGGACTATAACAGCAGTTTCAGGTACACTGTCAGCGGCTAATATGATCGTCGCCGATAGTGGTGCAACAATTGCAAAACGGATGACTGCGGCAGGCAGTTTTACTTTTCCCGTCGGTGATACCTCCGGTGCAGCCGTGTATTTACCGGTTACGGCAGCTCTTTCCTCCGGTACGTACAGTAACGGATATGTCAGTATCAAGATGAACCGCAGCAAACACCAGTTTAATGTCAGCAGCAGCAACTATCTTAAACGTGTATGGGGTTTTCAGGCAAGTGGCATTTCAGGATATTCTGCGAATTTAACATTGAAGTATGGAGATGCGGATATACAAGGACTTGAAGGCCAATTATCCTCATGGCGTTTTAACGGCAGTTTGTGGCAGCAGTCAGGCACTATCACAACCGCATCAAATCAAATTACCATAACCGGGCTAACCGCTAACACGGAAATAACCGCGGGGGAACAAGCCACAATGAGCGGCACTGCTATACTACAGGTGAAGGCAGTCCTGCAAGGATTGTTTGATGAGAATACACAGCGTATGCGTATCAGTGACACACTGCAATTATATCTCGCGTCTGCACAATCTCCGTTTGATTTCATTGATTCATGCAGCGCAGTTCTGGATAGTGCAAATTTCCTTTCCTTGGGAAAATTCACTCACCTTACAACAGGGGTTTATTATCCTGTTATCAGGCATCGTAATTCAATTGAAACCTGGGGAGCATATCCCTTTACAATTGTTAAAGGCTCAGTCGTTCAACGGGATTTTACACAGTCGGTTGATTCAGTTTTCGGCAGTAATGTTATCACGATTGGGAGTATAAAGGCAATGTATGCCGCTGATGTGAATCAGGACGGCTTTGTCGATTTTTCCGATTTAGCCATGATCGACAATGATGCATACAATTTCACTACCGGCTATGTTGTTACCGATGTGAACGGAGATGCCTTCGTCGATTTTAGCGACCTTACCATAGCCGATAATAATGCTTATAATTTTGTTGGATGCGTGAAACCGGGTGGAACACTGATACGGAATACACGAAATGCAGTAATGAGAAAAGCCGGGGAAAAATAGCTGTTGCAACAAATTGTTTCGATAGTGAATCGAGCGGGCTAATCATTTGCTTAATAAAAATCCAGCCATTAAGTTGATATTTTACCTTGCTTGGGAGGTTTTTGGTTGATACCGGGACAAATCAATCAGTCACAATTTCAAAAGCTAATAATGGGGCTAATTTAAAATTACCCCCGGATTTAGAGGCTGTGTTAAAACCCCGTGTCAAGTATTTTTATTCTTCGATTTTAGCTCAAAATCAAAATATATTTTTAAAAAATTTGAGTTTTAACACAGCCTCTTTATTCGGGGGAGAAATCAAAAGCAAAGACAACTCAGGCTTTAGCCACATTATGGGACAATATGTTACTATTGAATGTTTTTATCAAGACAGCGCCCAACTTATAGTTATTGCTCTATAGAAAACAAAATGGATAATTATCCTTACAAAACGTTATAGTGCCATATTTTTTTACTATTAAAATCCCCTGATTAGCCAATTGCAATCAGGGGACTTGTCATTTAAAAAAGGTCTAATTATATTCCTTCCAGCTCTTCACTTCAAGCGGTTTGGTTTTGTACTTATCCATCGCCTTAATAAACCGCTTTGCATACTGAATGTTGGTAATGAGCGGTATATTCAGGTCGATTGACTTCCGCCTGATCAGATAATCATCATCAAGCTCGTTACGCTCGGAGGTTTTGGGAATGTTAATCACCATATCAATCAGGCCGTCGTTCAAATAGGTGCTGATTGAGGGCTGCTTCTCATCAACCGGGCGGAAAAGTTGTGTAATCCGTATGCCGTTTGCTTTGTAGAATTCAGCCGTTCCCGATGTGCCGTAGAGTGGTATTCCCATTTTATCAAGTGTTTTTATTTCTTCGAGAATTTCGGTTTTCTGTTTTATCGGACCCGTTGAAATGAGTACACCTTTTTTGGGTAAACGAATTCCGGTTGCTTGAGGCGGGTGAATGAGAATTGAGACGCTTTCACGCCCACGTAGTCAAGGTCAAACGAAGAGCGGTCAATTTCCGGCACCCATTCGTTCATCATCAGCCGTGTTGCCTTTTCGATAAAGTTAATCTTGAGTGTTTTTGAAACAAACGGGAAACTTCTCGATGCACGCAGGTTACACTCGATAACTTTTACCTGATTATCTTTTGCAATAAATTGAATGTTGAACGGGCCGGTAATCTCCAGCGCCTTTGCAATTTCTTTGGTGATAAACTTAATGCGCCGCATGGTTTCAAGATATGTCCGTTGCGGCGGCAGGACTATGGTCGCATCGCCCGAATGCACGCCGGCATTTTCAACGTGTTCCGAAATTGCATAGCAGAACAGCTCACCATTCTTCGCAACGGCATCCACTTCAATTTCACGGGCATCGGTAATAAACTTGCTGATAACTACCGGGTGCTCATTACTGATATCCGAAGCTTTCCGTAAGTATTCTACCAGTTCCTCATCATTAAGAACAATGCTCATTGCAGCACCGGAAAGCACATAGCTCGGCCTGATAAGTACCGGGAACTCAACTTTGTTGGCGAATATTCTGGCCTCTTCAAGGTTGGTTAACTCGCGCCATTCCGGTTGATCTATTTCCAGACTGTCTAAAATGGTTGAAAACTTGTGGCGGTTTTCGGCGTTATCTATTTGCAGGGGAGAGGTTCCAATAATGTTTACACCGCTTTTGTAGAGTTTGACCGCAAGATTATTCGGTATCTGCCCACCCATGGAAACGATGATTCCCTTTGGCATTTCCTTCTCGTAAATATCCATTACCCGTTCAAGGCTCATTTCCTCGAAATACAGCTTATCACAGATATCGTGATCGGTACTTACTGTCTCAGGATTATAGTTAATCATTATTGATTTGTAATCCATCGCGTTCAAGGCAAGAACCGCGTTTACGCAGCACCAGTCAAACTCAACCGAAGAGCCAATACGGTACGCGCCGCCGCCGAGAACTACAATTTGCCTGTCTTCCCCGGTGCTAATATCATCACTGTCACCGCAATACGTCATATACAGATAATTCGTTTGCGCGGGATATTCAGCAGCCATGGTATCAATCTGTTTAACAACCGGCTTAATGTTTTTTGCTTTTCTGAATGAACGTACCTCAGTTTCGGTGGCATTGGTAGCCAATGCAATCTGCTTGTCGGAAAATCCGCGCTGCTTCAGTTCTAATAGGAACTCATTACTCATACGGCGGAGCGCCTGCCCCTCCAACTCGTTGGCAAGATTAATAATGTTTTGCATCTTGTACAAGTACCAGCGGTCAATTTTTGAAAGCTCGTGAATCCTCTCAACCGACATGCCCTGTTTAAGTGCTTTAGCGAGATAGAACATGCGTTTGTCAGTTGGTATTGCAATTGCTTTTTCTAAATCATCCGTGTCTATGTCCGAGCTTTCGAAGCCGTTAACACCGATGTCGAGCATCCGGATGGCTTTTTGCAAAACCTCCTCGAAACTGCGGCCGATAGCCATTACTTCACCGACTGATTTCATTTCCGTCCCAAGCTGCGTGCTTACCATGTGGAATTTCTGCAAATCCCAGCGGGGAAATTTCAGAACAATGTAATCAAGCGCGGGCTCAAAACACGCGGATGTTTCTTTGGTAATTGTGTTCTCAATTTCATTCAAATTATAACCAAGCACCAGTTTGGTTGCCACGAACGCCAGCGGATAGCCGGTTGCTTTTGAGGCAAGAGCCGAACTGCGTGATAAGCGCGCGTTTACTTCAATGATGCGGTAATCGAACGTGTGCGGATTAAGCGCGTACTGTATGTTACACTCGCCAACAATACCAAGATGTCTTATGAGTTTAATACCGATAGAACGCA
>JACPGF010000160.1:23160-24925 GCA_016182615.1 Ignavibacteriales bacterium
AATACCGATAGAACGCAATTGGAAATTTTCTTCAGCAGAAAGTGTTTGCACGGGTGCAACCACAACGCTGTCACCGGTATGAATTCCCATCGGGTCGAGGTTTTCCATTGAGCATATTGTTATGCAGTTGTTATACCTGTCCCTGACGATTTCATACTCGATTTCTTTCCAGCCGTAGAGCGACTCCTCGATAAGAATCTGATTCGTGAAAGCAAATGCCCTGTTGGCTTTTTCTATCAGCGCTTCTTTGTTTTCAACAATGCCTGAACCTAAGCCGCCTAATGCATACGCGATGCGCACCATGCAGGGGAAACCGATTTCCTCCGCGGCTGCAACCGCCTCGTCAACTGTTGACACGGTTTTACTGCGTGCAATTTTAAGGCCAGCTTCCTGCACACGTTGTGCAAACAAATTACGGTCTTCGGTATCTTTAATGGTTTGTACGGAAGTTCCAAGTACTTTAACGCCGTACTTTTCCAGTATGCCTGAATCGTACAGGTCAACGCCGGCATTTAAGCCGGTTTGTCCGCCAAAGCCAAGTAGTATTGCATCGGGTAATTCTTTTGCGACAACTTCAGTAATAAAGTCATGCTTTAGAGGCAGAAAATAGACTTGGTCTGCAAAATTTTCAGATGTTTGAATTGTTGCAATGTTCGGGTTTATGAGAACGGTCTCAATGCCATCTTCCTTTAACGCTTTTATTGCCTGACTGCCTGAATAGTCAAACTCACCGGCTTGCCCAATCTGCAATGCGCCTGAACCAAGGATTAATACTTTTTTTGGTTTGCCCTTTTTTATCATAGTAAAGCTCTCACGAACATGTCAAAAATAAATTCAGTATCATCCGGGCCGGGAGAAGCTTCAGGATGAAATTGTGCGCCAAAGAACGGTTTGTGCAGGTGCATAACACCTTCGTTGGTACCATCGTTATCGTTAATAAACCATTCGCGCCAGTCAAGCGGCAATGTTGCTGCATCAATTGCATAACCGTGGTTTTGCGAGGTAATATAGCACCTTCTTGAGCCGGTCTCATTTACAGGCTGATTATGGCTCCTGTGCCCGTATGGCAGCTTGTACGTATTAGCACCAGAAGCCAAACCGAGAATTTGACTGCCGAGGCAGATACCGAGAATGGGCATATTTTTGCTCATCAGCTTTTGCACGTTTGCAATAGTTTCAACACATTGTTTCGGGTCGCCGGGCCCGTTCGATACAACGATGCCATGCACATCCAGGGTTGATGCATCAAAATCAAATGGTACTCTAGTAACACTGATATTACGCCGTAAAAAGGCTTGTATAATATTATTCTTTACTCCGCAGTCAATCAGTGCAATTTTTTTGTCAGACTTGTGAAACTCCTGTACTGCTTTTGTACTTACCTCTGCAACAAGATTGGTTTTATTCGGGTCTTCGAATAATAAAGTATCTTTCCCAATCACTATTTTTCCGGGCATGGTGCCAACCTCACGAAGTTTCCGTGTCAGCGCTCTCGTATCGATGCCGTACAGTGCTGGTATCTTGTTTTCGATCAGCCATTCCTGCAATGATTTTTTCGCATTCCAATGCGAATGATGGAATGAATAATCGCTGACAATCAATCCGCGTGCGTGTATATGATCTGATTCAAAATTATGGAGTAAACCATTTTCCTGCTCGTTCCCCGGCACGCCGTAGTTTCCTATAAGCGGGTAGGTCATAACGAGAATTTGTCCCCGGTATGATGGATCAGTTAATGTTTCCGGGTAACCGACCATACCGGTAT
>JACPGF010000161.1 GCA_016182615.1 Ignavibacteriales bacterium
CTATCTAAAAATGATTCCCCCGTCTCGCCGAGGCGGCGAGCCACCCCCTTTTCAAAAAGGGGGACTTAGCCGCAAAGCCCCACTTGAAAAAGAACCTTTGGTTGACACCATTGCGATGAATCCAGGGGCAAATTAAAATCAAGTTTGGCTAACGAATACATATCTTTAAAATTATCAAAATGGCAATCAACTAACATATTACAAGCAACATATGCAGCTAATTACAATTGCTCCCGGATTTTTCCGGGGAATCACAAATCCCACACCCACCCACACTGGGCTTCAGCCCAAATGGAATTTGTCAGCAATCCAACAAGGAATTATCAACTATGAATTTATCAAAACATAACAGGTAAGTTGCTAAATCCTGTTTTGTTTTTAAGTTCTCCCCCGGTTTACCCAATGCCTCCCAACAGATAGCAGTGGGATAAATCCGGGAGCAATTTTAAAATAGCCGTTATGAATTTACCTTACGCAAAACCTAAACTTTGAGAAAATCAATACAAAACCCAAGCAACTTTTCGAATTTAATTTAGGAAAACCGGCGAGTATGCATTAATTATTATACAAAAAGCCGCTTTTAGTTCATTTTCTTCAGAAAATATCGTAAATTCCGGTTATTAATCAACTCATGGGCAACTACACTTTTTTAATGAGCCCAAGAACCAAAAAAGCAACAAAATCTCTTACTCAGGAGTTTATATGTATTACATTGTGGCACTTTTCGCAGCCATAATAGTATGGTTATTATACGAATACAGGTTACGGAAACCTGACCAATTGGTTTTAACAGAATCAAATGGCGTAATCAATGAAAACAAATCAAGATTTTATCCACGGCACTTCTGTTTGGCACTACCGAATACAACATTTGGGACCCAAGTTGTTATTGAAACTGCAGCAAAAGGAAATATCGATATAAAAGTTAAATTGGCCTACACGGTAGCCGCATCGAAAACTCATATTCCGGCTCTTATAAAGGTTGGCGGGTGGAACGAAAATGCTGTAATTAAATCGGCAAGGGAACTGGATACAATTATCCACAGAATTGTTAAAGAATATGTCGAGAATTTTAAAATTGAAGAACTGACATCTGAAAAGATTTATAATTATCTCCGCCCGAAGCTTGATGTTATCGAGGAACGGCTCGGCCTTGAGTTAATATCCATAACAGTGCAGTCATACGATGCTATCGACTCGAAAATATCCGAAGCCTTAAAGAAACAAGAATCTGCAAGAATTTTTGAACAAACCGAGAAGCTTAATCAACAGGCAAGAATTTCAGCTGCGAAAGCAAGATTGCAAGCCGACGAAGAAATTGCTTTAATGGAAAATGAACTTGAGCTAAAGCGGCTGGAACTGAAAAAGTCGGAGTTGGAGCAGGAATCAATAATGGCGCTAAAACGCATCGAAGATGAATTGCAAAGAAAGAAACTACAGCTCGCGTATGATGACGATGAACTGACCCTCTTGAAAAAGAGCCCGGAATTGCTCATGCTTACCCCGCAGGCAGCTCGGCTGGCAGAAGCAAGTCAATCGATGAAAAATGCCAGAACCATTGTGTCCCTGTCACCCGGAGATTTTGCCCAGGGTGCGGATCTCATCGGTTTGTTCCAGAAATTTTTAGAAAGTGCAATGTCCAATTATACCAAAGGCAATGTTGAAAAACCATAACTGATTTCTCGTGCAAATAATTGCACAGAAGCATTTTTTCAACTATGTAACAAGTGAGTATCTTGAACGATCCAAGTGAACTATTCCGTTTTAAACCGGTAAAAGCCGCGAAAGTGTCTGAGGTAAGCGAGGCAACAGCCTCTTCAGATATACCCGTTGAAGAACGGGTAAATTTCCATATTGGTAATCCGGTGCAAGACCCTGCGCTTTCTTCGGCATATCTCCGTATGATACTGGGTATCCCTATAGAAAATGAGATCTTACAAGAAAGTAATACTCAAGGCTTGATGGATGCACTCGATTGGAAAGTGGATGAAGAAAAAAACCTTGATTTGCTGAAAGAGCTTATAAAGAAAAGCGCCCCGTACATGCCCCGCGGCGGCTATAACAGCAAGGCTCCTCATTTTCTGATACTTCATTTTATCAACTGGCTAAAAAAAGATCAACAAGAGCCTCTCGCCTATGATTTAGGTGAATCTTCCGGTTCGAGAGAGATTTTACTTTCCACCGGGGGTCTATATGAATCTTTGCGGCTTTTATTCCACTCGATTGAGAACTATTCAGTTCACACCGGGATGCATATATTCCTGTACGGAGTAAAATTGCCGCTGCATTTATGCGGTTACAAAAGTCTCAGTTACTCTACAATGCCCGATAAAGAGGACACACTCACTGATGCGCTCGAGGAACATTTTAAGAGAGCCCCGGATGCACCGGTTTATTTACTTTTGGGTAAACTTACCAATGAGATAACCCGACGGAATCTGCGGGTTCTTAGCTTGGAGAATCCACTCTTCTTTGTGGAGTTAAACGATGCTCCAAACCATCTTTCACTTGCCCGCGAAGCAAAAATGATGAACCGGGTTCTGCGTATTCTTTCTCCCGGAATTTTTCACAAAAAACTGCAAAATAACCCGGTATCCTTTATCGCAGGAAACCCTGATATCATTAAAATTATGGAGACGGTACAATTCCAACTAAAAGGAACACCGTCCGCAACTGAAATTGTAATGCTCAGTTTTGTACTACAGGAGTGCATGCATGAGTTGAACGCTGACGCGGAAGTTATAAATGAAATTATTGTAAAACCAAAACCTGAAAGCTCCCCGTTTCATGATTTAGGTGATAATTTTGTAAAAAATACTGCAAAAAAATACGCTGCCCGCCTTGAGGATCATATAATCAAGCATTCAGCTGTTTCAACAACAATAGCAAATAATTTTGTTAGCAGGGATTCCGCATTCAACAGGCATTCGGCAAAATATGTATCAGGTCTCTCACACGATATTTTTTCCGAGAAAAGTAATAAAGAGCTTTTACAAGGTTACATAAATAATTCGGGTAATGAAGAATGGAGTAAAGAACTGACGAACAGTTTTATCCATGCATTCCTGAGGCACCACACGGAGTATTACGCGGATGCATGCCAACTGGTAAGCGGCTCATCCCGAACCGGATTAGGGTTACTTGGTTTTCATTGCGGCATAAAAGAGGTTGTCATTCCGGATTTAAGCTGGACGTATGAACATTGCTTCCCCAAAGTTCATGTTGTACCGCTCAAAGATAATCTTGATATCGATGTGAACGGCATTATTGAAGAATTAAAAAAACGGCTTTCTCTTTCACCCGGCTGGAATATGTATGGTGCGATCGCGTTAAACAATCCGCACAATGCCACCGGAGGTGAGTTTAACCAGGAAGAGTTAAAAAGACTGATACAGTGGGCTCTGCATAAAAACATCATAATCATAGATGATCTTTCGTATCAAAACGTTGCTCCCCGGCAAAAGCTTATTGAGATAAAAACTTTGCGGCAATTAACCAATGAGTTATTGAGCAGTGGTTATGTTACTGAAGAGCAATCTAATCTGATTGTTACGGTGCACTCGCTATCAAAAACAGATTCGCTTGCCGGGGCAAGGCTCTCAGTTATCGAAATTCGAAACAGGAAATTATACGAAAAATTTCAGGCGGTAAATGAAAGTATTATTCCGAATTCTGCAGCAGTTTTTTTAACGTATCTTTTTTACAGGAACAGTCCTGAATCAACCGATGCATATTGGCGGCTGCGTAACCGGATATTTTATAAGCGGATGCTTGCCATTGAAGAGGCGGTTGAAATTCTTCCGAAAGACAGGAATAATTTCGACATTATTATAAAGCCGCCATTGGGTAGTATGTATCCTCAGATGATAATAAAAAAACTACCTGATGGCCTCTCTTTGGATTGGTTAGCCTCCGGGTTGGCACGTCAGGGCATAGGACTTGTTCCCCTTTCGACATTTGCAAGGACAGAAAAGGGCTTCGAAACCGCCCGTACAACTTTCCGGCTTACTCTAGGCGGCCCGGATGATGCCGGTGTGTTACTGCATAAAACACGCAGGGTTCTTATTGATTTAAATAGGTTAATAGCAGAAGAAGCGAGCAATTATAAAAGAAAAACGTACTCGCCCGTGATTAAAATAGCTCCGATAGAAACTGGGGATGGTTCATTATCTTCATGGACAATTGTTGAACAAAAAATTACAGAGTATTGTACGCAAAAATACCGTGTTGGAATCACCACTCAAAATCCTGAAATACTTGACCGGGATTTCAGCTTACAGTTTAAGGTGAACTATCTCCCTGAACGTCTTAATAGTTTTAGGCTCAGGTATAAAAACCGGCTTGCTATAAGTTTGGCTAATTTGAGAATTATCCAAGCTGACAAAGGAAAACAACTTATACAAAATCTGGAAAAAGAGTTCTTCAAGGATTCTCTCGAACAAAAAGAAAAGCTTTTTAACCGCCGTTTATTTGACCGTACCGTTCATCCCACGCAGATGTATTCAATAAAGGTTGAACAAATTTTCGAGAAAATTATTACCCTGTTAATCAGGGAAGAGCAGGTTCCTGAAAGGACGCTGCAACAAGTCTCTTCGGAGTTGATTCATGAATATAACGGTTCCAATGTAGCAATCATTTCTGCTGACGAACCTGCTGAACTATTGCTCGACCTTGGCTCGATGATCGCGGTTGAAGATTTCAGGCAGCTCAATGCAAATATGCCTATGGATTCATTGCTCTCGTTCTGGGGCGACTGGGATGGCAGCAACCGTCCTTCCGGGCAAGGGCATAGTTTAATTGCGGCTGTCCTTATCGAGAATGTTTCACGGCAGGCAAGCCTTTTAAAACTCCTGATGACAGCGGTACCGGGCTTGACGATATCATCCACCCTTCTACTCGAAATTGAAAAGCTCAGCGATTCAACCAATAAATTTGGTTTACTTCTCCGGCAGATTACACTGTTAACTCATCAACTGGAAAAGCGCTACAAAGGTATTTTACCTTTTAACATGCAGCCGGGACGTTTGCGGCAAATGGGCATGAAACTGCATTTGGCGCGTGACCCGTTAACGACGCTTTGGCAGCATAACGACCGGCTAGAAAGAAAAATGTATGAACTTCGTTCACAGAGAAAAGCAGCACTTGAATATTACTTCGACTTGAATAAGCAATTACGGAAAGCTTTGCATGCAAATCTTCCGGCACTGCAAAAAAATATCAGCTATGAGCCGCTTATGCGTGAGGCTGCACAATTCCACGATTTGATGAAGCGCTTTGTTGTTACTCCCCGTATTCACCAAAAAATGGTAACGGCACAGGATCAGTTTGCTGTTGACACAACAGTCAATAATATTTACGAGATTAATGAAATTGCTGGAAAATACGGCAATCCCGGAATGGTTTTAGCTTTACAAATTAGTATGTCAACAAAGCCGGAAGCTTTAATCACTCTCGATAGAAAAATGCGCACGCGTCGTGAACAAATTCTGCGTGAAAACAAGAATACTGAAATACCTTCGGTAAGGTTAATCCCATTATTCGAGGATAGTAAATCGGTCCAAAACGTACAATCGTATATGCATAAAATTTGGGAGTACGCGTTACAAAGCCGAAGGATGAATCAGAATACCGAAGAGCGTGTTGCTGAGATGATGTGTGAAATATTTATTGCAGGTTCGGATTTAAGCCAGCAAATCGGTCAGGCTCCTGGCTTTAGTTTATACAAATCAGCAAAAAATGAAATTACAAAATGGCTTGCAGAGAAGGGGCTGACGCAGTATATCCGGATGAAAATGGGAAGCGGCGAACCAATGCAACGGCAGGGCGGCTATTATTTTCCGTTTTCCGGTCAACCGGCATTTGTTACATCTTCGAATGCTGATGTACGGTTTTCACAATACCTGAAAGCTTCAACGAAGAAAAGCACCGAGTATGCGGTTACACCAATGATGGGCGTTCATGCAGGTGGCGACATGAGAACCCTGCAAAGTGCCATTTCAGAAAAACTCAGGTATCTCCCGGTCGAAACAGTATCACAATTGTTTTATCATATACAAGAGACGCAAAAATTTTACCGGAGTGAGGTCATCCGTGCTGCTGAGCCATTAACAGAAACACGCCTGCATTTTAAAACGCGGGGAATGAAAGAACTTGAACGGTTAACGATTGGGAAAAAGGATGCATTGTACGATGTGTTTCTTGGCATCCTGACGGAAAACTTTAGGCAGATACTTTACGGAAGAGACGAGGATGTTGTTGGAATACATATTATATCATATTTTATCGCACGCACTACTCCTCCGCTCAGGGACAGGCCACTTATCCGGCCGGGGCAGGGTGTTAGCGGCAATGCAGGCCGGAAGATTCTTGAGAAAATTGCTGAAACCATTCCTTTGTCGCGGTACGGTAGTATGCTGCGTGCAATCGCCCACAATCAATCGCAAACATCAGTACTCGGTATTTGCCAATTAACCACGGGACTCTTCCGCGCGTTAGACAGTTTTACACAACTACCGGAAATTGAGAGTGAAGCCGGAACTATTATCGAAGACAGGCTCCTCCCCCATTTGCCGGTATATGAAATACTGCATACGCTCAGAGTCTATCACGATGTAGAATTGTCGTATCTGAACCAGATGGAGAAAGCATTCCCAGCGGGTAATTCGGCATTTCTTGCTCTCCGTGAAGATATTGATGCAATGCATAAATATTTAATACACTTTCAAAGAGAATTATTACGCAGACACGGGCTTAACGTGGCTGACTTCTTTGAGTCTGGCCGTTTTATTGCTGATTTACTTCCCACTCTGCGGCCTGACCTTGCAATACTTTTGCAGCCCGATTTCTTCAATACCAACGAAACATATTTCTTCGGGAAAATTAACGGACTAGTAGATGAAAAATGGAAAGAAGCTATCAATGAATTACTCAACATCCCCGAAGAAATTAAAAGGTTACGCTCAAAGACATGGGAATTACTCCAAGAACCGGTCTTCCAACGGGTAAGCGGTTTTGTTGAGCTCGCGATAGCTTTGTACTCCTTGTCTTCAGGGAATCAATCCCACGATGTTTTGCTCGCACGGCAAAAGATGAGGCTGCCCGCGGAGGTTTCGAATTTCTTCAAATCATCAAATGATGACAATATGCGGCAGTTTCTTGCTGCTGCCTTTGAATATCTTTCCGTCCTCTCCGAAGGTATGGTTGAGGTGCCGACAAATATCATACGGGCAATAAAAGAGGTTGAGAGAATTATTAAAATTGAGGAGCAGGCATTAACACCTAAGCAACAGGAGTTATTACGGTTTTATCTGCTGCAAATTGCACGCCTTACCGGTGAAAACGGATAGCAGTTGTACCGGTTTACAATAAGCAAGCTGTTTCAAACAGAAACAGCTTGCTTAAAGAAAAGTAACTATTTTTTTGTAGCCGTGGCAGTCGTTAAATCCAAAGTATAGGTTTTACCGTTAAAAATCAGAGTTGCTGATTTATTGCTCAGATAAGTTACTTGTGCGTCAATAGTACTCGTCTTGCCCGCGACTGTGTATGTGAATACCAAAGCTGCCTTACCTTTTTTCAAATAAAGTGAATCTTTATCCACCAGAACAGAATCGAAAGTCATAGTTGATGTACTGGTAAAACTTAAATTGGAATTTCTTTTCAGAAAGGTTGTTCCAATTCTCTTGTAGTTTGCCGTTATAAAATAGTCAGCTGCACTACCCAAAATGGAGCTCACTTTAATTTCTGAAGCTCCTGTATCTTTACTTGTCAGTTTTTGAGTTTCGAAATTGCCGGAACTATACATGTCAACATTCAAAACATTCAACAGGCCAGGCGTAACAGAGAGCCACATCTTATACGTATAAGTGTAATATGTACCGGTTTTAGTAATTGTATAAACTGAATCAAAACCTGTTTTGTTAGGAACTTCCGGTGCCGCGGCGGCTTTACGGGAGGCTGAGTATTCTGCCTGATGTGTGAAGCCATACCCGGTGTTGTTATCGCCGATTATTCCGGCAATATGATTTGCTATGTCATCATCAGATACAATATCGGTAACAGAAGTGACACCATCATCTTTTTTGCAGGCCGAAAACATAAAAAGAAGTGTTAATGAGAACAGTGCAATCAATAGATATCTTTTTTTCATAATGTGTCTCACATTTGTTGAAGTAGTATTGAAAATTATTAAGAAGGAATGATTTTTATCCGTCTTCTTATCATTGAAATTAAAAGCAAATATTCTTTGTATTTAAAATGCGTATTTCGTACGAACTGGTAAAATTATTTTGTGTGCTTCATCAAAGGAAGAAACATTTATTGATTTGTTCGAGTCTTGAAGTAAATATCCTGCAACAGTTGAGTGGGTGCGAGTACAATTTTTCAGTGTTGCAAAATATGTTTGGTAATTACTCGACTCATAACTAAAATAATTTCCATCTCCTAACCTCAGACTTTAGTCTGAGGAACCTCAACCAATCTCATCTCAGGCTTTAGTCACTGGAAATTGATACGAAATTTTAAAGCAAAATTTAGTGGCTAAAGCCTGATGATTGTTTGTTGTTTAAACCTCAGACTAATGTCTGAGGTTAGGTGATCAAAATTTCCCTGGAATTCTGAAGCAGTAATTTTTGGTTAAACACCTAAACCCGGCTTTATTTTACAAAAAGCTGAGTAGGCATTATGCTTGTACATTTGTAAAATTTTTAATATTGACTCATGAGCTTTCAAATCGCAATAATCAGATTTTAATAAACAGTAGAGAAAATGAACCCTACGAAAAAGAAAATGACATATATATCCGGGAAGTAGTTCACAAATAAGTAGTTCCAGATTGCACCTGTCCGTTGTAACCTCAACATTTTTATAACCGTTTAATAATAGTCATATTTTGATGATTACAAATATCTTTTGCCTCAGGAGTAAACAAATAATCTATCCTTGTGCTGTAAAACTCACTTATTTTTCCCCGAACCATTTTCAAGGTACTGTTCATGAAATGATTTTGTTCGGTAAATCCCTCTCCGAGTACAGCAATTGCCGACGGTAACCATCTTTGTGGAAACATGTCAGCAAACTCGCCGTCATCCCTGAAACGGTTAATTTCATTATCAAGTTTTTGCAGTGCTTCCCGCTGTCCTCGTTCAGTTGAAAAATCAAGGGCTTGTTCCTTCAGATACCGTAGTAATGCTTCCTTGTTTGGTACGAGTAAAGCAACAGTACAGGGTGATTGATTATTATAGAGCATTAGCTGATCAATAAACGGAGATACTTCTGTTATTGCCTCTTCAATACCTTCTGGGCTGTATTTTTCACCGTCGTTGCTTATGAGTAAACTTTTAGAGCGCCCTAAAACATATAAAAAACCATCTTTATCAAGATATCCTAAATCACCCGTAAACAGCCATCCGTCTTTTATGGTTTCCTCGGTAGCTTTCGGGTTTCTCCAATAACCAACCATTACATTTTCCCCCCGTACGGCTATTTCCCCTTTTTGCCCTTCCCAAACCTCAATTCCTGTCTCGTCACAGATTTTAACTTCCATTCCCTGCACAATTTTCCCGGATGAACCCAGTTTGTGACACACCGGCACATTTGCTGAAATCACGGGTGCCGCCTCGGTCAATCCATAGCCCTGAAACATGGGAATACCGATAGCGTAAAAAAACCGCTGCAATTCAATATCAAGCAAAGCGCCACCGCCAATAAAAAACTCGAGCCTTCCACCAAAATTCTCACGAATTTTACTGAAAATAATTCTATCAAAGAGTTTGTAGAGCGGATATGATAATTTTCGTATTCCCTTTCCTCTGTCAAATCCTAATCCATTATAATTATATGCGAGTTTTAACGCGTAATGAAAAAGTTTTTCAGTTTTAGTACCTTTTTCCCGTATGCCTCTTTCAATACTTTTCCTGAAATTTTTTGCAAGCGAAGGAACACTTAATAAAAATGTGGGCCGTGTTTCACGGATGTTTACCGGTATGTTTTTCAGTGTTTCCATTGCTGTTTTTCCGGGTTGAATTGCTGCAAAAGAAGCCCCGCATTTTATTAATGTATATAAACCACAGGTGTGTGCGAATGCATGATCCCATGGCAGAATGAGTAGAGACAAATAGCTCTCCGGAATTGGCAGCAATGAAGTCGATTGCTCAATATTTGCAGTATAATTGCGGTGACTGAGAATTATACCTTTTGGATCAGCAGTTGTACCCGAGGTATAACAGATATTAGCGTAATCGCTTTCCGTTACCGACAGCCAACGCTCTGTAAACTGTATAGAATTATATTTTAGAAATTCTTTCCCTTTTTCGTCCACCAGGCTTTTTGATATTACATCTTCATCCGCTGAAATAATATTATCAAGCGTAATGATTA
>JACPGF010000150.1 GCA_016182615.1 Ignavibacteriales bacterium
GGGACAATATTTAAACATTTTCTTAACAGGTCTTTTAATACTATCACCATTAATGTGCGGGCACAGAGCCCTGCCCTTGTAGAAGAAACGAAAATTGAAGCTGAGGGCATCATGCGGAAAATCCGCGGCCTGGCTCATTTTGAGGAAAACGATTTTTCCATCAATCAGCAGGAAGGATTAATGGAAAACTATAATAAGGTAGTTGGAGTAATTCAAATTGCAGGATTGTTTATTACCGGGCTTTCTTTATTTGTTGGAGCAATAGGAATAATGAATATCATGTTCGTTAGTGTAAAAGAGCGGACAAAAGAAATTGGTGTACGAAAAGCTATTGGAGCAAAACGGCGTACAATACTTGCACAGTTTTTATTGGAATCTTCCACGATTTGTTTGATGGGCGGATTTGTGGGACTATTACTTGCGATTATACTCAGTTACGTGGTCGATCGTTTCATGCCGACATCAATTCAAATCAGTTCGGTGATTATCGCAATCGGTGTATCGCTTATAACCGGCGTAGTGGCGGGTCTTGCGCCTGCATATACTGCTGCCAAACTCGATCCTGTAGAAGCCTTGAGGTATGAATAATGAATTTAGCTGAAATTTTTGTCGTTGCCTACCAATCGGTTAAATCTAACCGGTTACGGGCCGGACTAACAATTCTTGGTGTCGTGGTTGGGATTTTTTCAATAATTCTTATTATGACGATTATCACGATGCTCCAAAAAAGTATCGAAAGTGGTTTTTCAAGTTTGAATAAAAATACATTTCAAATACAAAAATGGGAAGCCATGCAAATGGGTCCTCATCAGCATAAAAACCGCAAGGACATAACCATAGATGATTTTTATAGACTGAAAGACATGCTGACACAAGCCCAGTATATTGGTGCCGAGCAATGGCAGTTTGGCAAATTAGTAAAGTATGGTAACAAGGAAACTAATCCAAACATTCAGTTTGCCGGTGTTAGTCTTGGTGCAATGAAGACAAATGATTTTAACGTTGCATTCGGGCGCGATTTTATTGAATCGGATGTAACCTATTCACGCAATGTGTGCCTTTTAGGTCAGGAAGTCAGTGATAAATTATTTACCGGTATTGATCCCGTTGGGCAAACAGTAATTGCTGATGGTTACCCGTTAACGGTGCTTGGCTTATTGGAAAAACAGCCGCAAATGTTCGGGCAAAGCCGTGATAATTATATCGTTATGCCAATTACCACATTTCAAAACCAATACGGGAAATATTCCCGGTCGGTGAACATAACGGTTATGACCCGCACGAAAGAAGATTATGATAAAGTTATTGAAGCAGCGACCGGTTATATGCGTATTATCCGCAAAAACCAGCCAGGTGAGGATAATGATTTTTTCATTTTCAGCAACGAATCGATGATTTCGCAGGTAAATGATATTACTTCGGGAATAAAAATCGGTGCCCTTGCCGTATCAATTATCGCACTGCTCGCGGCAGGAGTCGGTATTATGAATATTATGCTGGTATCTGTTACAGAGCGGACAAAGGAAATCGGTATAAGAAAAGCTGTCGGAGCTAAACGTTCACATATCCTCATGCAGTTTCTCTTCGAGGCTGTTTTACTTTGTTTTTTTGGCGGAATTATTGGTATTGTTTTAGGTGTTGGTTTGGGTAACCTTGTGGGTGGCTTAATTAATGCTCAAACAGCTATCCCCTACGATTGGATAATGATCGGTATTTCTATTTGTGTATTTGTCGGCTTACTCTTTGGAACTTACCCTGCTTATAAGGCAGCAAACTTGGATCCGATAGAAGCACTGAGATACGAATAATTTATTAAACTCTTGATTTAAAGCGCATGAAATTTCTTCATGCGCTTTTTTTTATTAATAAAAAGTTATTCTTAAAATCATGGTATTTTATCTGATGTATTTGTATTTTATAATAATCTTTTAACAATTACACGACAAAATGGATGACCTTGCACTAAAAGAAAAACGCTCAATTGCTTTAACTTCTGTTTTTGCCGCAATATTTCTTACCGGATTTAAACTGGTAATCGGTCTGATGACTGGAAGTCTTGGCATCCTGTCTGAGGCGTTGCATTCAGGATTAGATCTGGTTGCAGCAGGTATTACTTTTTTTGCTGTAAAATATGGTGACAAACCCGCTGACAGCGACCATCACTTCGGGCACAGCAAAATTGAGAGTTTTTCTGCACTTGTTGAAACTCTCCTTTTAGTTATTACCTGTATATGGATTGTTTATGAGGCATCAAAACGGTTAATTACCGGCAGCATGGAACTGGAATTGAATATATGTGCTTTCATTGTGATACTTACATCTATCCTCGTGGATTATTCGCGTTCGAAAGCCCTCATGCGGGTCGCGCGGAAATATAAAAGCGAGGCTCTTGAAGCAGATGCGCTTCATTTTAGTACGGATATCCTCAGTTCAGCTGCTGTATTAATCGGTTTAGTAGGTGTATATTTTAATTTTCATTATGCAGATCCTATCGCGGCATTAAGAAGTTTTAAGCGTAATGAAATCGTTTCCAGCAGTACTTGATGCGCGTGATATTCGCGTCCGGCAGGCTGGTCCCGTAACCTTTGTCGAAATGAACATTCATGTGGAAAAAAACATCTCGATAAAAGCTGCGCATGAAATTACCAGCAGAGTTGAGGATGCTATTGTTTTAAAAATTCCACGGGCGAGGGTATTAATTCATACCGAACCCGATGGCGAAGAATAAAAAAAGCTGCTGAACAAAGTATCAGCAGCTTTTTTATTAATTGAATGCAGTTATCTATCACCGCCTAATATTAGTGGTAATCCATCTTTGCCTGAACCGATAATAACAATTTTACTGTTAGGAGAATTTGCCAATTTTTCAGTTGCTTCAATCCCCTTCCATTTCAGCAATTGCTCGCTGATACCCTTAGCAACGATATTCTGAAAACAAAATAAACTGCATACGCTGGCTTTCCTGCTCAGCTTTCAATTTCTCTTCAATTGCAATTGTTAAACCTTGTGGTAAAATAATCTGGCGCAACGGAGCTGAAATAATGACAATACCTTCTTTTGCAACCAGCCGCTCAAGTTCGCTTTCAATTTCACGGCCGAGTGTCTCACGTTCCGAAGTATAGAGAGCTTTTGCTTCGTACTTTGCCGTTACGCCACGAACAACCGAACGGAATTGCGGTATGAGGATAATTTCTTCAAAATTCTCACCGACGGTACGGTAAATCTGATTAGCTTTTTCGGGATTCATCTGAAAAATAAGACTGATTTCGAGTTGAACACTTAATCCTTCTTTCGAAGGGACATTCATCATCTCTTTTAATTCCTGCTGCTTTATGTTAAATTTTATAACATTAGCCATAGGATTAACAAAATTGACACCAGACTTAAGTGTATTTGCCCCGACATTACCCAAAAAATCAACAACACCAACATGACCGGCACTGACGACAGTGAAGCATTGTCCAAGAGAAATGAGAACGGCAACACCAAAACCGATGAGGGCAAAATTAGCCTCGGTTTTACTGAACCGCTTTTTAGCGCTGAGATACACATTAAATGCAACAACAGCCGCTAATATTGATAATAAAAAGAGAATCATAAATATACTCTCGTATTAATTAAAAAAATAAATTTCTAAACAAAGGATCCGCTTTTTAACGTTTTTTAGACCCAGTGTAATTTACTGAATTATTTCCCTAATCAGCTTAGGTTTAGCAGTTTTCTTTTCACTGAGAGTAACCGAAGCTTGTAACCTGTTCAAAGATGTTGTTAGTTTTTGCTTTGAATCGGTGTACACATCAGCGATTTTTGTACCTGCAATTATTTTATCACCGAGTTTCGGGTAAAAGATAATTCCTGCTTTAGGATCGATAATATCATCTTTTTTCAATCGTCCTGCACCTAATTCCAAAGCAGCCATTCCAACTTCATAATTATTAATCGCGGTAAGGTATCCCTCTTTATCAGCAAATACCTCGTGATGTATTTTTGCTTTCGCATAGGAGGCCGGGTTTTTCAATACGGAAATATCACCACCTTGCAGCTTAACCATTTTCAAAAATGTGTCAAAACCCTTCCCGGAAGCAGCCATGTCTTTCGAAATTTGGACTCCCTCTTCAATACTGCCCGCTTTTCCGCCAATCATCAACATAGCGCCGGACAGATTGAAAGTAACTTCACAAAGATCCGGGACGTATTTTCCTTGCAATACCTCAATGGTCTCAACAATCTCAAGCCAATTACCGATATAGTTGCCAAGAGGTTGATTCATATCGGTAATGAAGCCAATAACTTTTTTATTGAACGCCTTTGCAGTATTGATGAGAGATAATGCGA
>JACPGF010000151.1:0-13694 GCA_016182615.1 Ignavibacteriales bacterium
TGGCATAATTTGTGCTAATTGGCAACTGTTAAGAGCGGCTAACCTTCGTGTATTTTAAAAATTCAATTAATTGTGTGTGATGACTGACATTACTACTTCATCTGTTATTAAATGCTATCATTGCGGTGAAAGCTGTACTACAAAAGACATTCGTCTTGACGAAAAGGTTTTTTGTTGTGACGGGTGTAAACTGGTGTTTGAGCTATTAAGCGAAAATAATCTCTGCAATTATTATTCGATAGAAAACACCCCGGGAATTTCCCAAAAAAACAAGGTTGTTGGTAAAAAATTTGAATATCTCGACGATGACAGTATTCAAAATAAATTGTTAAACTTTCAATCGAATGATTTTGCGAAAGTTTCCTTTTTTGTCCCCAATATGCACTGTACCTCGTGTATTTGGCTGCTTGAGAATCTGAACCTGCTGCATAACGGCATTATCCGTTCCACGGTTAACTTTCTGGAAAGGAAAATCTCAATCACTTTTAACCGGACGAAGGTTTCTTTGCGGCGGCTGGTTGAGCTAATGGCAGAACTTGGCTACGAACCCTCGATAAATCTTGATGAAATGGAGAAAAAAGAGGCAAATTCGCTTGAAAAGTCGCTCTACTATAAAATCGGTATCGCAGGTTTTGCATTCGGTAACATTATGTTGCTCAGTTTTCCGGAATATCTTGCTATTGATGTGAGCAGCCATGCACTGAAAGTTATTTTCGGTTATCTGATAATTCTTCTGTCAATCCCGGTGTTCTTTTATTGCAGCTCCGAATATTTTATTTCCGCGTATAAGGGAATAAAAAGCCGTAATATAAATATAGACTTTCCGTTAGCCCTTGGAATTGTTGCCTTTTATATCCGGAGCCTTTCGGAAATATTGAGTCATACCGGTGCGGGATACATGGATTCTTTTGCAGGATTGATATTTTTTCTCCTCATCGGCCGGATTTTTCAGAATAAAACATTTGCCGCGATGAATTTCGAGCGGAATTATAAATCGTATTTCCCAATAGCGGCTACAATAAAAGCAAACGGTGCAGAAACATCAGTCCCATTATCGAAAGTAGCTATAGGTGACCGGTTAATAATCCGGAACAATGAACTGATTCCCGTTGATGCAATATTGGTTGAAGGCACGGCGCATATTGATTACAGTTTTATCACCGGTGAATCTGCGCTGATGAATAAAAACAAAGGTGATTTGCTTTACGCCGGAGGTAAACAAATCGGCAATCTTATTGAAGTGACTGTTACAAAAAATGTTTCACAAAGCTATTTAACGCAGTTGTGGAATGATTCCTCTGTTGATGGAAACACAAGAAGAGACCTGACCGCCTTTTCGACAGTGGTGAGCCGTTATTTTACCGTTGTTTTACTAGTTGTTGCATTTGTATCGTTCTTCTGGTGGCTGCAGATTGGCCTTTCGGAGGCATTAAAGGCTTTCAGTTCAATTCTTATTATTGCCTGTCCCTGTGCCCTTGCCTTATCTTCTCCGTTTGCGCTCGGAAACGCCTTGCGAATTTACTCAAGAAACAATTTGTTTTTGAAAAATACGGGAGTTGTTGAGAAACTGAGTAAAATTTCTACTGCCATTTTTGATAAAACGGGAACAATTACTGTACAAGAGGGTGGACTTGTCGCATTTTCAGGTCTGGAATTTTCGGAGCGCGAAATGAGTATTTTACACTCGCTTGCTAAAAACTCAACTCATCCATTTAGCAGACAGATAATGCAGATGTATTCGCACTCTTTATTATTACCGGTTGAGTTGTTTGTTGAAACAGAAGGCGGCGGCATTGAAGGCTATGTTGATGGAACTTATGCAAAACTTGGCTCAGCCAAATTTGTTCGTACAGNGTTCGTACAGGATTAGATGGAAATGAATCAATACCTGATACCGGAACCGGTGCAATTTCAGGGGCTTTTTTGGCTATTGACGGCAAATTCCGCGGTTACTTTTCGATAAAGAATGTTTACCGGCAGGGAGTCAAAAAAGTGTTTTCTGAACTACGGGGTAAATTTAACCTAACGATCCTTTCAGGAGACACCGATAGGGAGAAGGAAAACCTGATAGAATTGTGTGGCAAAGATGCTGAAATGATTTTTAATCAATCGCCTTTTGACAAATTGCAGTATGTTCAAGAAAAACAGAAGGCAGGACAAACAGTACTTATGGTTGGTGACGGGCTTAATGACAGCGGTGCACTTTTGCAAAGTGATGTCGGTATATCGGTATCGGAAAATGTTCTCAATTTTACACCGGCAAGTGATGGAATCCTGAACGCCTTTGCGATAAACCTGATGCCCCGGTTTTTGGAGTTTGCAAAAGACGCCGTAAAAACAATTAAAATCAGTTTCATGGTATCTATCTTCTATAATATTTTTGGTGTGTATTATGCAGCCACCGGGTTAATCACCCCGCTGTTTGCCGCCATCCTTATGCCCATTAGCTCGGTAACCGTTATCGGGCTTACCGTTTTACTCACTTCATTCTATGCCCGGAAAAGAGGATTGTGGAGATGAGTGTTGTTGCGGTACTTATTGGATTTAGTTTACTTGTAGCCGGAGGGTTTTTAATTGCTTTTCTCTGGGCAGTAAAATCAGGGCAATATGATGATAAATATACGCCCTCGGTTAGAATTCTATTTGAAGATGAAAAACAACAAAATAATAGTGATGACAATTCAATTAACAAGGAGAAGTCTTAATGCAGCTCGAAACGTTCCGTTACGATAATACTATCGTAAAGAAATTTACCCTGGCTACTGTAGTTTGGGGTGTAGTAGGAATGCTTGTAGGCCTAATTATTGCCCTGCAAATATTTATTCCGGAACTCAACTTCGGAATATCATTCCTCACCTTTGGCCGGCTACGTCCGCTCCATACTAACGCGGTTATTTTTGCATTTGTTGGTAATGGTATTTTTATGGGTTTTTATTACATGATACAACGATTGTGTAAAACCCGTATTTTTAGTGACCTGCTTTCAAATATTCATTTTTGGGGCTGGCAGTTAATTATTCTCTGCGCGGCATTAACACTGCCGTTAGGTATAACAACTGGCAAAGAATATGCCGAGCTTGAGTGGCCCATTGATATCATGATTACCCTGATTTGGGTGGTTTTTGGTATTCAATTAATTGGAACCATTTTAAAACGCCGTGAAAAACACATGTATGTTGCAATTTGGTTCTTCATAGCAACAATAGTTACCATTGCGGTGCTGCATATAGTCAACTCTTTGGAATTGCCTGTTTCTTTTCTTAAAAGTTATCCGGTCTATGCAGGTGTGCAGGATGCTTTGGTACAATGGTGGTATGGTCACAATGCTGTTGCATTCTTTTTAACAACACCATATCTCGGGTTAATGTACTATTTCCTGCCAAAGGCAGCAAACCGCCCGGTATATTCCTATAGATTATCAATAATTCACTTCTGGTCATTGATATTTCTGTATATCTGGGCAGGACCTCACCACTTGTTATACAGTGCATTACCAGATTGGGCACAGTCTCTTGGTACCGTATTCTCGATTATGCTGATTGCGCCATCCTGGGGCGGCATGATTAACGGCCTTTTAACCCTGCGCGGTGCCTGGGATAAAGTGCGGGATGATGCAGTGCTTAAATTTATGGTTGTGGCAATTACTGCATACGGTATGGCCACTTTTGAAGGCCCTATGCTTTCGTTAAAAAACGTGAATGCCTTGGCTCATTTTACCGATTGGATTATTGCACACGTGCATGTTGGCGCTTTGGGATGGAATGGATTTTTAACTTTCGGTATCTTATACTGGTTAGTTCCTAAACTCTGGGGCACGCAGTTATATTCTAAAAAATTGGCTAACTTCCATTTTTGGACCGGTTTCCTCGGCATTGTTTTCTATGCATCTTCTATGTACTGGTCCGGAATAACACAATCGTTAATGTGGAAACAGTTTACCGTTGATGGAACTTTACAGTATCCTAACTTTCTTGAAACAGTATTGCAGCTAATTCCGATGTACATTATTCGTGCGGTTGGCGGCACTTTGTTTTTAACGGGTGTTATCGTTATGGTATATAACCTTATTAAAACTGCCGGCCAGGGTACTTTTATTAAAGAAGAAGAAGCCCAGGCTGCGCCAATGGATAAAACTCCTACCCGATTAAAAGGACATATCTGGATTGAAAGCCGTCCTATCCGTTTCTTAATTTTAGCGACTGTTGCCATTCTTATCGGTGGTTTGGTTGAAATGATTCCGACATTTTTAATTAAAACAAATATACCCACGATTGCAGCAGTTAAACCTTATACCCCTCTTGAACTGCAGGGAAGAGACGTCTATATTTCTAATGCCTGTAATTCATGCCACTCGCAGTTAGTGCGCCCGTTCCGTTCAGAAACTGAGCGCTATGGCGAGTATTCTAAAGCCGGTGAATTTGTTTATGATCATCCGTTCTTGTGGGGCTCAAAACGGACTGGGCCGGATTTGCACCGCGTAGGTAAAAAATATCCTAATGTTTGGCATTATCATCACATGTCAGATCCAAGATTGATGTCTCCCGGATCGATTATGCCGCCGTATCCCTGGTTGTTTGACAATCAACTCGATATTGCTTCGACGCAGGCTAAAATTGGTGCGATGCGCTCCCTTGGTGTGCCATATCCCGAAGGATATGAAAGCAAGGCAGATGCTGATTTGTTGAAACAGGCAGATGAAATCGTTCTCGACCTACAAAAAGCCGGAGTGGTAGTTGACCGGGATAAAGAAATAGTTGCCCTGATAGCTTACCTGCAAAGGCTTGGTACGGATATTAAAGCACAACCGGCAGCGAAATAGGTAACTTATGTTTCAAAACCTTCTGTCAAATATTAAGGATGTGACAATCTACCCGATTGTTTCTTTGGCAATTTTCATGATATTTTTTTCTGGTGTTCTCATTTGGGCATTCAACATGAAAAAAGAGTATATCAGTGAAATGGAAAACTTGCCCCTTGTAAAAGATGATGAAAATTTAAATAAAGGAAACAGCGATGAATAAACTTTTTAGCTCTGTTAATAAGCGGCTGTTGAGCCTGTTACTTGTTATTGCAAGTACAGGCACCACATTCGCGCAAGCGCAGGATGAAAGTGACTTGGGAAAAGTCTTTCATATCGGCGTCTTCATTTTTTTCTTTCTTGTTTTCGTGGTTCTCTTAACTCTAATTTCGTACCATAACAGCGATGATGGGAAAGTTCCCACACTTGTTAAAGCCTGGCGGTGGATTAATGAGAAGATGACAAAAGCAACCCCGATTGACCAGGAAGCACAAGTAATGCTTGACCATGATTATGATGGTATTAAGGAGTTGGATAATGTTTTGCCGCCATGGTGGAAATATCTATTCTATGTCACTATCGTGTTTAGTGTTATTTACATTCTCAACTATCACATTACTAACGTTTGGGCTCTGTCGGAAGGCGAGTATAAGGAAGAAATAAAGCTTGCCGAAATACAACGTGCCGAACTTATGGGTTCCGGTGCTTTTATTACCGAAAAAAACGTAACAGCATTAACTGATCCGGCATCCTTAGCACTTGGCAGCGAAATTTTTAAAAAGAATTGTGCAGCTTGTCATGGCTTCAAGGGTGAAGGTTTAGTTGGTCCGAACATGACAGACGAATTTTGGATTAATGGCGGAGGCATCAAGAATATATTCCGCACAGTTACCAATGGAGTACCTGAAAAAGGTATGTTAAGCTGGAAGGCACAGTTAAACCCAAAAGCTATTCAGGAAGTTGGCAGCTATATTCTTAGTCTCTATGGCACTAATCCTCCTAATCCAAAAGCTCCACAAGGAACAAAGTGGGTTGATGTCGCATCAGCGGATTCGACCAAGGCAGTTGTGGATAGCACGAAAAAAATTGAAACGGTTAAGAAATAATTGCATCTTATTCTAAGATGAAATATTGAAAGTACGATAAATGGAAACGCAGGATAACAAAGAACAATTCCGGGATTCGATTTCTACGGTAAGTAAGCAGGGAAAAAGGGTTTGGATTTATCCAAAGAAACCCAGCGGACGCTTTTATACCGCCAGAACAGTATTCTCATTGTTTCTGATTGCTTTTTTGGTAATAATACCTTTTATCAAAATAAGCGGTCGTCCTTTGGTTTTGCTAAATGTTCTTGAAAGGAAGTTCATCCTTTTTGGTTTGGCATTTGGCCCTCACGATTTTTATCTTTTCGTGCTTGCATTTATTGCACTAATCGTTTTTGTTGTATTGTTCACGGCGATTTATGGCCGTGTTTTCTGTGGCTGGGCGTGCCCTCAAACGGTCTTTATGGAAATGGTTTTCCGTAAAATTGAATATGTGATTGAGGGTGATGCTAACAAACAACGGGCATTAGACGCCCAGCCATGGGATGGTGAAAAGTTTTTAAAGAGAGGGGGTAAATTAGTCGTTTTCTACTTTCTCTCTTTTTTAGTTGCAAACCTGCTTTTGTCTTTTATAATTGGGGTTGATGATTTGTGGAAAATCATTAACGAGCCGGTAGCTAAACACGTCTGGGGATTTGTCTCGATCAATGTTTTTACCGCGTTATTCTTTTTTGTTTTTTCGTATTTCAGGGAACAAGCGTGCACGATTGTATGCCCTTACGGCAGGCTGCAGGGGGTACTGCTTGATAAAAATTCATTAGTTGTGGCGTATGATGATGTACGGGGTGAACCTCGTGGAAAAATGAAAAAAGGAGAAGAGCGTACAAACGGTGATTGTATTGACTGCCATTTATGTGTTGACGTTTGCCCGACCGGTATTGACATTAGGAACGGGATACAACTGGAGTGTGTAAATTGCACTGCTTGTATAGATGCATGCGATGATGTTATGGACAAAATCAAAAAACCACGCGGGTTAGTCAGATATGATTCGTTGAACGGAATTAAAGACCGTATCAGGTTTAAAATTACTCCAAGGATCATCGTGTACTCAATTATCCTTACACTTTTGTTGAGTATTTTTACTTACTTGCTTGCAACCCGAACTGATTTTAATGTAAACATTCTCCGGACACCGGGTATGTTATATCAGGATCAACCGAACGATATGATAAGTAATATTTATACCATTAATGTTGTCAATAAAACTTTTAATGATGTGCAAATTGCATTTAAAGTAAAAAATATGCCTGCCGAGATTAAAATACTCGGGGAGCCGGTAAATCTGAAGGGGCAGGCAGTTTATGAAGGCCGGTTTATGATTGTGCTCGACCGTAAAAAGCTTGATAAAATGAATGTGCCTTTGTATGTTGGGGTATATCAAAACGGCAAAGAAATAAAAACCGTTAAAACATCATTTTTATCACATTCGGATTAGCAAAAAGGTTATTACATGGCTCAAAAATGGAACTGGGGTAAATCAATTGTTGCAATGATTGTATTTTTTATGGCTGTTTGGGTCGCGCTGGTGTTCTTTGCTTTTAATCAAAAGGTAGATTTGGTTGCACCCAACTATTATGAAAAAGAATTACAATATCAACAAGAGATTGATAAACAGCATAACACGATGGCGCTTGCCGGAAAGATAAAAATAACACAGTCCGAAAGCACTATTGCTATTACGTTTCCTGTTCTTGAAACAGGTAGTGCAATCGCTGGTGATGTAACTTTTTATCGGCCATCGGATTCAGGAAGAGATAAATCCATTCCAATTTTAACCGATAGTACGGGAACGATGCACATTGGTTTAAAAGGCTTTACACCTGGTTTCTATAAGGTGAAAATACAATGGAACACACCTGTGCAAAAATATTTTAACGAGGAGAGCATCAGGATAGAGTGATGGTAGTTTTTACAGGATTTTTACTTGGTTTCTTAGGCAGTCTGCATTGTATTGGCATGTGCGGACCTCTTGTTATGGCAATTCCTGCCGGAAAAGGCGGTAAGTTTCGGTTCTCATTTACCCGTATAATTTATCATACAGGTAGAATTATAACGTATGCACTGATGGGTATTGTATTTGGTATTATCGGTGACAGGCTCAAAATGTTTGCCTGGCAGCAATATGTATCAATTGGAATGGGAGTTTTCCTTTTGATCGTCGGTATATCATCATTGATTAAAACTTCCTCGTTCCAGAGGATTCCGTTTTTTGATAAAATTTACGCGGCATTAAAAACCTCTATCAGTAAATTTATACGGAAAGACACATTGTCTGCCCATTTCATCCTTGGTTTTCTTAACGGCTTACTTCCATGCGGCTTTGTATATGTTGCTATTGCAGGTGCTGTTGCTTTAGGAAATATTTGGCAGGGAATGCTGTTCATGATTCTATTCGGCATTGGTACTTCTCCCGCGTTAATTGGTCTTGCATGGCTGCCGCAACTCGTTAATGTTAAACGGTATTTTTCACCAAACAAACTTGTCCCTGTATTTTCCATTATCTTTGCCGCATTATTTATACTGCGGGGATTAAATCTTGGGATACCCTTTATCAGTCCCCGGATTACTAAACCAATGCAAGTGCAACAAGTGCTGCAAAAACCTGCTGAGCAACAACCTGACAAACAGTTGCAGCAGCTTGAAAAGAAACACAAATCCTGCTGTGATGATTGAAAGCAGCCTATTGGCTGACCTAACTCTCAGAACTCTGTATCGGCAGGCTAATCTGATTTATTTCATCAATACTTAAACCGGTCACTTCGGCAATAAACAAAACGGGTAATCCTTTTGTTATCAGTTTGGCTGCAATTGCAAGTTTACCTTTACGCTCACACTCAAGCTTACCTTTTAGTTCACCTTTAAGCTCGCCTTCTTCGCGGGCATATTCAAGTGCAGTTATATAATCACGGTTTGCTTTTTCTATGTCCATAAGGTAATGTATGAATTTTTCATCTGCACTAACATTGCCAAATTTTTCAATGGCCATTGCTATTTCCATTTCTTTTTCCAATTCTTCACGGTATTGTCCGCTTTCTTTATACATATCACCGAATTTTAAAAAGTTTACCCATTTATCTAATTTCGAATGCATATCAGCGGGTTGGGCTTTTAGATATTTCCTTAATTCAATGAAATGTATTTCCGTTATATCGCCTAATTCATAATCGCTTCCTATGTGCTTGTACCGGGAAATACTATAAAAATCATCACGGTTTTCAAATATTTCCCAATTTAATCAAACACGGCTGCTTTATCCGGGTTATTGTGGAAATCGAACATGGTAACTATTTGTTCCCGGGTAATCCTGCCTAAAGATAATTCCGGTAATTCATCTAATGCAAAGAAAGCGACATCAAGGGTTTCAGTACCTGAAGTCATCGTATCGCTAAGAATCTCGCACTGGAAAAACATTTTATAGATATAAAAAATATCCCTTGGATGCGGGTGTTTGCATTTATCAAAAACTGCAAGCAACTTTGCCGCTTTAACAATCATACCCGCCTCTTCACGGACCTCTTTTTCAACAACCTGTGCCGGGGTGTAGCCCCAATCTGCCCAACCGCCTGGAGGACACCATTTGCCATCACTCTTTTCTTTAACAAGGAGAATTTTATTGCCTCTGATAATTATTCCCCGAACGTCAACTTTTGGAGTAACATAGCCGTGCTCCGGGAAAAGTATTTTTTCAACCAAGCCAATGGGTTCTTCGTTTGCTATACTAAAAAGCTTTTGGGCAATTTGCTTAAGTTCTTCATACCGCTCAAGATCATATTCATTTCTGCTATATGTAATGCCAGCCTGGGCAAGCGTAAATGTTTGCTGCGCAAGGTTGTGTAATTCATCGCTCATAAAAACTCAAATTAAATTATGGCGGATAAATTAAGAATTCTCATGGAGTTTTCAAGTTGATTGGCGAGAATTTTGCAGTAATCATGTAAGAAATAGGTAATTGATCTCCTATTTGGAATTTTAATACTTTTTCTGCAGGTTTACAATCAGTATTTATCTTTAATCTGAGCGTCTTATGTACAATTTATTGCTTCAGAGCATCGAAAAAAAAGTTCCTATAACACAGGCTGCAAAAATTGAAGTGCAGAACGCGTTTACCCTGAAAAAACTACGCAAGCGTGATTACCTGTTGCGCGATGGCGATATTTGTAACGAAATGTATTTTGTTAAAAACGGGTGTATGATTCTTTATACACTTGATGACGGGGGAAATGAACACGTGACCCAATTTGCCGTAGAAGGCTGGTGGGTTGGAGATATGTATAGTTACTTGTCTGGTTTACCATCGAATATGTTTCTTGAGGCACTTGAGCCGGCCGAGGTACTATGTATTAAAAGGGAAGACAGGGAGATGCTGCTCACCACTGTGCCAATTCTCGAACGCTATTTTCGCATTTTGCTCGAAAATAATTTTGTTGCAATCCACCGGCGGGTTGCGAATTTAATAAGCAAAGGGGCAGAAGACAAGTATCTTGACTTTGTAAAACTCTACCCGCAATTTGCACTCCGCGTACCACAGAAGTACATTGCATCGTATTTGGGAATAACTCCGGAAACATTAAGCCGTATTAGGGTGCAGTCCGCAGAAAGATAACATTCGGTTGGGTAATACACAGCCTGCATGCTCTGAGAGGAGCGAAATATGATTTGGTTCCACCACTTTATATTTTTTCGGCAAAATCCTTCCTTCTGATTTTTAAATGCCCTAAAAAAATCAATTCATCCGGCTTGATCTAAATCAATTGCATTTCTTATCATATATCAATGTACAGAGCTATTGTAATAATTAGTTTTGCTACAGGAATAATTATTATACTAAACAAAAAAAATCGGAATATAAAAATGACAAATACAATATGGTCTTTAGACCCGGCACACAGTGAAGTCTTGTTCAAAATTAAACACCTGATGATTAGCAACGTTAGCGGTAGTTTTCAGGTTATTTCAGCACAGTTGGAAGCGAATGATGATTTTTCAAATAGCTCAGTCTCTTTCACAGCATCAGCTGCATCAATAAACACCAATAATGAACAACGCGATACTCATTTACGAAGCGCGGATTTTTTTGATGTTGAGAACTATGCTTCTTTGACCTTTACTGCCACCGGATTTAATGCACAAAATGAAAAAGTTGCAGGGCAGCTTACTATTAAAGATGTAACTCACCCAGTTACAATGGATATCGAATTTAACGGTGTTAATAAAGATCCGTGGGGTAATGAGAAAGTTGGTTTTTCTTTAAGTGGAAAAATTAACCGCAAGGATTGGGGCTTAACATGGAATGCCGCCCTTGAAACGGGAGGCTTTCTTGTGGCAGATGAACTAAAGATTCTTGCAGAAGCGCAGTTTGTTAAACATGTATAGTAAATTTTTGTTCCCCGCTGCAATCTTCTAGTAGCGGGGAACTACTATCTTGTTTCAAACGTTTTAATTACATCTGAATCAATTAAGTGTAATAAATGAACCGTTCAAGTTTTCTTAAATTAATAATTTTACAGGTTGCAGCAATGAAAGCCGGAAATGCTTTAACAAAATTACATGATGAACTAACTGTGCAGGATATGGTAATGCCGGCGTTATTTGTTGGCCATGGCAGCCCTATGAACGGTATCGAAAACAATGAATTTTCGACTGCATGGGAACGTATGGGAGTTGCTATACCAAAACCTGCTGCTATTTTGGTTGTTTCTGCTCACTGGCTGACGAGGGGAACGCAGATAACAGCAATGGAAAAACCAAGAACAATTCATGATTTTGGTGGATTCCCGCGTGAGTTGTTCGAAGTGCAGTATCCTGCCGGAGGCAGCCCGCGAATGGCTTCCAAAGTGCGCGAAATGTTGCAGGGTACAAATGCCGGCCTTGACCATGAATGGGGCTTGGATCACGGCGCATGGACTATTTTACGGCGGATGTATCCGGCAGCAGATATTCCAGTAATGCAGTTAAGCATTGACTATTATCAACCAGCCGAATATCATTACAACATCGGGAAACAATTAGCCGGTCTGCGTAAAAAGGGAGTTCTTGTTTTAAGCAGTGGCAATATGATTCACAATTTGGGATTGATAGATTTTGCAAATATAGATAAACCTGACTATGGTTATGACTGGGCAAGAGAAATGCATCTTCTGCTGAAAGAAAAAATTATTGCCGGTGACCACAGGTCACTCATTGACTATGAGAAATTAAATAAATCCGTTAAGCTTGCCATTCCAACTCCAGATCATTATTACCCATTGCTCTATACCTTGGGCATGCAACAGAAGAACGAAGAACCTGTCTTTTTTAACGATAAGCTTTTTGCCGGTTCCTTAAATATGACATCGGTTATAATTTCTTGCTAAAAATTACACCACAGAAATAACTTTTCCATCCTTTATAGCTTAACTCAAGCAATGTAAATTCATTATTTTTGCGGTACTGGCGAGGATGTTAGCATATTTCCATCCTTGTAATTATTCAGTGCATCTTTATAATGGTTCCTATCTCCTCACCTCAGACTATGGGTATCCGTCACTTCGTGAATGTCTGAAGTTAGGTTATAAAAACTTGCTGTACTTTTTAAGCTGCTAATTTTAGTAAAACACTAAAACTCGACTCTATCTTACCTGGGCTGAGTAGTTATCCATCCTTTTATTTTACCGTCCATGAATATTTTCTGGAATTAATTGTGCACCATTAGTAATTTGCTCCATTCACCAAGAAAGAAAGGTCTATTCATGTTTAAAAAATATTTACTGCCGGTAATCATATTTTTACTGGTAAGCGGCGCAACATTTGCACAAGATGAGGCCCGCCTGTTACGATTCCCTGCTACAAACGGTACAGTGGTGGTGTTTTCTTATGCCGGGGACTTGTATGTAACCGGTATAAACGGTGGAGTTGCAAGAAAACTCACCAATGATATTGGTTACGAAATGTTCCCCCGGTTTTCTCCAGATGGCAATACATTAGCATTTACAGGCCAATATGATGGCAACACGGAAATATACGTAATGCCTGCAAATGGAGGCGTGCCTAAGCGTTTGACCTTTACTGCCACGCTTGGAAGGGATGATATATCTGACCGTATGGGCCCCAATAATATTACTATGGGATGGCGCGATAATGCCACAATCATTTACCGCAGCCGTCAATACGAGTTTAATGATTTTAAAGGACAACTTTTTACTGTTGCTGCTAAAGGCGGCATGTCTGAGCAATTACCTCTTCCAAGGGGCGGTTTCTGTTCTTATTCACCTGATGGCAGCAATCTTGCTTACAACAGAGTTTTCAGAGAATTCCGTACCTGGAAAAGGTACCGCGGCGGCCAGGCAGATGATGTTTGGATTTATAATTTCAAAACGAAAAAAACAGAAAATATTACCAATAATCCTGCGCAGGACATTATTCCTATGTGGCACGGGAACACGGTATATTTTATCTCGGACCGTGACAGCAGGTTAAACCTGTATAGTTACAATATGGATACTAAAGAAACTAAACAGTTAACTTCCTATAAAGATTATGATATCAAATTCCCCTCTTTAGGGGGAGATTTTGTTGTGTATGAAAACGGCGGATACATATATAAATATGATATTAAAAAAGGTTCAGCTGAAAAAATTCAGATACAAATGCAGGAAGACCGCGATGCGGGCAGAAGTAAACTTGTTGATGTATCAAAAAGTGTCCGCTCGTACGAAATATCTCCTGATGGAAAACGGGCATTATTCTCGGCTCATGGTGATATTTTTACCGTACCTAAAAAGAATGGAGCTACAAGAAATCTTACTGCCACA
>JACPGF010000151.1:13705-14964 GCA_016182615.1 Ignavibacteriales bacterium
TGGTCGCCTAATGGAAAATTTATAGCATACGTATCCGATGTTTCAGGAGAAGATGAAATTTATATTGTAGCACAGGATGGCAGCGGTAAGCCTACACGTTTAACAAAAGACGGAAACTGCTACAAATACAATTTGTACTGGTCGCCGGACAGTAAAAAAATTGTCTGGAGTGACAGAAGCCAACACTTGTACTATCTTGATGTCGAATCGACAAAAATAACCGAGGTTGATTATTGTGCCGAATGGGAATTTGACAGTTATGCCTGGTCACCGGATAGTAAATGGATTACTTACTCGAAACAAATGCCAAGCAATACCAGCCGGGTATTTGTTTATTCATTGGATACTAAAAAATCCACCGTTGTAACCGATGAATGGTACACATCGGGTAGTAGTGAATTTAGTGACGATGGCAAATATTTGTTCTTTGTCTCAAACCGCAATTTTACACCAAACTATGGCTGGGCCGAGTGGAATCATATCTATCAGGATATGGCAAAAATCTATTTTATTCCGCTTGCAAAAAATGGTAAATCACCATTCGAACCAAAGAGTGATGAGGTAAGTATTAAAGATACGGCGGTAAAAAAAGATGAAGCAAAAGACACGAAAGATGCAAAAACGGTAACCGTGGATATTGATTTTACTAACATTTTTGACCGTGTTGTAGAACTCCCGGTTTCCGGTTCGCAATATTGGGGATTGGGGATTGTCGGCAATTCGGTTTATTATCAGCGCAGAGGTTCGGAAGATGGCAAATCTAAATTGTTCCTCTACGATTTAGAAGCTAAAAAAGAAACGGAACTTGGCGAAATTGACGGATACGAAATTTCGGCTGACCGGAAAAAAATGCTGGTAGCCCAAATGCAATCATACGCGATTATTGATATGCCTTCTGCCAAAATAGATTTGAAGGAAAAGCTGCAATTAAATGATATGCAGGTTACCGTAAATTATGCCGAGGAATGGAAACAGATATTTTTTGAATCGTGGCGGCAAATGCGGGACTTTCTTTATGCGCCAAACATGCATGGAGTTGACTGGGAAAAAATCAGAAACAACTATGCCGAACTTTTACCCTATGTAAATCATCGTGCCGACCTTACCTATGTAATAGGCGAAATGATTAGTGAACTGAACATCGGGCATGCTTATGTTGGCGGCGGTGAATATCCTAAACCCGAAAGAATAAAACTTGGATTGTTGGGTGCTAAAATTGTAAAGGCAGATGGAGCTTTTAGGGTTGTAAAAATTCTTAA
>JACPGF010000007.1 GCA_016182615.1 Ignavibacteriales bacterium
AATCCTGTTGGGTAAGGTACCCCAGCATAAATGCAGGGGTTAGGGCATGCATAACAACCGCTCTCTGAGCGGGTATAGTTGAATATCTCCTAACCCCAGAGTTCACTCTGGGGTGGTTCAACCCAACTGTTCCCAGGCTTTAGCCACTAATTGCATGGTGAATGTAGTACAATTTCATTGTGAAATTTCGCTCCAAAAAGGTCAAGTTGATCAGTGTGCTTCTGATGACTAATTCGCCTCATTGCAGAATCTCCACCGATTTTTCAGGTGAACCCCGTTTTAGGTTCACCTGATTTTTCGGTGGAGTTTTTGAAATCACTCCATCACAAAAGTTTATTCATATTAATAATTTTGATAATGCTGCGATTATTAAAGATTTGTAGGGTGTCTTTACTCTGGATATTCAGTGGCTAAAGCCTGAAATTTCTGGGGAGAGCGAACTCCCCGGCTTGGAAAGCCGGGGTTAGGTCACATTCAATACTAGACGCTCACAGAGCAGTTATTCCTCATCTCCTAACCCCGGCTTTTCAAGCCGGGGAGCTACTTCACGCTCAGTATTTCAGGCTTTAGCCACTGAAAAAATCCCGATAACAACTACACATTGAAGACAGGTGAATAACTGACCGCTATCCAATGACTCTCTTTTCGATGGTACTTTTATCAGTAACCTTGTATTCACTTCCACCGAAAAATCAGGTGAACCAGAATTTCATACGGACTTTTCTAAATCCGAATAATGCGGTATAGCGCAGGGCTGCTTCCTTTTGCTTTTGCTGCAAACGTCTCTCACAAGAGGCAATCAAAATTTTATTACAGTCCACCTATTTGTCGCCATCAACTCTGCATTCATAATTCAAAATTCATAATTCTTAATTAATCTCCCCGGTGTATTTACCTTAAAGGGTAAATAGCTTATCTTGGTTTTTAGAATAATTTTTTTTTGTTATTAACGGTGTTATTACCACATAGTGTATGAACGATAAAATATCTATACTTGAAACTTTTCCTAATGCTTATCCGGAGCGCGATTACCGCGTAAAACATATCGCACCGGAGTTTACCTCGGTGTGCCCGAAAACAGGACAGCCGGATTATGCAACCCTAACGCTTGAATATATACCTGATGCATTATGCATTGAATTAAAATCACTCAAATTTTATTATCAGTCGTACCGGAACGACGGCATTTATTTTGAAAGTGTAACCAATAAAATGCTCGAGGATCTTTCGCGGTGCTGCAATCCGCGGTATATGAAACTGACAGCCGATTTTAATACACGGGGGGGAATTTCATCAGTAGTTGAAGTGGAATTCTGCCAGCCCGGCTTTAAGCATCTCTGTCGTTAGGTATATCTATGGGCGGGCCCGATCATCATTGTCTTATCCGGTTCAGGGAATGCCGTGCATCTTTGATTGCCCGGCCGGAAGAACTATTTAATGAAGTGCGCCCCGGCAGCACATTCAGCAGGCTTTTATTCGAGGCGCTTCATGAAATTTATTCTCAGGTATCTCCCCTTATTACAATTTTCCCGGTTCTCGATTTTGCCTGGTCCACATTAACTCCATTTACCGTGGCTGAATTAATTGTTATGTCGCCTAACCTTTCTGATACGGAACTGCAAATACTTAACGCGACATTGGCAAAACAAGCCGAAAGTACGGGGCACCCGGTGCGGTTTCATCCTTTGCAGCCGGCTAAAGAGTCGGCTCTAACACTTACCGAGGTTATGTGGCTGTTCTCAGCTAACCGGCAGTTTGTTATTGGCAATACCGCCCAGCTTGTTAATAAGCAGAACCGTTTTTTGGAAAAGCTGCATCAGGACAGTGAAGAAGCGTTGTGCAAAGAAATTGAAACGCTTCGGGCTGCCCGGTTTAAAACATTTGGTGAACGTCCGGCTTTGGTTGAACCAAACCTGAGAGAGTCAGCCGGTGGTTTTATGGATTTGTACCTTATTCACCTGCTGCACACCCTTATTAACCGGACACGGTTTGATGTGCCTGAAAAAGATGAGCCAATGATTGATGCGGTGCTTTCAAACCTTACCCGGTCAGGGCTGCTTATCACAACTGAAAAAGATAGTATCCATGATGCATTTTACCAGCAGGTAATGTTCCGTTACGCGGCGCACGCGAGGCATAAGGATAACAGGGACTGGTTTGAATGGCGTGACCAATACAGTCTTTTCAGCGCGTATTCGGCTGCCGGTAAAAAGGATTTGCCGCAGCGAATGCCTATGGGCGGCAGCGCGACAGAAATGATGAAGATTTACTATAAAGGAGCAAAGTCCATCTTCAGGACTATGAACAGCCTGCTAAAGCATATCCTTTATGAAGAACAAAAAATCCTGCCTGAGTATCTTGAAGAATCATTTGATAATAATCTTGCATTAAAACTTGGCGGACTGCACCTCAAATCGCGGGTACCGATGAGCATGCCATTTATCATGGAAACATTTTATTACCGCGGGTTATACAATAATTCGTGGTTTAATGACGAACTGCGGAACGAGATACTTGCATATGACGGAGTATGCAGCCCTGATGAAGAAGCCGAATCCGCGGCTTTTTTCAGGAAAATTTTACAATTGGAAAAGAACGTCGGCAGCACTTTCAGCGCCATGCATGAACTCGATTTTCTCGGTAAATGTATCCCCGCTTTTCAGGAGACGCAGGGGCTAGGACAGCAAGGTGCGTATTATTATTACACAACAGATGAGCACACGATCCGCAGTATGTGCTTTCTCGACACACTCTCGGCACACACCAATTATTTTGGTAAAGTGTTTTGTTCTATACAAAACCATGAATTGCTCTATCTCGCGCTGTTGTTTCATGATATAGCCAAACCTCTCGGTTTGGAAGGGCATGAAGTGTTAGGTGCAGAACTTGTACAAAGTTTTATGGAAAAAATGGGTTACGAGGCAGAAGAGACGGAATTGGTTTCTTTTCTCATCCGGTATCATTTTGCCATGCAGCGTGTTGCATTCCGCAGAGACCTTACCCGGCAGGATACCATCGATACATTTGCTGCCATATTCCCATCCCCGAGTGCCTTGGATTTTCTTTTCCTGATTAGTTATGCCATTCTTGCTTCTGTAAATCCGAAAATATTTACCAGTTGGAAAGAAGAGCTGCTGATTAACCTGTACAAGCAGACAAAACGGAAACTTGAGAACAAAATTTCGGACAGGGAACTGATGCACTCACCCGCTGGTGATACTCATCTTAATTTACGGCACCATGCATTCGACCAGCATCTTTCCGCCTTTGACGATCCGCAATATTCGCAGCATTTTACCGAGCTTGAGATACACCATCATATCGAAAAGATAGAAAGCGGTGAACCGTTATCGATGTATTTTCTCGAGGACGAGCACTTCACGAAGTTCACGGTAATCACCAAAGACGACAATTTTCTTTTATCAAAAATATGCGGTGCGCTTGCCATTAACGATATAAGCATACATGATGCACGGATATTTACCCGCAATGACAGTATCGTTGTTGACACGTTCTCCATTACAGGTGCAGGAACGGGTAAACCGGTACCGCAGGAACGCTACGCTAAAATCGAATCGGACCTACGGGATATATTAAGCGGAATGATGCAACTTGCCTATGAAGTAAAAAAATCGCGCGCTAACTGGGGTGCTTTTCGCCGTGCAATCATGAAAAAGAACCGGAAAATAAAAATAAAGTTCGAAGCCCATGATGTCTATAGTGTTATCCTGATCCACGCACCTGATATGCCGGGATTTTTGTATCAGATTACCCGCAAAATGAACGAGCTTGGCATGCATATTTATTTTGCAAAAATAGCCACGGAAGAGAGCGGTGTGTATGATGCTTTTTACGTTCTTGACCGCAACAGAAAAAAGTTGTCCACCAATTATTATCATTTCATCGAATCTGAATTGAAAGAAGTTATCGAGCGGCTGTAAAGCTGCCCCCGTAACTTCTAACAATTACATGCAAAAAACCGGCATCCGGCAAATAGTTTTACTGCTGGGTTTACCACCGGAAGAGAGCCTTGTTGCAATGCTGCAAGTTATTAATAGTATGTTATTTAGGGTGCATAAGGCATGGGTTTTAGACTTGTGTTAATTCATAATTTTTAATTTATAATTATCACCGTTTCATTTTTTTACTCTGCGTGTAATTTTATAATTTAGGGTGAGCATTTATCCCTTCAATCTATAGAGGCGTAATATTACATGAATAAAGAGAACACTATTCTCTTTACAGCATTTGACCAGTATCCCGACTTTTGTTTTATCTTAAATGAAAAGGCGGAGATTCTTGATGTTAATGAGTCGTTTCTACGGCAGAGAGCCGTAAAAAAAAGTGAAATAACCGGCAAGAGTTTCGAGGAAATTGTTCATGAAGCCTCTTTACTTTCATTCGAGCATTATTTATACAAATGTGCTTCGACCACTGTTCCTCAGCAGTTCGAGTGTAAACTCCGTGGAAGAGATAGTGGATTTTTTGAAGTAAAGGCATTTCTTACCTGCGAAAAGCATGGCAGGAGCAAAAAGGCACAATTAACCTATTTGCTTATTGCCCGTGATATTACCTTTGAGAAAAAACGTGAAGTTGACCTGCTGCGGTTTTACTATGTGGCGGAAAATACGGTTAACCCGCTGCAGATTACCGACCTTAACGGCAGAATGATCTATGTTAACCCGGCATTTATTGCCGCGAGCGGTTACACAACCGAAGAGCTGCTGGGAAATACACCCCGGGTTTTTAGCAGTAACAAACACTCCACAGCTTTTTGGGATAACATGTGGAGTACCATAGCAGCGGGAAAAGTTTGGGTTGGCGAAGTTGAAAACAAGCGAAAAGATGGTGAGCCATTTTATACCCAATTGCTCATATCGCCAATTGTAAATTCAGACAAAAAGGTGATTGGTTATTTTGGCATTCACCGTGACCTTCACGAAAAGCGGAACCTTGAGCGGCAGCTGATGCACACGCAAAAAATGGAAAGTATTGGAGCGCTTGCAGCGGGTGTTGCGCACGAGGTCGGCAACCCTCTGGCATCCATTTCAGCACTTGTGCAGATAATTCAGCGCCGTACCGAAGATGAATTTATTAAGGAAAAACTCGAACTGGTTAAAAAGCAGATTACCCGGATTTCTAAGATTATCAGAGACCTGGTGGATTTTTCGCGGCCTACCAATTACGAGATGAAACTGACTGACATCAACGCGAATATCCGCGAATCAATAGAAATTGTGCAGGTGGGTAAAAAAGCCAAAGATGTTTCGTTTGTTACGGATCTCGATGAATCACTGCTGCCGATACGGCTGGTTTCGGATCAGATTCAGCAGGTTTTCGTTAACATTCTCATTAATGCAGTTGATGCAATAAACGAGCGGAGGGCTTTAACAAACTCGCCGGAAAAAGGCGAGATTAAAGTATCCACGCTGTTTGTTAATAACGAGTTTACTGTTATCTTCCAAGATAACGGCATCGGCCTGAAGCAGACAAACATCCCGAAAATCTTTGAACCGTTCTTTACCACCAAAACCGAGGGGAAAGGGACGGGGCTTGGGCTGTGGGTTTCCTATGGCATCGTTAAAAGTTTTCAGGGGGACATTCGGGTTGAAAGTAAACAATACGAGTGGACAAAGTTTATAATTAATTTACCAATTAATCCATCCTTTTAAGAGGAATACATGGCAGAAAAGATTCTCGTTGTTGATGACGAGGACATTATCCGCGAATCAATTTCATACGTGCTCAGTAACGAGGGCTATGAAGTTGAGCAGGCTGAAAACGGCCGCGTGGCTTATGAAAAAGCACTTGAAACAACGTATGATTTAATTATTACCGATATCGAAATGCCGCAGATGAAAGGCACTGAACTGCTTGAAAAAGTTTCGGCAGTTACCTCGAGCACTTCGTTTATTGTTATTACCGCGTATGGCTCGCTTGATACCGCCATTAAAGCATTACGTGCAGGTGCACATGATTACATCCTGAAACCTGTTGAGTTTGACGAACTGAGCATTAAACTGCGCCGTTTATTCGACCTGAAAAAACTGCTGCAAGAAAACCAACTGCTGCGGAAGGAATTACAGCGCACGTACGATTTTTCTAAAATCATCGGCAGAAGTGCTGCGATGAAAAAAATATTTGAAATGGTACAGACTGTTGCACAAACGGATAGTACCATCCTTATCACCGGCAACAGCGGTACGGGTAAAGAGCTGATTGCCCGTGCAATACATTACAACAGTAAACGTAAAGGTAAACCCTTTATCGCGGTAAACTGTGGAGCAATATCAGAAAACCTGATTGAAAGCGAATTATTCGGCCACAAAAAAGGCGCGTTTACCGGTGCTATTTCAGACAAAGAAGGATACATGCGTGCTGCTGAAGGCGGGACGCTGTTCCTTGACGAGGTAAGCGAAATGCCCTTGCAATTGCAGGTTAAACTGTTACGCGTGCTTCAGGAAAAAGAGTGTACGCCTGTTGGTTCTTCGTACTCCTTTCCCGTCAATATCCGTTTCCTGGCAACCACCAACCGCAACCTGCAGGAGGAAATAAGCAAAGGGCGTTTCCGCGAGGATCTTTTTTACCGCCTGAATGTCGTTGAAATCGGTTTGCCCTCGCTGAAGCAGCGCAGGGATGACATCCCGTTGCTTGTTGACTATTTTATTGACAAATACCGCACGCAGATGGGGAAAAACATCCGTGGTGTCGATTCATCGGTACTGCGTGCCATTATGAATTACGAGTGGTTCACTTGATGAGTTTATGAAACGGGTCGAAAAAGAGTTTATCATCCGTGCTTTGGAAAACAGCAACTACGACAAGGAAAAAGCCGCCACAGCCCTTAACCTTGGACTTTCAACACTCTACCGAAAAATAAAGGACCTCGAAATTGAAATTTAATTATGAATTAAAGAAACATTTAATGCCGTTGAGGATTTTATGAAGAAAAATCTTTTGAAAGAAAAATCTTTTTTATTTGCAGTCCGATGTATTCGTTTAAATAAACATTTTCGTGAAAATTTGCACGAGTATGTTCTCAGTAAACAATTGATGCGTTCAGGAACATCAATCGGTGCTAATGTTCGGGAAGCCTTGAATGCCGAAAGCACAGCGGATTTTATTCACAAGTTAAGCATTGCGCAAAAAGAATGCGATGAAACACAGTACTGGATTGAATTGATGAAGGAAACAAATTATTTATCAGAAATAGAATTCGCATCTGTTTACAGTGATTGCACAGAACTACTAAAAATTATTCGTAGCATTATCTTAACAACAAAAAAAAGAGATAATACTAAAATGCAGAGAAGCCCTCTTCATAATTTATAATTAATAATTCATAATTGCTTCTGGCGTAGTTAGTCTTACAAAGTTGATGTCGGCAACTTTGCTGAGGGGAGAGAGTTGGTCGCCGTAGCCGTTTGTACCCTTTTGGCTTGACCAGTAAAGAATGGCTTTCTCGCCGTTTCCGTTAAGATACCAGCCGAGAAATACTACCGAATGCCCGCCGCCGTTTGTCCAGGAAATATTTGCAAAATCTCCGGGTTTTGCATCTTCGGCTTTTACTTCCATACCCATTTTGCTGTAATCCACCAGTGCAAATTTGCAGCCGTTGCCGTCGGCATTCCAACGGCCCCAAAATTTAACATTATCCTCCCGCCGCCCGCCATCAGGTTCCTGCATGCGGAGTGCCTCTAAACGGTCCGCCGAAAGACTGCTGTCTATACCGGGGAAGAGAAGGTTTAACGTTTCGATAAATGCGGCATAGGTTGAACCGCTGCAGTAGCTGCTTGGGCGCGGTGGAGTAAGGAGCGGTCTGCTGCCCAGTTTCAGCTCGTAATTTACCGGTGACTCCGTGGGTATTGCTTTTATTCCGATAAAATAGGTGCCGCCATCCATTGCATGTTTCTGTACGGTATCAATTGCCCGGATGACAAATTTATTATATCCGGGGGCTGCACCGGCGAATGTGGCAAAATGGTTAAGGTGATGTGCCCCGTTAAGGATTGCCCTGCTGCTGTCAGGCAAAAAATCAACGGTAGGCGAGTATTGCGCGAACATCTGAAAGCAAAAAAATGTTATGATAGCCGGAATATATTTGAACATACGTTTGTGCTGCATTTGATAAGTTAAAACTTGTAATCATCAATCATAGGCAAATTTACCGTTATACAAAACATAAATTTTATACTACTTGCAGAAGGTTGAAAGCTTTATAGCTGTAAAAAAGTGTGCTTTGTTCCGTGCTTAACGTGAAAAACAATTACATACTGTTAAAAACATTTATTTGAGAGGTAATTTTGTGAAATATATTTATTTCTCGATTGTAAAAATTCTGCATGTATTGAAAAAACATCTGATATTGCAAGTTTGCGTGGTTTCAAGCCGCGTAGCACAAAAGCGCCATTGCCAGAATGTTCTTGGTGCATATTAACACTCTTGCAATGGCTCAATTGTATCTTAAAGCCCGTACCGTGTTACCAGTTACTCCACGAAATATTTATCGAGTAAAACTTTCTTACCCTTGGCGAAATATATTCATAGCCTGAAACAAATTTTTCTGAGCTCACTGCCTTCCCGAAAGTGCATTGTACGTTTAAATGTTGTAAAACATATCCCGCTTTCGTATTAAGTATGTCAGGAGAAAACATTGCCAAAACCTTAAAAAAGCCTTTGCTGTTTATGGCCCACCCGCTTATTTCCTCGCAAAGTGAAGGAAAATATAATTTTCCCTCGCTGCTGCCACTAAGTAGTGAGCACATTTCGCCAATATCAATCCGGAAACCCTTATGCTTTGTTGTTGAAGGATTTGTTTTACCCATAAGGATATCTTGATAAAAATTAATATCACCCATGATGCCCTGATGCTTTAAAGTTTCTCCGCTGACGTAGGTCAATCCATCTCTTTCTTCAACCGAAAATGTGATACACAGCGGCTGCCATGTTCCATTATTTTTGTTGTATTTTAGTCCGATAACGGTTGACAGGCCTGTTTGAATGAAGGAGGGTACGGAGGTTTTTATTTTACGGGTTTCTCCGGGAAATGTCGCGATATACCTATCACCAATGGCTTCTGAACCAAAATTGTTCCGGGAATAACCAAGACTTATATCGGCAGTGTAACTGAAACCGGCCTCACTACTTGAAGCATTCTGATTGCCGTAACCTAAAAGCTCGTGGATTGGAAAATTAGCAAGCAAGCCAAAGTCGTACAAATTTTTGGTTTCGGTATCTTCATATTCTGGAAGGCAGTGTTTGTATGTTGCCCCGGCAGAAACCTTAATAGCATAATCTAATCCGATACCGAACGAGTACATATCCACTTTTTCATTTGCACTTATTTCCTTATACCAAAAGGGATCTTCGAAATGTATCATCGTTATTCTTTTGTATTGGTTGTAAAGGTTGCTGTACCCGATTCCAAAACTGAGTGGAATGCTGCTTTTGACGAAATCGCCAAGCTTGAACCCCGCGTTAATGTTCATGGATTTATGCCATGTGCTTATATAATGGTTTGAGTTGATAAAATTGTAGCCCACGGTATAATTAGTTCTAAAACTTTGCATTCCCAATTGCGCGGGATTAATGGCAACTGCCATGGGGTCATCGGTTATGCGTGCTGCTCCGGTATTACCAAGCATGTAAGACTCCGCGCTAACAGGCAGAGTAAGAAAAGTCATGGTTTCTGTAAAATAGAAAATGTCGGCAGTGGACAGCATGTTTTGATTACTCTGGGGCATCGTATTATTTTGGGTAGTAATCTGACCGGATAATTCGGTAAAATATATGCCAAAAGCAAATAAAAGGAGGATGATTTTGTTCATAGGAGTACCAGTAATATTATTGGCATAAAAAATTTAATTTCAAAAAAGTGATTTAAATGACAGTTGCTTACGAACCTTAAATCCGTACCGTATTACCAGTTACTCCACGAAATATTAATCGAGTAAAACTTTCTTTGACCGGGATTGCCAAAGAATAAAAATGTGGAGGGCGGTACAAAGAATTCCGATTTTCCGTTGGTATATTGAATATTTAGGTGCCTTAAAATATACTCAAAAGCGGCATTTTCCCTTTCTGAGGATATTAAAATTGCCTTAAAAAGGCCCCTGCTGTTAATAACCCAGCCACTAACTTCCTCGCGGAGGAAAGGAAAATAGTAACCGCCGTCGGTTCTTCCGCTAAGAACTGAGACGAACTCACCAAAATCAATTCTTAGCCCTTTATGTTTTGTGGTTGAAGAATTTGTTTTACCTATTACAACGTCATTATAGAAATTAATATCCCCCAATACACCCTGATGTTTTATTGTTGAACCGCTCTGATAGCTTAACATATCTTTTTCTTCGATGGAGTAGGAGACCCGTAGTGGGATCCATGTAACATTGCCATTAATAAACCGCAATCCGAAACTGGTTGAAAGCCCTGTTTGTACTGAGGATGGAACATACAAATTTGCTATTGATACATCACCAGGCCGGGGTTCACTGATCTCTTCTTTAATTGCCTCCGCTCCAAGATTGTTCCGGGTATAGCCAAGACTGATATCAGCAGAGTAGCCAAATCCCGTCTCCACCACATTGCTGTTTTGCCTGTTTCCAGCCAAGAGCTCATGCATCGGGAAATGGATGAGTAAGCCAAAATCGTATAAATTTCTTTTTCGGGTTCCGTTAAAATCCACGATACATTGTTTATATGTTGTACCTGCAGAAATTTTCACCCCATAATCCAATCCAACGCTGAACGAATACATGTTCGTCTTTTCATATGGATTTATCTTAAAGCTGTTGAACGGGTTCTCAAATGTTGCTATCCAGAGTGTCATGTATTGATTATAGAAACTACTGTAGCCGATTCCAAAACTGAGCGGGATGTTGCTTTCTATAAAATCGTTTAGATGCAACCCTGCATTGAAGGCGAGGCTTTTATGCCAAATATTGGGATAGAGCTTATATGAATCAAAAAAACTATATCCCGCTGCATATTGAGATTTTAAAGTTTGCATGCCTAATTGCGCGGGATTAATGGCAACTGCCATGGGGTCATCGGTCAGGCGTGCTGTCCCGGTTGTGCCAAGCATGTAAGACTCAGCGCTAATCGGCAGAGTAAGAAAAGACATAATTTCGCCGGCGTAGGAAATGCCGGCTGGCGATGGCATGCTTTGATTGCCTTGATGTAACACGGAATTTTGTGTGTTAACCTGACCGGATAATTCGGTAAAATATATGCCAAAAGTGAATAAGAGGAGGATGATTTTGTTCATACGAGTACCACTTATATGGTTGGTAAAAAAACTTTAGATTGAGAATATCCATTAAAGCGCCATTTGATTGCACCACGAAAGGCTAATCGAATAAAACATCCTGTTACGGGAAATGTTTGCATAGGAAGAATACCCTGTTTGCGTGGCGGTGCCACTGATGTATTGCATGTGAAAGTGAGATAAAACAGAACCGACCAAGCTGTTTTTAAAACCGGGTTCAAATAACCCGATAATTTTAAGAATGCCCTTGCTGCTGAATTTCCACCCGCTCATTTTTTCACTGAGACCCTGATAGTATCCAACTTCGGAACTGCCCGCGAGCAGAGTTACAACCTCTCCGGCAGTAATTTGAAAGCCTTTGTTATTTTTCGCAGCAGTTTCGGTCTCAACGTGTATAAATGACTGGTATTCATTTGAGGAAGTCAAAAGTTCTAAGTTGTAGTCACTCGGTTTAAAACTAAACTGGTCCACCTGCTCAGTTGAAAAGGATACCTGCAGCGGCACCCAGACAGTTTCGTTTTTTTTATAGCTCATGCTAAAATCGGCGGAGAAACCAACTTGCATAAAAGTAGGTACAAAAGTTTTTACGGTGTGCGTAAGGCCATCTACTGTTTTATAGGTTTCATCTTTTATTGCTTCATGTCCATCATTATTGCGTGTAAATCCCATACTCATAACTAATGAATAGCTGAAGTCATTTTGCCTGTTATTTAATTGCATACCCGGTGCAAGCAAATCGAGGACGGGGACATGAACAAGCATTCCAAAATCATAGAGATTTCTTTGTACCGTTTTTGTAAAATGCATTGCAGCCTGTTTATAGGTTATACCGGCAGAAAGTTTAACGCCATAATCCATTCCGATACCGAACGAGAATAATTTGGCTTCTTCATCAGGCCATATTGTCTTTCCATTATAGGGATTATCTATTTGCACCGTTAGTGGAATCCATCTGTTATATAAAATATCACTCGACGAAATGTCGCTGAGGCTAAAACCGGCTGTTGCCGCACTGCCCCTGTGCCAAACGTTAACCGTGTTTTTATAGGAATCAAAAAAATTATAGCCTGCTGCAAACCCCGCATGCAAATGCTGCATACCCAATTGGGCGGGATTAATGGTAAAGGCTGCCGGGTCATCAGTCATCCGGGAGGCACCGGTCATGCCAAGCAAATATGCTTCGGCACTATAGGGCAGTCTCAGAAATGCCATACCTTCAGCCTCCGTATCATAAAATGCAGCCGGTGACATTTTACCGGAATGGTTTTGGGGGACTGTGCTATGTAATGTATTTTCCTGTCCGGATAATTCTATTGTATATGTACAAAAAGCGAGTAACAAAATGGTAAATATCTTCACAAAAAATCCACTTCAATTATTGTATATGCAAAATTAACAAAAAATCTCTATCCATAAATAGTTTTTTTCGCATATCAAATTACATCGTGTTATCAACTTTATTGAAGATGAAAAAAATAATTCAACCGATGCCGCGGAGGCAGGTGAATAACAATAATCTTTACCCGTATCCAGAATAACACTTTAGATTTTACCAATTACATTGGCTTCGTGAGTTTTGCGTAGAATATACCCATGAAAATTCAAGCCGATCCTTTCTGCCGAACTATCCTCAAATGAATAATATTAGCCAATCAAGTGCGGTTGGTAAAAAAATGGGGTGCCTGCTACGGTAAAAAAAGCCCTAAATCCGGCTAAAACCTTGCATAACAGGGTGTTTGGGTAGTGGCACAGGTATTGTAAAAGAATTGAAAACAAAACTTGTTAGGTTATAGTCTCATGGATGAAAAAATCGATTCCAAAGAAATAGGCGAATCCAGAAAAGGCGGGTTGAACCCGAAAGTATTTATTATCGGCCTTCCTTTATTTATTATTCAGTTAGTGGTAATTTACTTCATCACGGCGAATTTTCTGTTAAGCAGATGGTCTTCCCAGGCCGAGGGCGATGGAGAAGGTTCACAAACTGAAGAAGTGCATGGCGAGAAAAAGACAAAGAAAAAGGCGAAAAGCGGCGAAGAAGTGGAAGGTAAATTCTTCTTTTCCGTTGAAGATATTATTATTAATCCCGCGGGCACAAACGGCCAGCGCCTGATGTTAACGAGTGTCGGCTTCTCGGTACCTACCGAAGAACAGAAAAAAGGACTGGAAGAGAAGGAAGTACTGCTGAAAGATATTGTTATTTCAACCCTTTCAAGCAAAACACTTTCGGAACTGAATCAGGTTGGGTATAAAGATTCGCTAAAGGTAGAACTGACGCGGATCATAACCGAGCGGATACCGGAGCTAGAGCTCTCCGACATATATTTCAGCAAGTATATAATCCAATAAAATAACATGGCAGAAGTATTATCCCAGCAAGAAATTGACCAACTGCTGAATAACATAAAAGGCGGTGCGGACCAAAACAGCGGCGGCAGCAGCGAGCGCGAAGCCGTACCGTACGATTTCCGCCTGCCTAACCGCATATCGAAAAACCAACTCCGCACGTTACGCAATATCCACGAAAATTTTGCAGAGGGCCTCAGCTCATTCCTGATGACCAAACTGCAGTCTATCATTAATATCAACGTTATCTCGGTCGATCAGATTTATTATTCGGAATATGTTCTTTCCGTATCTAACCCCGCTTGTTTGTTTTTGTTTGATGTAAAAGGCAGCGATATTAAAGCAATCCTTGAATTAAGCACTGAATTGGCGTTTACCCTTATCGACCGCTTGCTTGGCGGTAATGGCAAGGGCACCAAACAGGCAAAAGTGGTAACACCTATTGAACAAAAAGTGTTGATGGTGTTTGTTGAACGGGTTATGCAGGAACTGAAAAAGGCATGGGGTATTATCGGCTATTATGATTTTAACCTGGAACGTTTCGAGTCGGATATCGATTTTGCACAAATTACATCACAATCGGAAAGCGTCCTGATCATTTCGTTCGAGTTGTTTATCGGAGAGCAGGCCTTTTTGATGAACCTCTGTTTTGCAACGTATGCTTTCGACACGATTTTATCAAAACTTTCCACGCAGAATTTTTCGACCATACGTCCGGCAAAATATCAGGGAACCACTGCAAAGAATATTTTAATGACGCACCTGAGAGGCACTGACCTGAAAGTTCAAGTTGAGTTTGGCAGGGCGGTTATCAGCTTAAAAGAGCTGATGGAGCTGAAAAAAGGCGATGTTATTATGATGCGCAAAAAAGTAGGTGAGGAAATAAACATCTCGGTAGAAGAAAAAAAATTTTTCCTGGGTCAGCCCGGTGTTATGAACGGCCACAAAGCTGTAAAAATAACAAAACGGCTTGAGCAAATAGAGTAATTGAAAGGTAAGTATGAGCGACGACAATTTAAATAATCAATTATCAGACGAAACCGATTTCCCGATTGACGATCAGGGGCAGGTTGGTTACAGTGGCGGCATGGCCAATTTTCCCAATTTTGATGAATCCACCCGCCGGTCGCAGGTGCCGGATCAGAAGCTTGAATATCTGAAAGATTTGCACCTGAACGTATATATTGAGCTTGGCAGAACAAAGATGCAAATAAAGGATATCCTTGAACTGGAACGCGGTTATGTTATAGAACTTGAAAAACTGGCAAGCGAGCCGGTTGATGTTTTTGTTAACAACAAAAAAATCGCGGAAGGCGAAGTTGTGGTTATTGATAAACATTTCGGTATCCGTATTACCAACTTGGTGGAAGCTGCCGACAGGATAAAAGGTTTTTAAGCATGGGATTTGTTGACATCTTTAAAGTGATATTAATTTTAACCCTGCTTGTCGGGGTTATGTATCTGGTTTTATATCTCACAAAAAAATTTCTGTACCAGGGTAATAGCAGGGTTGGTGCGGCCCATGCTATTAAAGTACTTGCTACACAAATGATTATGCCCAAAAAATATGTATCAATCATACAAATCGAACAGGTAGAGTACATAGTCGGCATTGCTGACAACAGTTTTACTTTGCTGGATAAGCGCCCCGCGTCCAATCCGCCGGAGACCGAATCGCATGAGGATACCCTGATGAAACGTTTGAAGGGGAGCATTAGACTTTCATGAAATGGGTTATTTGCTTACTGTTGCTGTTTACCTTGGTTCAGCAGGCAACATTTGCACAGGCAAACACCAAAAGTTTGCAGCCAAGAACAAACACAGCGCAACAGAATTCCGGTACGGTCTCTTTGCCAAAAGTTGGGATTAACATTGGCAACTCAAGCAATCCCGATGATGTTGCAGGAACATTACAGCTTTTATTCCTGCTGACCATCCTTTCGCTTGCCCCATCATTACTGATTATGACAACAAGCTATTTACGGCTGATTATCGTTTTGAATTTTTTGCGGTCTGCACTTGGTACTATGCAGATGCCGCCCAACCAGCTGCTTGCAGGGCTTGCCCTGTTTGTTACGTTTTTTATTATGACCCCGACCTGGACAAAAGTAAATGATGAAGCGCTGAAACCATACCTGGACAAGAAAATTTCTATGGATAGCGCCTATACAAAGGGTATCGAGCCGGTAAGGGCATTCATGTTCAGGCAAGTCAGGGATCAGGATCTTGAATTATTCCTGAGTATTTCAAATTTGCCAAAACCAAAAACCCGTACCGACCTGCCGACCCATATTTTAGTTCCCGCATTTATCATCAGTGAACTGCGTGCAGGTTTTATTATCGGTTTTTTCCTGTTTATCCCGTTTATTGTTGTGGATATGATTGTTTCGAGCATCCTGATGTCTATGGGTATGATGATGCTGCCCCCGATGATGGTATCGCTGCCATTTAAGATTTTATTATTTGTATTAGTTGACGGATGGGGCCTGGTAATCGGCTCCGTTGTAAGGAGTTTCCAATGACCGTTGAATTAATTGTTGAATTGCTGACCGATGTTTTTTTAACCACGATGATTATTTTGCTGCCGATACTCGGTGCCTCGTTAATTTTGGGAGTTATTATATCGCTGTTTCAGGCTGCAACCTCTATACAGGAAATGACGTTAACTTTTGTTCCCAAGATTATTATTACCGCCCTGATGGTAATTATTATGATGCCGTTTATCGCTGAAAAGCTTATGAGCCTGACAATCCGGTTTTTCAATCAGTTTAGCAGTGTCTTGCGATAATGACGTTTCTGGTCAATGATTTTTTGACATTGTTCTTTATTTTTATCCGTGTAACGGCAATGCTATTCACCGCTCCTGCCTTCAGCAGCAATACCGTTTCAACAACAGCCAAGTTGTTTTTTTCACTCACTTTCGCCTATATCCTTTTTTTTATCGTCAAACCCAATCAAATTGCCTACAACGTCGGGTACCCCCTGCTTATCACGTACGCGTTTAAAGAGGCACTGACGGGAATGATAATGGGCTTTTCGCTCAATTTTGTTTTTTACGGTATTTCATACGCCGGCAGCCAGATGGGTATGGACCTTGGTTTAAGCATGGCGCAGATGTTCGATCCGAGTACCGAAGTAGAAAATAACGTTATCGGGCAGGTGTTAAACCTTGCCGCGATACTTGTTTTTTTTACCATAGACGGCCATCATATCCTCATCAGAGGGCTGGCCGTTTCGTTTAATATTATACCGCTCGGTCATTACAGCATTAACGAATCCGTTTATCTCATTTTATTAAAATATTCAGCGGGAATTTTTATTATTGCCATCAAAATCGCGGCACCTGTTATGGTCGCGTTTTTTCTGATGCATACCGCGGCAGGCATTATTTCGAGAATAATACCTCAGATGCAGGTGTTTTTTGTTATGCAGCCTTTGCAGATAATCCTCGGCTTAGGCCTGCTTTCAGCGTCCGCTCCCATTTTTATCATGCTGATGAAATATATGATAGAGCAGCTCGAGGGCAGCCTGTATAATCTGTTAACAGCGATGGGATATTAAGATGGCAGAGCAAGGCAGCGGACAAGAAAAAACCGAACAAGCGTCGGGAAAACGCGTTGAAGAAACCCGGAAAAAAGGAAATGTTGCCCGCAGTATGGAGGTAAACTCCTTCGCGATATTCTCCACGGGCACTATTCTGGTCTATTTGATGCGTGATAAAATAGGCAACGGTGTTAAGGAGTTGACTGTTTACCTGTTGTCTTCTGCCACAACATTTGATGTTTCTATGGAAACGATACAAATGCTCTCTTCAAAAGGAGTTTGGTGGTTTTTTAGTTTAGTTGCGCCGATATTGTTCGGTTTAATGCTCGTTTCGCTTGTTGCCGGGTACGGGCAGGTGGGTTTCGTTTTCTCGGGTGATGCACTCAGGCCTAAATTTGACAAAATGAACCTGTTCAAAGGGCTTAAAAGGATATTGTTTTCAACCGGCTCAAGTATCGAAGCTCTTAAATCGTTATTTAAACTGGCACTCATCAGCCTTTTCGCCTACTGGATGATTTCGGATGCTTTTACCAACTCGGTAGAGCTTACCCGTTACACCATTGATGAAATCCTGACCTATATGGTTGAAACGGCATTTTCATTCGTATGGAAAATGGCAATCTTCTATTCGGTAATTGCCGCTGCTGACTTTATCTACCAGAAAAAGAAGCACAGCAAAGACCTTATGATGACCAAACAGGAGGTTAAAGAAGAAGCCAAGGAAATGGACGGCGATCCGTTAATAAAGGGAAAGATTCGCCAGAAGCAGTTGATGATGGCACGCAGCAGAATGATGAAAGATGTCCCCAAGGCAGATGTTATTATTACTAACCCGACACACGTTGCAATTGCACTGAAATATGAACTGAACACCAGGCAGGCCCCGAGGGTTGTGGCCAAGGGGTATGACCTTGTTGCACAGAAAATTAAAGCAATTGCGCAAGAGCATAATATACCAATGCACGAGAATGTGGAGTTGGCACGCGCTTTGTATAAACAATGCGAAGTAGGTGACCAGATACCTGAAGTTTTCTTTAAAACAGTGGCTCAGATACTGGCATTCGTTTATCAACAAAAGCATGGAAAAAGACGGTACATAGTATAATATGATAGCAAGGCTTTTACGGAACTCTGATATTCTTCTCGCGTTTGGTATAATTTTTATCCTCGGGTTAATGATTATACCATTGCCCCCGATGCTGCTGGATTTTCTTCTTGCTGTAAATATTGTTGCTTCAATTCTTATCCTTATCGTTTCGCTGTACATTCAGTCCCCGCTGGAAATTTCAATCTTTCCGGGATTGCTGCTGGTTTTAACACTGCTCCGGTTGTCGCTCAACATCAGTTCAACAAGGCTTATACTTTTAGACGGCTACGCCGGAGATGTTATTGAAACGTTCGGCCAGTTTGTTGTTGGCGGTAGTTACGTGGTCGGTTTTATCATCTTCATCATTTTGGTTATCATTCAGTTTATCGTTATCGTAAAAGGCTCTGGGCGTATTTCAGAAGTTGCAGCCCGTTCGACGTTGGATGCAATGCCCGGTAAGCAGATGGCAATTGATGCCGATTTAAACGCCGGACTTATTAACGAAGGTGAAGCAAAGGCGCGCAGAGAGCTGATATCGAAGGAAGCTGAGTTTTACGGGGCGATGGACGGTGCCGGTAAGTTTGTAAAGGGCGACGCGATGGCAGGCCTTTTAATTAACACGATTAATATCATCGGTGGTATTATCATAGGGGTGCTGCAGCGTGGTTTAACCATACAGGATGCTGTATCGACATACACCATTCTTACTATCGGTGACGGTCTTGTTTCCCAGGTACCTGCATTGCTTATTGCAACTGCTGCCGGTATGGTGGTAACCCGTTCGGCAAGTTCAGCAGGTATGGATGAACAGATGAAGACGCAGTTGTTCTCAAATCCAAGAGTTTTGGGTACGGTTTCGGGTGCAACTTTTTTGTTTGCCCTTATTCCCGGGATGCCGACAATCCCGTTTTTGCTGTTAAGTATCGGCATGGGCTCGGTTGCTTATCTTGTTAACAAACAGAAAAATATCATAAAAGTTGATGAGAAACCGGTTGAAACACAGGAGCCGGAAACCCATGAAGACCGTGTTGAAGAGTACCTTACCGTTGACCCGATAGAGATCGAAATAGGTTACGGACTTATTCCTTTAGTGGATGAATCTCAGGGTGGAAACCTCTTCCAGAAGATTTCTTCGACCAGAAAATACATTGCACTTGAGTACGGAGTGTTGGTTCCCCCTGTACGAGTGCGCGATAATCTACAATTGTCTCCTAATCAATACATTATAAAGATTAAAGGAAACGTGGTTGCCAACTACGAAATTTACCCTGACCGTTACCTGGCAATGAATCCCGGGCACATTCAGGAAGAGCTGAGCGGCATACCAACAACCGATCCGGCATTCAATCTGTCAGGCTCGTGGGTAGGCGATGATGAGAAAGAGAAAGCCGAGATTCTGGGATATACTGTTGTTGACTGTATCAGCGTGCTTTCAACACACCTGCAGGAAACCATTAAAAAGAACTTCGACAAGATACTTTCACGGCAATCGGTTAAACAATTGCTCGAAAACCTGAAGAAAGAATACCCGGCGGTTATCGAGGCTATTAATCCTGATCTGTTACCTCTTGGCGTTATACAAAAAGTATTGCAGAATTTACTGAAAGAGCTGGTGCCGATAAAAGATTTGGTGCTGATTCTCGAATCATTAATAGATTACGCGAAAGTTACCAAAAACGTGGATGTGCTGACCGAGTACGTGCGGCACTCGCTTGGTGAAACCATTGCAAACACTTACAAGGATCAGAACGGGGTACTGCACGCGATTGCTCTTGGCGACGGTCTTGAAGGGCAGATTATCAGTGCTCTGCAAAAGCAAAAAGATGCAGTTCAGACGTTGGGTCTCAGTCCAACAACACTTATGGACCTGCAAAGGGCTATTATTACCTATATTGACCAATTCAGATCATTTGGATATGTACCTATTTTAACAACTTCTGCAACAATACGGCCATATTTGTTTAAATTGCTTAATGCAAGTTTTCCGGATTTGGTTGTACTCTCATACACGGAGTTACCGTCAAACATCGAGCTCGAATTTATCGGGAAGCTTGAAGTATAAACGGTAGGTAGTTACCCATATTATTCTAAAGGATTAGAGTTTAAGCCATGCAGATAAAAAAATATACCGCCAGTACGCTTAAAGAAGCAATTGAATTGATGAAAACCGAACTGGGTGATGAAGCAATCGTGCTGAGCACGAAAGTGCTTGAAGGCCGCGGTGCTAATGGTGGAAAAGTTTTCGAAATTACCGCGGGAATGGATAATCTTCCCTCACCTGCTTCACGCAATCCGTATAACCCACCGGTTAAACCTATTCCCAAGCCTCAGAATGATGATGACGAACCACTTGATATCGCGCTAGAGGAACTCCGGGTTATACACCCGCACCCATTAGGCCAACTGCACCACAGCACAGGCATGCACCAAGGGCAACAGATGAAGAGAAAGCCCCGGCACATAAAAGAGCACCTGCCACGGCAGGAAAAAATGCCCCTGCAAATCAGGAGGAAATGAACAGGGCTATGCTCGAGAAAAAACGGGCTTCGGGCGCGCAGGCGTTTATGCTGGAAAATATTAAACAGAGTCTTCTTGAAAAAGACATACAGCCCTCGATTGTCAATCAGATTATCGCGCAGTTAACACCCAATTTGCCATTTTTAAAACCTTCGGATATTGAATCGACATTAGTTTCGACTATGGCGGCTATGATTCCCACCGCCGGATTTGAAATTAACAAAAGAAAAAGCGGAAAAATTATTGCCGTGGTGGGGCCAACGGGCGTTGGGAAAACCACCTGCATTGCAAAACTTGCCGTTATCAGTAAGCTATTGCACAAACTGGATATCGGGCTTATCTCTATTGACACGTACCGGTTAGGTGCGATAGACCAGCTGAAAATTTTTTCCGATGTGAGTGATATTGATTTTTTAGTTGCCTACGATGCAAAAGATCTGGCAACGATGATTAACAAGTTCCGGCATAAAGATATTATCTTTATAGACACCGCGGGCAGAAGCCAAAATAACACCAAGTACCTGCAGGAAATGAAAACAGTGCTTTCAACCGTTAATGTTGCTGAAACTATTTTGGTTCTAAGTGCCTCGGGAGCCTCAGCGACTTTACTTGACACGGCAAAGAAATTCGGCATATTTAATTATTCAGGACTTATTTTCACCAAGCTCGACGAAGCGGTTACATACGGAAATATCCTTAACGTGGCCAATAGAAGCCAGGCCCCGGTAAAATATCTTACCAACGGACAGGTTATCCCCGATGATATAATTGCCGCCGATAGTGAACATATTGCCAATATAATCTATAGTGGTAAAGTTACTGCATCATGACCGGACAGGCCGAGCGGGCCGCGCAACTAACCCGCATGCAGCGTGCATCCGTTGCCGGTACAGGAACATTGCCAGTTATTGGCTTTTTTTCGGGTAAAGGCGGTACCGGTAAAACTTTTCTTGCTCAGCAGGCAGCCTATGCCTTTGCGCAGCAGGGAGTTCCCACATTGTTGATTGATGCCGATTTCCAGAACCCCAATCTGCATATCATGAATAACACTTATCCCGTGAAGACCATTGCCGATGTATTGCAGGGTAAGGCATTGCTGCGCGAAATTGTGGAGAAAGTTACAAAAAACATGTACTGTGCGTATGGCAGCATGGAGGGACAGGCCGATATAGGCGAAGCTGAAATAAGCCGCCTGCTGAACAGCGCCCGTAAATTAACGGATGTTATCAAGGCTATCATCATCGATTCATCTGCGGGGATTAGCGAGGCGGTTATCGCGCAGACCACATTACAGGTTATTGTTACCAATCCAGAGCCGACTTCCGTGATGGATGCCTATGTTGTTGCTAAAGCAATTGCACAAATTGAGCAGGCGGGCAAGCGTGTTGTTATCATTAACAAGTGTCACTCCTTTGAAGAAGGCAACAAGGCTTTTGCAAACCTGAACAAGGCGATGCAGCATTTTCTGCATGAAACCATTCCGTTGGCGGGATTAATTCCACAGCATCCTGATATTTACGATGCAATAATGAATCAGCAGATATTCCTCAAAGACAAACCCGCCACGGCCACAACCGGGCATGTAAGCAAAGTTGTTGGAAACGAGTTGCTGAAATTAGCTGGGATTATGTAGCGCGAAGCAGAGCTTCGCAAAGCCCCGCGCGTAACCGGAATACCCTAAAAACTACTGAATGGTTTGTAGTTTATCCGGCATACTTTTACACTTACAAAGCTATACGAAGCTGCGCTTCGAGCTACACGAAATGGGCTATACCGGAGTATCCGAAATTTTTACCGGAAGCTGCAGGGTAATAGCCATACCATTGCCGGGAGATGATGCAAATGAGATATATGCTCCGATTTCTTCTGCCCTTTTACGGATATTTCCCAGGCCGTTCCCGCCTCTCCGGTCTTTCTTTTCCTCAAGATCAGTTCCTACACCGTCATCTTTAAAAGATAACGCGAGCGTTCCATTGTTGAGTTTAAAGTCGATGGTAAATGTTTTCGCGCGGGCGTAACGTGTTGTGTTTTTAACCGCCTCCTTGAAAATAAGATACAAGGCTCTGCGTACATCCTCACTCAGTTCTATCTTATTAAGATCGGTATCGGATTCAATATTAGTTAAACCGGAAAGTCCCCCGGTTGCACAGAGTTCACCGTTAAGAATGCGTATCCTTGTCATAAGGCTTTGCAGTGTGTCGTTCTTGGGCGATACATACCACACAATATCACTAATGGATTCTTCGGCCTCGTTCAACAATTCACCCGACTTTGTTAAATAGGAATCAACTTCGGTATTAACCCCTTTAATTTTTTGCTTCGCGCTTTCAAGAAACAACCCAACACTGCTGACGGTTGAAGACAAATCATCATGCAGATCGCGGGCAACCTGATCGCGGACAAACTGCCTTTCACGGAGCAACTCGTTTTTCCTTTCTATCTGCCGGATTTGCTGCCTGTATTTGCGGTTAACAAAAAACACGATGATGCTGATAGCAAGCAGGGTTCCTGAAAGTACTGCAAGCAGCCGGAACCATGTTGTAGCGTAAAATGGCGGGACGATGATAATGCGTATATGGGCTCCATTTGTGCTCCAAATACCATCGTTGTTGGTTCCCGTAACCCTAAAAACATATTCGCCCGGATCAATATTGGTAAAAAATGCTTCATTCCTGTTCCCGGTAAATGTCCACTTATTAAGGAACCCTTCAAGCATATATGCGAACTCGTTCTTTTTAGTATTATCAAAGCAGAGTGAAGCGAAAGAGAATGAAAACATGTTCTGATTATAATCGATATAGATAACCGTATCATTCAGTTTATTTTTGTGCGATTCGTTAAAAATGGAAAAATCAGTTAAAGCAATGTCCGGCGGTACGATATTTAACCCGACCCTCTCAGGATAAAACGAGACAATACCTTTTACTGTTGAAAAATACATTTGCCCGTCTGAATTAAGAGAAAAACCGTTTTGCATGCATTCGTTACTTGGCAGCCCGTCCGCGGTAGTATAATTGTGTATTTTCCCGGTAAGCGGATTGTACTTGCTCAATCCGCCGTTGCTCGAAATCCAAAGGTTTCCCTGTTTGTCTTTCAGCATACCATAAATAAAGTTGTTCAGCAGACCTGTTTTTGTGCTAATGTTAGAGAAATGCGCACCGTCCTTTTGAAAACTTATAATGTCTATGCCGCCCCCGCCGTTGGCGATATAGTAATTGGATGAGTCTTTTAAAATGTAAAATATTTTGTCTGTTGACAGGCTCACCCCGCCTTTGCGCGAAGTGTTGTACACTTCATATTTACCGCTCGCGGGAAAGAAACGGATCAGTCCCGCGCCGTCAGTCCCGCACCATATTTGCTTACCATCGGGCAAAGCGTACAGTACACGGCTAAACCCGACGCACTCCTTTTCCATTCCGGTTAAATAGACAATTGATTTTCCCGATTCGGGATAGTAAGCAATAAGCCCCAGTGCTGTTCCAAGCCATAAAGTACCTTGGGAATCCTCGCTTATAGAAAAAATGAGCAGCCGTGCATTGTCCTCTTTTTTTTCAATCGTAATGTTTATTTTCGAGATAGAAGCCGTTTCATAGTTGTAGATATGCAGACCATTGCCTGAACCAATCCATAACCGGTTTTTGCTGTCTTTAAAGAGATAACCGATAACCGAGTCGTTCAACCCCGAGTTCTTGGTTGTGAACACCCGGTTTTGCGCGCGGTTGTTACTTTGATACCGGATTAATCCTTTAGTGGTGCCAGCCCAAAAATAGCCCGCATTTTCCTGAAGCACAGAAAACACCAAAGCACCGGGCAATGGAAATTTACTTTCGCCGTCAAATGGCATAACGGAAAAGTTTTTCCGTTCGGGAATAAACTGGCTGATGCCGTAATCCGTTCCTATCCAGACAATTCCCGAGCGGTCCTCGTGAAAAGTATAGACGTTGTTCGATGTAAGGCTTTTAGGATCAGACGGCTTGTTGCCGTAATGGTTAAAAATCATCACCGTATCATTCGGCTGATGAAATGCAACGATTAAGCCATTACCGGTACCAATCCATAAATTTTGTTTGCTGTCTTTGAATATTTTGTTTATTGATTGACGGCCCGCGGCGTTGTACGATAGGAATGGTGTTAAGCGGTTGCCGCTTAAGCTGTATTTGTATATACCATTCCTTATTGTACCGAGTAGAAATTCATCGTTGCCGTTATCAAGTATGCATGTCAGGTTCTGACTGCTAATTCTTCCTGTTTTTAACGCGGGTATGCCAATCATAGCAGTTAGTGTTCCATCAACAGGGTTCAGTTTCATTACCTCGTTGGCAAACAGCAGCCAAATACGGCCCTTTGCATCTTTAATTGCTCTGCCACCCATGCAGCCGGGCGGATAATGAAAGACATCAATCTTGTAATCAGGTAACTGCAAACGGATACAATAATAATTGGAAAAAGCCCAAATGCAATCGTGGTCATCTGCAATTAGCGTGTAAAACCCCGACTCGTCTTTAGAGGTAACGGTTCTCCACCGGTTGACAATTCGGCGGATTTTTCCCGTCCATTTATTAATACTGACAAAGCCGCCCATACTTGTTCCGACCCAGATATTTCCGGTCTTGTCTTCAATAACGCTTAATATGGAATTGTCGTATAGCGAGTTTGTATCACCGGGCTGTTTCCTGTAGGTGATATATTTGTATCCGTCGTACATATTCAGCCCGTCCCATGTTCCTATCCACATAAATCCGTCATGATCCTGCATCATGGTAATTATAGCCGACTGAGACAATCCGGATTCGATACCGACATTCCGGAATTGTAATTGCTCGGCGGATGATGAAACCGGGAACATACAAAAAAACAGGAATGCAAAAACATGCCCGGCCCCAAAAATGTATATCCGGTTGATGAAAAACGAAGGCAACGGCAACTACCGATAAGTTAATAGACAATACTAATAATATGAAAAATTACGCACTTTCGCGATGCTCTTAATCATTAAGCATTATAAAGCACAGACCGGTTCACCGGATTTTTCGGTGGAGTTTTTGAGAGGATTAAAAATTTAAGCACCTAGCTATTGCTTCCAAATATATGGTGTCCGGTCAGAGTTCCGGTGGTACTCAATCGTTAAACGGTATCATGTTGCTCAAGCTATTTCGGTTCTTCCGAACTTCAGAAACTCGGTGTATAAATATGTTACCATGATAAAAGTGAAAACCCGGAAGCCCGCCAAGGGCTGGAATAGCTATGCCGAAGGTGTCCGTTTTTCATTGCAGGGCCGTATCAGCCTAAAGAAATATCAATGGAAGCGGTAAACAAAAATTAAAAACATGTAACAAACTGTTACAAAGATTATCCAAAATGTTGCATGTTTTTATACCGGAATTCTATTGTTTCTGCTTAAAGTGTTTAAGCGACTCTTCTATTCCAACCCGGTATTCAATTGGTTTGTACTTAAAGGCAGTTTCAAATTTTGTTGAGTCGAAATGGTACGGGTATTCATTCTGGTATTGCATTTCAACAAGTTCGGCAACAGTTTTATCAAATAACCCGAATACTTTAAGCATCCATGTTTTTAGCACCATCGGCTTTTTTGCCAATTTAAGAATATCCGCTGCAATCTGTATGTATTCTTCACCGGTAAGAGCAGGGTTCCGTGTCGGCAAGTGCCAAACCTGTTGCAGGGCTTTCGGGTCATTAGCAAGCAGAACAAGCGCTTTTGCAGCATCTAAAGTATAAGTAAGCGAATGAGGCACTTTTATATTACCGGTCCATTGCGGGGTCTGCCCCTTGAGCAGTTTGTCAAAAACTAGGATCGACATGATGCTGGTTTTATCCGCGTACGGCCCGTAAAAATCGGCTGCACGGGCAATCATCGCGTTAATGGAGTTCGCCTGCATTTCATCCCCAAGCATGCGAGCAATTTTTGCACGGACTTCACCCTTTTTGCTGCACGGATTATAGGGGGATGTTTCAAGCATCGGACCCTCAACCAATCCGTACATATAGACGTTATCAAAAAAGATAAAATGAGCACCGGTTTCCTTACAGGCTTTAATACAATTATTCATAATAACCGGCCATTGCGCCTGCCATATAGTATGGTTGTACTGCAGTCCGGCTAATAGATATACAACCGCTGAGCCCTGAACGGCAGACAAAGTTTCTTTGAACGAAAGTAAATCGCATTGAATAGATTCTGCTCCGCTGACAATACGCTTGCCGCGGGAGGCGAGCCGCACCTTCTCGCCCTTCTCGAGCAGCAAATTAGCAAGCGGTGTGCCTATTGCTCCGCCTGCGCCTAAAATTGTGTGCATATTTTGATTTTCCATGGGGTATCCTTAATAGTATTACCCTAAAATGAGACTTTCTTGATTGATATGCAAGAAAATCTCACTGAGCGGTTTCCAAGCCAGATAAACGGTTCGGAGTCTTTTATTTTCTATCCCGGTTATTGTGCTTCTTGTTGTAAATATCGCGGGAAGCAGCCTTTTGCATGGTGGTTATTTTTGCCTTTTCTCTTCTTGTAACAACACCATCCGATTTGATTTTCGCTTCAACTCTGCGAATGGTTTTTTGCTCCTGAACAAGTTTTTTGGTTTCCGTCTTTGTCAGTTCACCCGATGTGACCCCGGATTTGATACGGTCTTTTTGGTTGTGTTGTTTTGCATTAATGCTCTGCAGACCGGTTGATGCAGAAAGGGTAAATGAAAACATGCAGAGAATTGTTATAACAGCAAACTGTTTCATGGTATAAGTCCTGTAAGTTAGTGTAATTGTTTATCTGCCGGTTTGACAGGACACAATTAGAAATAGTTTAAACTGCTAGATCCGGAGCCCAAACTTTACCGACAACTCGGGCAAAACTTTCGATACTTTGTAGTTTGCACCGCCAATAAGTACTTGGCCGGGTCCGCCGGTGATTGCATGAATTGCCGTCCATGGGTTTACGTAAAAATGTTTACTTACGTAGAATGTGTATCCAGCGCCTATAGTTGCAACATAGTTCGTAAATTTTCCGGTGATGCGTTCTTTTTTGCTTTTCGCTTCATTGTTCCATATTTCAAATCCACCACCAACCCAAAACCCTTCCGCTTCTTTGTTTGTCAATGGAAAATAATCTAAAATAATGGCAAGCACGTGCATGGTATTTTTGTCAAATCCACCGGGCAGGATAAACCGCGGCTGATTGGATTTTGCATATACAATCCGTCCCTGCATATTATTAATTCCAGCAATTATTGAGCAATAATATCCACCGGTAATAAAAGGGAACACATCAACCTCGGTTCCAAGGTGTATTGCAGGACTACTGCACAGCTTAGATGCCGATTGTGCAAAAATGCTTGAACTGGAGAATAGGATGTATAAAATTAGTACCTGTTTCATGAGCAATGTTGTTTACTGAAAAATATAGCACAAAGTACGGAAGGGTAATGCGGTTACTTCTTGACTTTTGTCAAGAAATGGATATGCGTTTTCTTATGCGGCTGAGCGTCTCGGGCGAAATACCAAGATATGATGCGATATAATGAAGAGGTATATACTGTATAAAGTGAGGTGCACGCTCTAACAGTTTTTTGTAGCGCGTTTCAGCATCATCGTGGAGCACACTTAGCAAATGTGTTCTTGCCACAGAAAAAGACTGTTCGGCAAGTAACCTGCCTATCCTTTCAATCTTATGACTTTTATCGTATAATGCATATAAGTCTGCTCTGCCAATAATTATCAAGCGTGAATCGGACAAAGCCTGAATTGAAAGGTCAGAAGGAGTACCCTGCAGCAGACTGATATACGAGGTAACAAAGGAATCGGGAAAAGAAAAATCGTGGGTTTTTTCATTCCCGTCGATAGTACTATAAAAACGCAGAATTCCCACAGTGAGCAAACCGACTTCTTCACACACTTTTCCCTCCCGAACAAAAAAATCTGATTTTTTTATTGTACGGACTGAAGCAACTTCCTGTAATAGCGAAAGATTAAAAGTATCAATCGAAAAGGAAGAAGTAAGGTATCTTGCAAAAAATACCATATCTGATTCAGATATATTCGGGTTCACGGGTTTATTTTACTGAAATTATACTGCAATAAAGTAAGCAAACGGTTTGTAATTTCCCATTGTTTACAAGGCATCATCAATGAAGAGATGTAAACTAAAAATTACAAAGCCACTCTTATTTGGCCATTGCAATGGGGTATAAAAAATACACAGGCGCTGCCATGCGTCTCACCTTGGGCTGCATTGGCAACACAATACATCTGAACATGAATTTGTTGTACATCTTGATTTTAAGGTACAAGTCCAAAAGCGGTGGCATTTATTTATAATGAAACCCGATAAATATGCTCTAACCTCAGACTTTTAGTCTGAGGTCAATTGTACCGACTTGCTTTGGCTTTAGCCATGATTTTTTGTTGCATCCCTCAATAAGTGAAAGATTTAAAGGACATAGGAAGATCTCCATGAATCTGTGTCGTCGTATATAGATTTTCATTTGTCATCAATCCGGTAATAATTTACATGTATGACGTCTTGTAATCAACTGCCCAATAAAAAAACGAACACTTTGGATTGTTTTAAAATGCTATTAGTAAATGAGCGTTCTAGTGGCTAAAGCCACAGTTTTTGTTGGTGATTCACCTCAGACTAAAAGTCTGAGGTTAGGGCATAAAGGTGCTGTTAACTCGAAAGATATATGTGTGTAAAATTTTCCTTAATATTTTGCCACCGATTTTGAACTTGAACCAAAAGTTTGGTATAGAAAAATAACAAAATTCGCAATCTCATCAAGAATTTGTAAATTTATGTTTATAAAATTTTGCAATATATAATTACCAAATAGAAAGAATACATGGGACGTATCTTCGAAACCCGAAAACATAAAATGTTTGCCCGGTTTGCCAAAATGTCAAAAGCATTTAACCGTGTACGGAAAGAAATTGAAATTGCTGTAAAGGCTGCAGGCCCTGATGTTAAAACCAATTCAAAACTGCGCCTTGCAATGCAAAACGCGAAAAGTGTAAACATGCCCAAGGACAGGATTGATGCGGCTATTAAACGCGCGGTCTCTGTTGATACTACCGGTTACCAGGAAATTATTTACGAGGGATATGGCCCGCACGGAATAGGTGTCATCGTTGAGTGCGCTACAGACAACCCTGTTAGAACAGTTGCAAACGTACGCCATCATTTCCGCAAACACGAGGGCTCCCTCGGCAATACAGGCTCCATCAGCTTTATGTTCGAGCGGAAAGCTTTGTTCAGCATCGACCGAGCACCGGTTGCAGATGTAGAAAATCTCGAGCTTGAATTAATCGATTTCGGGCTTGATGAATTATCCTATGACGACAATTTGATATACATCTACGTTCCATTCCAGGAATATGGCACCATGCAAAAAGCGCTTGAAGACAGGAATCTTGAAGTAAAAGGCGCTGAATTGCAGTTTATTCCGACAAACACGAAAGAGCTTACAGAAGAGCAGGCAAAAGAAGTTACCGATATGCTTGATGCCCTTGAAGAGGATGACGACGTGCAGTCTGTTTACAATAATATGCAGTAAAAGCTTAAAACAGTAAACCACTTTACCGGCATGGGAATACGCTGGTAAAGTGGTTAAACCAACAACCGCGTTACGTTTTTTATTACCCGCCCTGCTTCAAAAAAATTTGCTACTTATACTAGCAAACTCACTTCTTTTTTTGCCGCTGTTTTTTCCGGCAAAACTAAATTACTTATTGATATGAAACGGGTCTGCAGTCCGGTAATCCGGTTAAAATGGGATTTTCTTTAGCGATGAATTGGGTAGTTCAATAATAAGGGAGAGGTCTCATCATTTTTTATTCACAGTAGTGTTATTTAGCCCCTTTTTGGCTAATTTGCGTTTTACACTATTTCTTTTAAGTATGGTTGATAAAAAGAGCTGTTTATTCACTGAAGTATAAAAAGTAAAATAATCAAAGGCAAATAAATGGGAATTAAAATAAACAAACCGGTGATTAATCCGGATGATCCATTCAAAGAGGATTTGCTAAACCTAAAACCTCATGCGGACAGTCTAAAGGGATTACTTGAAACAATTGATGAACCATTTGTTATTGGTTTAAAT
>JACPGF010000175.1 GCA_016182615.1 Ignavibacteriales bacterium
AAATAAATGATCTGCTGTATTATAATCTAAGAATAAGTTTAATCTCCTTCATCCTGGAAATATATTCAATGTTGTTAATCGGCATAAGAAAAGAGACACAAATATATAGGGCAGTTCTTTCAGAAAAATCAGCAGAAGTAAATCCCAAGCTGTAGTTGCGTAACAGTTTGGGAGGGTCTGCAAAACCTTTATTCGTCGGTTCTTCCATAGGAATCCCTTTGGGAGAATCCGACAGGCGCCTCCAAAACCCCGCGATTGCGGGGTATTTTCATTTTGAAGGCAACTTGCAAGTATCCTTAATCGTAGTAGTTTATTTGTCGGCCCACCATAGAATGTTGGGTAAACTCGAATCCGCCAGGCGCTTATACAAAGCTCAGAAATTACAAGTTCCCGGGCTTTTTTGTTTTAATAGCATTGGATGGTAGGGCGCAATCCAGTGGGATTGAAGTCGACGAGGTTCCAAGTCCCGTTTCCCACTCAAAGTCCACATTCTTCTGGGGATGTGGATTTTTTTGGTCTCAGAGATATTAATAGTTTTACAAATTATCATAGCAGATTGGTTTTATCAAAACCATTTTTTTGAGAAAACCTTTAGTATATGCAGACTCTTTCTTTGTATTGGAACGCATTTTTTTTGATTAGTATTATTAGTTCTAAACTGGTGTGCAGTGAAACAATTTTTAAAAACGATTAGTTAATAAAATAATTTTGGCTAAGTTTACAAAGTATGTTCACGAAAATTCTAACAGATGATTGATTGAGGCTCCAATGGAAAAATTTATGGTTTACTTGTTCCTTATTATTTTTTTCGTCACTCCAATGAGTGCACAAACTGGCAGGTAATCAGACCCCAGCTAATAACAGTGTTATAGAAAAATATTGCTATAATAACTCGCCCGCGTATTGTGCATTATATGGCGGTTTATACTTGTGGGATGAAGCAATGCAATATAGTAAAACTGAGGGAGCACAAGGTATATGTCCTATTGGTTGGCGCTTACCAAAGTACACCGATCTGCAAATTTTAGGATCGTATGTGAATGGCAATGGCAATCTGCTTAAAGCCATTGGTCAGGGATCAGGAAATGGTTCGGGAACGAACGTTTCAGGTTTTTCGTTTTTACTTTCAGGTAACCGGGCAGGAGATGGAAGCTTTTATGGTCTTAATTTTCTTGGCAATATATGGGCAACCACGCAGAGCGGCTCCTCTAATGCCTACGGACTTAGCCTTGCCGGTGATGTCAGCGCAATCGACTATCACCAAGGAAGAAAAGATGATGCCTACAGTGTTCGTTGTATAAAGGATTCCGGAACGGTCGGTGTTTTTAATGATAAACCACTGGATTTACCAAATTCAATAAATGTTAAACAAAATTATCCCAATCCATTTAATCCAAGCACAACTATAAGTTTCTCACTTCCGGAAAAAGCTAAAATTGTTATAATTATTTATAACGAAATGGGAGCAAAAATTGCTGAAATATTTAGTGGTGAACAATCTGCCGGAGAACATGACATTATATGGAACGCTGGGACCGAAGTTTCAGGTGTCTATTTTTGTGAATTTAAAACTGAAAAATACCGGATCGTCAGGAAGTTACTGCTAATAAAGTGATTAAATTATTGCTTACAAAATTACTCTACAATATAAGATATACATATTGCTCTATTGTTTAGCAGTTTGAATTTTAAAAAATGACAGCTTGAATTCTGTCCGCCTCCCGTACTGATAGAATACACTGTGGTAATGAAGATTATTATCTGCTCATTTTCTTTTTATGCAAAAATCGATGGCTGGGAGGATTAAAAAATATCCATTTTTGTTGATTTATTGAATAACCAATTCCCACAAACAACTTCCAGTTTACTGAAATTAACCTTGTTGAACAATAATTGGAAAACGTTCAATTAAAATGTAAATTCTATAAAATCTATTTTAACATTTTTTAGATATGGATGCAATATGGCACAGCTGAGCGATGATTTTTTGAAAAAAATTGCTCCGGTTATTAAACATATGGCTGATACCGGGGAGGGTTCCGATTTGTGTCTGGATCATGGTTGTCTTCCGGTTTCGACCTCAAATTTCTATCACCCTGTGCCGGATATAAAAGACCTTCTGCAGAGGAATGTTTTTCAGAAAAAAAGTTCTTTGCCGGGAATAGTATTTGATATTGAAGCACAATATAAATTTCTGAAAGAACTTTCATCCAAATACGGATTGGAATGCAACTGGCCCGAAAATTCTAATGGTGAAAATGGTGCATACCATTGGCGTAATCAGTCTTTTGGGTTTTATTGTGCATCCGCCTTTTCCGCATGTGGATGCTGCCGAAATTGTATTTGATATCGAAATTATTAACAAAAGGGTTGAATTAACAATCCCCGATGATTTCAAAGAGCTGGGTGAAAATGATGTTTTATTCATTGACTCAACACACACGGTAAAAACCGGTGGAGATGTCACATATCTGATTCTTGAAATTTTACCACTCTTGCAAAAGGGTGTAATTGTTCATTTTCATGATATTCCAATGCCCTTCGAGTATGACCAAGCTTATTTTACTAACCCGTCATTTAGGGTTTTTTGGAATGAATCCTATTTGTTGCAGGCATTTTTAGCCTTTAACACAGCATTCCAAGTATTATTTAGCATGATGGGATTAAGTGAAATACTCAATTCATCTGATACTGCAAGAAAAGAGTTATTCCCGAATTCTGAGAACAGTATGAGCGGTAGTGGAAGTATATGGCTGCAGAGAATTGGATAAATCAAAATGGAACAGTAGCAGCATCTCATGGTTATAAGTCGTAAAAATCTACTGTTTCACCCATCCTTACGAAAGCAAGACTCGTAATGGATCATTTTTAAGGAGCGTGAAGATTTTTTCGGATGGTAATGTGATATTTTGGATAAAAGATTGAATGAACCTAGGAGAATGGGGATGAAACATAGTTTTAATGAGGTAAAGATGAAAACAGTTCTACAGTATTTTTCAATGTATAATCGCCACACCGTTGTATGGACTTAGATTGCGCCGCACAACTAATTCAAATATTATATGCTCCGGGGATGTATTAAGAAAAGTGATTCTGTTTCTTGCAAATCACTGTTGCATTAATGACACTTAAAAATATTGCAATCAAAAAAATCGACTTTGATATGGCTAAAAATTCCTTTCGTTTTGTATCGTAATTTACAGGTAAAATTTATACCTTATCTGATTAATAAAATTTATCTATAAGTCGAACGGAAACCCTATGTTTTTCAGAAATTTTTTTATTGCAATTCTGATGCTTTTTGTTGTTTCGGCAACAGCACAAGAGAGGATTAAAATGTCCTCGAGAGCATCAGAGTTATGCTCGCAAAAAAAGATGTCATCGGAGTATGCTTTTTTACCGGGCAAGGCAAATATCCGGCATACCTATGACGTGCTTCATTACAAGATTTATCTTGATATTTACGGGTGTTTTATCAGCCCGTACCCAAAAACATATTCGGCAAATGTTGAAATTACTCTGGCTGCTGATTCCGCGATAAATTTTATTGACCTTCATGCTGTCAACACATCACTGCAAATTAATAGTGTAGGTTTATCCGGCAGCTCATACACGCATAGCAGCAACAACTTGCGGGTAACACTCAACAGAACTTATCAACCGGGCGAAACATTAAATGTAAAAATAAACTACAACCATTTAAGTGTTTCAGATGGTGCGGTAAATGTGAGCGGCGGCTTCTTTTTTACCGATTGTGAACCGGAAGGTGCCAGGAAATGGGTACCATGTTATGACAAACCCTCCGACAAGGCAACCATGGAACTGACTGCGAGAGTACCTGCAACTGTTAAACTTGGTTCAAACGGAAGGCTCGCGGATTCGACTAAAAATGTTGATACCATTTATTATCATTGGGTTAGCCGTGATCCGGTTGCTACCTATCTAATGGTAGTTTCAGCAAAAGTTAACTATAATCTCGATATCGTCTATTGGAAAAAGTTATCTAATCCTAATGATAGTATCCCTATCCGTTTTTATTACAACGCGGGAGAAAATATCAGTAGTGCAAAGCAGATCATTGGGCCAATGACGACATTCTTTTCAACCAAATTTGGTGAACATCCATTTGAGAAGAATGGTTTTGCAACCCTCAACAATCAGTTTACCTGGGGAGGAATGGAAAATCAAACCTTAACCAGCTTATGCCCGGGATGTTGGGGAGAAAACCTTATCTCCCACGAGTATGCTCACCAATGGTTTGGCGACATGATTACCTGCGCAACTTGGGCTGATATTACTCTTAATGAAGGCTTCGCGACTTATTGTGAAGCTCTTTGGTTAGAAAACACGAATGGATATACCTCCTATAAAAATGATATTAACAGTGACGCGAGCGGTTATCTTGGTAGTAATCCGGGATGGGCTATTTACAACCCGAGTTGGATAACCACAACACCGAATACGAACACGCTTTTTAATACCGCTGTTACTTATTACAAGGGTGCGTGTGTTCTTCACATGCTTCGGTATGTCATGGGTGATCAGTTGTTCTTTCAGGGTATAAAAACATATGCAACCAACCCGGATTTAAAATACCGTTCTGCAGTTATTACAGACCTTAAAAATGTGATGAGTACAGCTTACGGACAGGACCTATCATGGTTTTTCGATGCATGGTACAGCCAGCCAAACCATCCAACATACGCCAACAAATATTTCTTTCAACAATCTGGTTCTGGCTGGGTTACTGGATTTATCGCTAATCAAACACAGGCTAACAGCGCGTTCCATCAGATGCCTTTGACCATTAAAATCGGATTTTCGAATGGAACAGACACAACAGTTCGGGTTATGAACACGTATAATAATCAGCAGTTCATGTTCAATTCAACCAAGCAACCTACCTCGGTTGTTTTTGATCCGAATAATGATATCGTACTGAAAACCGCAACATTAGGAACAACAACAGCCGGTCCAGCCCTTGTATCACCTGTTAATAATTCAGGTGGCCAACCTTCAGTACTTTCCTTAAGCTGGAATGCTGTTTCATCCGCGGTATCTTACCGTGTGATAGTGGCGACTGATGCACAGTTTGCCAATGTTGTGGTGTATGATACGCTTGTCGCAACAACTTCCAAATTTGTCAGTCTGCCTATTCCGGCAAAGTATTACTGGAAAGTGAATGCAAAACTGAGTGCTTCCAATTCACCATGGTCCGATACATGGAACTTTACCGTTGGTACAAACTGCCGTGATCTTAATCTTTCCACATCGTGGAATTTGGTTTCTGTGCCACTAAATGCTTCGAACATGACAGCAAGTGTTTTATTCCCCACAGCAACATCACCGGCGTATGCTTATAACAATGGCTACATACAAACCCAGCAATTATTAAACGGAGCAGGCTACTGGTTAAGGTACGATGCCCCCACCGTTGTTTCTATTTGCGGTGAACAGGTAACTGCAGGAACTATCAATCTGAACGCTGGCTGGAACCTTATTGGCGGCTACGGAAATGACTTATCAGTTGCAACCCTCAGCACAATTCCAGCTGGAATAGTAAATAGCAGCTACTTTGGTTATCAGGGTGGATATGCTATCGCATCTGATTTAGGCAGCGGTAAAGGATACTGGGTTCGTGCAACGCAAAGCGGTGTTCTGGTAATTCCTGTTGTTGCTGAAAAAACAGCAGCCCCAACAACAAGTGCAGCATTGCCAAAACAATCCATATCGGTTACTGATGCAAATGGTAATAAAACCATTCTTTATCTTGTAAGTGGCAATGAAAATATGATGCAGTACGATCTTCCACCGGTTCCTCCGCAGGGTGTCTTCGATGTCCGCTTTACAGAAGGCAGGGTAGCCGCACCGGTCGCACAGCTTTCTCAAATCTCCTTAAATGGCTGCCAATATCCGGTTACTGTAACATTACAGAATATTAATGGCCGTTTATCGGATATTGCAGGTGGCAAATTGTTTAACGCAACAGCAAAAAGTGGAGAGAAAATTATAATAGCTGACCCTTCATTGAACATATTATCTTTTGAAGGTTCAGTAATTCCGGCGGCATTTGCACTTGAGCAAAACTATCCTAATCCTTTCAACCCTTCAACCCAAATAAACTATTCCTTGGGGAATGCGACAAAAGTATCGTTACGGGTGTTTGATATGTTAGGAAATGAAGTTGCCGTACTTGTTGACAAACAACAGGAAGCCGGGAACTATTCCGTAGAATTACATGCCTCAAAACTTGCGAGCGGTGTGTATATTTACCGGTTAGATTGCAATGATTTCCATGCTGTTAAGAAATTAACCGTATTAAAATAAGTTGAGATAGACCTCAAATATTAATAACTGCTCGTGAAAACGAGCAGTTTTTTTTTACGGTGATTCTATTCTAAAAATTACTTTTCTTTCTGCCATAGAACCTAAGCACTTGGGATTAAAAAATAAAAAGTACTTCCAGCTCCTTCAAAACTCTCAACCCAAATTTTACCTGAATGTTTTTCGAGAAATTCTTTACAAAGCATCAGACCTAATCCTGTGCTTTCCTCATTTTCAGTACCTCTCCGGCCTACT
>JACPGF010000176.1 GCA_016182615.1 Ignavibacteriales bacterium
AAATCTCGGATGCGGAAAAGATATAAAACCCGGTTATGTTAATCTGGACATTGTGGATTATGGCGGCAATATGCTGCATGATATCAATACATTCCCCTACCCGTTTGAACCAAACACGTTTGACGAAATTTATGCCTCGCATGTACTTGAACATTTAGACAGCTTTCATAAAACAATCACCGAATTGTACCGGATTGCTAAACCTGACGCGACACTTATCGTTTATGCACCGTTTTTTTTGAACACCAAATATTTTGGCGAACCAGACCACAAGATACCATTTTCCATCCGCACATTTGATAATTACGAATATATCGGTAACCGCAAACTAAAATTCTATGAAAAATGGAAACTGAACCACCGCACAAACTATGAAGGCATGGCGCAGTTTGAAGTAATAGAAAAACGCTTCATCACCTCGCATTTTGCCGCGCTGAAGTGGATGGATGCAATTGTAAACATTGAGCCGGTAATGTACGAGAGGTTTTTTGCCGGTCTCTTTTCGCCTGAAGAAGTGTATTACAAACTCAGGGTGGTTAAATGAAGGAGTGTGCAATTTCATTAGGAAATGTAATACGTTTAAGAAATTATAACCTGCCTCATTTTATATTTATAGTTTGACTTTTAGGACAACATAAATAAATTTCTTAATCTCAATTACGGCGATAGAAACACGGAGTTCGAGTTTTGCAAAATGATTTCAAACCCACTAACGTGTTTCTATCTTTTAAGGTAACATCCCAATAAATAGTAGAATCGAATTATTTGACGCTTCACCAGCACCGGCATTTTCGTATATTCTTTCCGGCAATTTGTTGTTTTTGTACATTTCATTAATTAGCTGATAACTACAATGAACAGTTCTCTCTGAAAGATGTAGTCCTTTACTCATCCCTTTGACCGATTTGATTAAAATATCCCTCTTCATAACTTACTATTGAATAGTAAGTTCAAATCCATCATTAAAAATTTCTCGCAACTTTCAAGATGAAGCAGGTTAAAAGAATGAATAAATCTAGATTAGGGTCTTTGTTATGAACAGGTTATTGCTAAGAGAAAGAATAGTAAATAACATTTTATTTACAACTTTACAGCATCCGGTTACTAATATTACGTTGCTCCTTATTAATACAGTCCTCGTTTTCATATCAGTTTATATAGCGTATGGTGCATTATCTGTTACCCAAGTATCTGTAGAAAGTACAAATGACCAATTCAAGGCTAATAGAACAGCCTCTGACAGTCTGCTAAGAACTCAAATGATATATTCCAGATTGTTAAACGATACTTTAGTTTCTCAGGTGGTACAACAGCAGCAAATTAGCCAATCCCAGTTAAAAAATTCACTTTTATTACGCAACAGTTTAATCTCTCAGATAGAACAACTTCAACAAGTCAATCAGTCGCAGTTAAAGAATACCCTTTTGTTACATGATGACTTAGTTTCACAAGTAGAAAAGCTGCAACAAGTCAATCTGTCACAATTAAAATATTCGCAATTGTTAAAAGATAGCTTAATACACCAAATTGCCCAGATTCAGCAGATAACACGTACACAACTTGAACTGAGCAACAAACAGCTTATTATTTTAGATAATTTTCCTAAGGAACAGTTGGGTAAAAAAACAAAATAATCTTACTGGAAAATGTTTTAGCAACCTCAACAACGAATTTCGATCTTTTAAAGTCTGTAACCACTTTAATAACAAGCATTTGCAGACCCCTCTCATTAAAAAGGAGGGCGGTTGGGGGTGAGATCACAACTTATTTTAGTTCAATAACTTACTACAAACTTGTATGGCAATTGCGTAGTTTTAGTTCAGCAAATTCGGCAAACCCACTCAAATTTATTATGCCTTAAAGCGTATTAAAATTTTGATATTATATGTCTATATGCATATTATTATTTGTAAAATAATTCTTATATACTTACATTATTCCCTAAGTTTTTCGGATACCTTCAATGAATAATGAACAAAGAAAAATACTAATCGAGCAATTAGACAGGAAAATCGGGAAACTCCCGGTTTTACAGGAGTTCGAATCCCTTTCGAGAGGATGGATATATACAATACGCACTGCTCTGCACATGTCGCTTAATCAGCTTGCAAAGCGAATGAAAAAGAGCCGGTCGACCGTTCAGGGATATGAGGCACGTGAAGTTGAAAGAACTATCACGCTCCATTCGCTGATGGAGACTGCCGAAGCACTTGATTGCCATTTTGTCTATGGTTTGGTTCCAAAAAATGGCACTTTAAACAATACGATCGAAAAAAGGGCACTACAGCTTGCCAAAGAGATTGTTGCCCGTAGTTCACAGTCCATGATGCTTGAGGATCAGGTAAATTCTAGTGAACGGCTGCAGAATGCGATAAAAGTCAGAGCTGAACAGATTAAAAACGAGTTGCCAAAATATTTATGGGACTAACTCTCGATTATCAGGAAGGGCAAACCCCGATTGATGATGATGAAAAGAATGAGTTGCTTATTAGAACCATCTCAACACGTTCTGAACTTGATGAGTTCGAACAACTCGGCATCGAGGATGCTGTTGCCTGGCTCAACAAACGCAGAATACCATTGCATACAATGCTAACAGAAAGCTTTGTGAAGGAATTACATGAACGGATGTTTGGGAAGATATGGAAATGGGCTGGTACTTTCAGAACCTCGAATAAAAATATAGGTGTTGATAAATATCTTATAGGTGTTGAACTGAAAGGTCTGTTAGATGATTGCTGTTACTGGATTGACAATAAAACATTTCCACCTGATGAAATCGCAATCCGTGCAAGCCACCGCATGGTACTTATACATCCATTTGCCAATGGTAACGGAAGACATTCGCGGTTGTACGCCGATGCACTCATACACAATGGATTTGGCGGGAATTATTTTACTTGGGGTGGCAAAAGCCTGATAAAAGAGGGTGAGGCAAGAAGCCGCTATTTGCATGCTTTGCGCTGTGCCGACATGACCGATTATAAACCGCTACTGGCATTTGCCCGGCTGTAATGGATTTATTTGGACGAAGAGCAGCAATTTACTGTAAGCCCTTTAATAACTATGCGTTATAACCTCACCCCTGCCCCTCTCCTTCGTAAGAGGTCGGACATAAAAACGTGCCTGTTCAAATTACAGTTGCTTTAAACCAAAACAAGCTGCCCTGTTGCGCAGAGCAGCTTGCATGTTAATAACATTATTATCTGGTTTAGTCGCCGAAGCAGATGCCGAGATCGCGGGCGGTAACCATTACGTCAGTATCCAGCGGAACACTTCTCATCTTGCCGCTTACCTGATCCAACGGTACATAATTTACGTCCGGCGGGTTAAGGGCAACCATGATTCCGCTTTCGCCTTCTTCAAGCGCGCGCACAGCAGCGGCACCAAAACGGAGCGCGGTTAAACGGTCAAAACTTGTCGGGCTGCCGCCACGGAGCAAGTGGCCCAGATTAACCGTTCTAATTTCATTTTCTATCAAGTCCTTTAGTTGAGCGGCAACTCTGTCAACAGCTCCGCCTAAACGTTCGGCTTTTCCTGCTTCACGCTCAATTACCGAGGAATCACCACCCGCGGGTTTAGCTCCTTCAGCAACAACAACAATTGCATGGGTACGACCTTTTGCAAAATGTTTCTGAAGATGATCTGCAACAATATTAATATCATAAGGAATTTCGGGAAGCAGAATAACATCTGCCGAAGAAGGAATGCCTGATTCAAGAGCAATCCATCCTGCATGGCGGCCCATAACTTCAACAATCATCACACGGCGGTGCGAGCGGGCTGTTGTGTGCAGGCGGTCAATACACTCAGTTGCAAAGGAGCGCGCGGTATCAAAACCGAATGTGATTACCGTGGCTTCAAGATCGTTGTCAATTGTTTTGGGCACACCAACCACCCGCAAACCTTTTTGCGCAAAACAGTGTGCCATATACAATGAACCATCACCGCCGATTGAAATAAGTGCATCTATTTTTTCCCTGCGGAAACCGGCCATAATTTCATCGGAACGGTCAATCTCGACGATATTACCCTTTGTGTCTTTCATCGGGTAGCGCATCGGGTTACCACGGTTAGTTGTGCCAAGGATAGTACCGCCTAATGGGGTAATTTCTTTTACAACATCATAGGTTAATTTTAACAACCCATCATCGTCAGGATAATTTTCCGGTAAGAAAATGCCGTTAAAACCGTCACGGATACCGATAACTTCCCAACCGCGGTTAAGTGCAGCAACAGTTGCTGCCTTAATAACTGCGTTTAAACCGGGAGCATCACCGCCACCGGTATTAATTGCTATTTTTTTTATTCCAGATGCATTATTTGCCATATTTTACCTCATGCTTGTATTTATTAACAATACAACTTTTTTTAGTTTTTTATAGTTTTGGAAATCTATACCTCAATTTAATAGTATTTCCCGATATAAACCGATAGTTTGTAAACAAATTGTCGATCAATCCGCCAATTTCTTCGGGTTTCATTAATGTTTCATGATCTATACCGGCAGCTTCTACCCATGACCTGTTGGCCGGTGTATCAATGATATACGGAGCTAAAACATTTGCACTCATATTATATTCTTTCCCTTCAATAGCCGCAACCTCGGTAATATACAGCAGTGCTGCTTTCGATGCCCCGTAAACTGCGGTACCGCTCCCCGGCTCTAATCCGGTCATAGCTGCAGTAAAACAAATGCTGCCCCCTTTTGCCTGTTTAACAATAGCAATAAACTCCTGCACAATCCAAAAGTTCGCGTAATAATTCATAGACTGCATATTAATCAGGTCATCGGCTCTTGTATCTTCAATTTTATCTCCGCCTGCGTAACCCCCGATAGTTGTGAATAGAAAATATTCAGCATCTGCTGAAACAGGGATAATGGAAAATGCAGAATGAACATTTTCTTTTATCCGCAAATCCTGCACCGGATGATGGAATTCATTCCCATCTACAGTATTTTTTTTATACAGCACGTCAAAAAAATGATACTCGTCATACCCCTTTGCCAGTAGCGTGGAACATGCCCCGGTTCCCAATGCCCCTGAAGAACCAAAAACAAGAAGTATCCGTTTCACGTTTTACCTGTTAATTACAAATTTAGCAAATACTGCCAGATGATCGCTGTACCCGCCAAGATGCTTGTCCCCGCCATAAGTCGGAAATGGAGAGCCTGCATACTTGCCATCTTTTTGAATGAGATAATCAGGTCTGAAAATTGTATAACTCCCGCAAATGTAGTTTTTATTAAGCCCCTTGGAAATAATTATCTGGTCAAGCAGGTTCCAGTTATCACGATACTTCAGTGAGCCCTCTCCTTTACTTTTCCGCTCCCAAGATACATTGCGCAGAACGTTCACCTGCCGTACACTGTCGCAAGTATATAAACCAGCACCAAGTGTATCTTTAATAGAAATATTTTCCGGCTCATCATTAAAATCGCCGATTATAACAATCTTCGCCAAAGGGTTTTTTGCAAGCAAAATATCGGTCTGTTTTCTTAGTGCCGAGGCCGCCGCAACGCGGTTAATCTCCGATTTATCCTGCCCGTTCCTGCGCGAGGGCCAATGATTGACAAACACGTGCAATGTATCCTTATCTTTTGACTTAAGGACAACATGCAAAATTAACCGGGTAGGATATTTGTCCGGTAAGGCAACTGAATCGCCATACACAGCCAGCTTTTTAAATTTTGTTTTATTGTACAAGAGAGCTACATCGATTCCACGATCATCAGGTGATTCGATATGGGCAACATCAAAGCGCAAGTCAAACAAATACTTTTTGGAAAGTGTTTCCAGGACACCCTTGTTCTCAACCTCAGCAAACCCGATGATGTCGGGACCTTTGCCATCATTAAGGCCGCGGATAACTTTGGAAAGGTTTAATTCTTTTTCATTAAACCTTTCCAATGTCCACTTTTTCTTACCTTCCGGCAGAAATTCTTCATCATTTTTTTTAGGGTCGTTGAAAACATCATAGAGGTTTTCAACATTGTAAAAAGCAACTGCAATGGTATCCGGTTTTGCAGCATACAAATTGTTGACTAAACCAAAAGCTAAACTAAAAATTACAAAAAATACAATAGAACGCATTTATATCTCCACTCGGGTTATTACACCATGCACCCTGTTAAAGGGTAATTTATAAAACTGAACAAAATTAGGGGATAGCTTTTTCATAACCGAATAAATTTTTAAGAAAATTTTATTGGTAATAATATCCTCAACCCCGTAAAAAATAACTTTTTCTTTAATCTCGTGTTTTTTCAGTATTGCCGGTAAATCAACAACCTCCTGATATCCGGCAGTAATTTTAAGTCCGCTCAATCCCGGTGCCAAATTATCGATATAATTACTGTCCAGTTCAAAAGGTAAATCAGTCCTCAATAACGAAATTAACACATTTTTTTCATAAATAATATTTGAACTGATAATTGTGTGCATCAAATACGGCGGTATCTCGTCAAAATTTCTCGTCATAAAAATAGCCGTGCCGGGTATGCGGTGGTTTGACAGGTATATTTGTGTATAACTGAGTTCAAAAATTTCAAATGATACTGAACGGTAGTAGCGGTACACGAGCTTTTGCCCGTAAATCCAGATAATAGTAACACCAAACGGGACACTTGCAATAATAAGTGACCAGTAACCGCCGTGCGGTATTTTACTAAGCAAAGCACCAAAAAACATCATATCCACAACAAAAACCAGTGAGGCAAATACAAATTTCAGCCAGTTTTTATCAATCCTGAATATCATTATCATAAACATACTGCTTATTGTCATGGTAATGGTAACCGCCAAGCCATAAGCGGCAGCAAGTGCTGTTGAAGATTTAAATAATAAGATGATAAAAATAACGGCGAACATCAATCCCCAATTAACCGCACCAATATATATTTGTGATTTTAGCTCATGCGAGGTATAATCAATTTTCATCAGCGGGAACATCCGCGTTGTGATGCCCTGATAGAATAGTTAATACCAGGAACGGAACATAGACGAAAGAGAAATGATGCTTAACCATGCCGAACAAAACGGTTGTTGTTTCAGGGTGGTCGAGCATAAATGCACCCTGCCCCATATAGTTAAAAAGGAGGGCAACGAATACGAACAACCAGGCACTCCGAATTGGGCCTGCACCAAGATGCCCCATATCTGCATAGAGAGCCTCGCCTCCTGTTGCACAAAGAATCACTTCAGAGAGTACAAAAAAGCCCACTATTCCATTATGCATCATAAAGTTTATTGCATACATCGGGCTAACGGCTTCGAATATTTCCGGGTGATGGATAACCGATACAATTCCGGATATCAACAAGACAGAGAACCAAACTAACATTATCGGGCCAAAATACGTTGATACTTTATCGGTACCCTTGTGCTGAAAGTAAAACAAACCAACGGTAATTAGCAAAGTAATTATTATAATTGTTTCATGGGATATCTTTTGAAAACCGGGAATCAAAGGCAAACCTTCAACTGCAGAAAGCATCGAAATAGCAGGAGTAATAACCCCATCACCCATTAACAAAGCAATACCAAGATATCCAAGAAATAAGGCAAAACCCACCTTCCTGCCTTTTTTAATTTTACCGACAAGAATCTCCTTTAACACGATAACCCCGCCTTCGCCCTGATGGGAAAGGCTCATGGCAAGCCACCAGTATTCAACGGTTACAAGTAATATCAGTGTCCAAACTATCAGGGATAAGATACCAAAGACATGTTCCGGGGTTGGTTTGGTTAAGGCAAAAATAACGGTCAGCGTGTAAATGGGACTGGTACCGATATCACCGAAAACCAGTCCCATTGCCTTGGAAATGTCACTAAAACTCGATAGTCTATGTTTCATGGGTTAATCGAGTTTTCCCTTCCGGAAACTATACAATTAATAAAAAAAGCGGAAGCCGACACGGGCCATAAAACCACTCATATCATACGAGCGGACAAAAACACGTTTCTGTGATCCTGGCCTGGTATTATCGGTTACCTCATACTCCCAGCTTGGCTCAGATGAATGATAGTTTAATGAAAACATCACATCAGACCTTCTTCCAATAGGGTATGAAAGACCGGCACCTAAGCGCCAGCTAAAATCTGCGGCAACCTTTAAATTATCATCATCCGGACTTTGATAGGAACGATAATATACAAATAGAAAATCTAATCCTAACCCGCCTTCAGCAAATACTTTTAATTTATTTTCCAATGGAAACGTAATATTCATGGTAAACATCATTGGAAAATCGTGCAAATTGGTTTTCGCACGTAATTCGTTCAGTTCGCCTATTTGCCCTGAGCTGCTATTAAAGGTATTCAACTCGTTTACATAGGCTTCATCAATATAGGTCTTCTTAAACCAATCCATTTCAAAACCCACATTAAAATTTTCATCTACAATCCGGTCCCATTGATAACCAAGTATAAAACCGCCATCGGTTACCTTTGGGCTAAAATACCCCAAACGAAGTGCCGAATTTGTATGCTGTGCAGACACGGCAAAAGTTATTAACATCAACAACAGAGCAACTTTTTTCATGTACATATCCTTTATTCTTAACCATTGAGAAAAATGCAATGCAAATTTATGAATTTTTAATGCCACTGAGAAAATTTTTCCAATTTATTAACAGGGTATCAATTTGTATATTTGAATTCATTCATCAGTTTATTAAATAAGGATTTCGTTTTGTTTTTTACATCAGGATTGCCAAACCACTCGTACAGTATTTTACTTTCTCCGGACTTACCCGGAAGCTTACCATCCCGGGAAAATATCGATAGTAAGTACACATGGGATCTAACTCATATTTATCCTTCAATAGAAAAATGGGATGAAGACTTTTTGTTTGTTGAAAGAAATTTCCCCGCTTACAAGGAGTTCGAAGGCAAAATTTCTTCTTCAGGCACAAAACTGTTGGAGTTGCTTAACTTCGATGAAAAGATTAGTACTGTTTTAGAGCGCCTGTATTTGTACGCGATGCTCTCAAGAGATACAGATTTACGGGTAGCTCAATTCCAAAGTATGGATGCCCGGATAAAAAGCTTACACACCAAAGTAGCCAAGGAAGCATCTTTTATCAGGCCTGAATTGTTAACTATAGAAGAAGCCGTATTGCAAAATTTTGTGGAAAGTTTGCCCGGCTTAAAAATGTATGAGCATTTTTTCAAGGAATTGTTCCGCACGAAAGCCCACACGCTCAGCAAGGAATTAGAAGAAATACTTTCTGCTACGGCAGAAATGAGCGGTATCGCATATGATACTTTTTCTATATTCAACAACGCCGATTTACAATTCCCCACTTCTATTGATGAAAACGGTGAAGAAATAAAAGTTTCACACGGCAGGTATCAAGCTGCACTATATTCAAAAAATCGTGAATACCGGGAACGTATGTTTAAAGCATACTATAAACCATACACCGAATATGCAAATACTTTGTCCACGTTGTTTAATGGTAACCTGAAGAACAAAATATTTTATGCAAACTCACGCAAGTATATTAGTGCCCGTGAAGCCTCTTTAGACCGGAACAATATCCCCGTAAGAGTATATGATAATTTAATTGCCGCGGTAAGCAATAATCTTGAACCAATGCACCGCTGGATGGCCCTGAAGAAAAAACTGCTTGGTTTGCAGGAACTACATCCTTACGATGTCTATACCGGAATATTTACTGAAAATCAGGAGAAAAAATATTCGTACGAGGAAAGTGTTCAACTTGTTAAAGATTCATTAGTTATTCTTGGCCAGCCATATCAGGATATTTTGAACGAGGCCTTTTCAAACAGGTGGATTGATGTTCATGAATCTCAAGGGAAACGGAGCGGGGCGTATTCTTCCGGCACTACGTATGGCGTTCATCCGTATGTACTGCTCAATTGGGTTTCGCTGCTAAATGATGTCTTTACATTGGCTCACGAAATGGGCCACAATGTGCATTCGTATCTTACAGGCAAGTATCAGCCATTCGTCTATGCAGATTATTCAATTTTTCTTGCAGAAATTGCCTCCACATTTAACGAATCGCTGCTGCTTGATCACTTGATTAAAAACACTAATGATGTTAATCAGAAACTTGTATTGTACGAGCGTTATCTTAATAACGCCTCAGCTACTTTTTACAGGCAGACGATGTTTGCCGAATTCGAGATGAAAGTGTATGATGAGACCGAAAGCGGGAAAGCACTAACTCCGGAATCACTCTGTGAAATGTACAAATCGGTATATCAAAAATATATGGGTCCGGATATGGTTATTGATAAGGAGGAAGAGTACACTTGGGCCCGTGTGCCGCATTTTTATTATAACTTTTATGTATTCCAGTACGCAACCGGGTTTGCGGCCTCAGAAACATTAGCTCTGAAAGTATTAAATGGGACACAAAAAGATGTTGATGCATATCTTGATTTCCTTAAAGCCGGAAAATCTGACTACCCGTTGAATATTTTACGCAATACCGGAGTTGATATGGCATCCCCGGACCCTGTTGCCGCTGTGTCTAAAAAGATGACGGTTATGCTTGATGAAGTTGAAAAGATTATTGCTGCCGGAGGAATAGTATAATCATTCAAAAGATGGTTTTAGAATTATAGACAAGTTAATAAAAACACCGGCTATAAACCGGTGTTTTTCATTTATAAATCTTCCCGGTGTACTCTGTCAGGGGTAAATGCCGGCATGCAAACAGAAACATATTCACATTTATCCTCGAACGGGTTTGAATATTTGATTCTTACACCCTTTTTAATCAGGATTGACTGCCCAGCTTCTAAAACGATAATTTCTCCTGCCACATCAAACATTTTTTTACCGGAGATAATAAAAGTCAACTCATCAAAATCAGGAACTTGGTGTGGCTCACTCCATCCGGAGGGTGCGGTCATGTGCGCGAAAGAAAAATCGCCGCCATCCAAACTTGCACAGCCGAAATGCTCTTCGATGATTTTACCATCAGGCACAGGAACAATAAATGGTTTTGTCTGTAGTAAATAATTCATGTTTATTCCTGATTAACAATCCGGGTGTACAATGTACATATATCACCAATCGCAGCCAGCAAAGTATCACCTGCGTGGACTGCAGATACGCCTTTAGGTGTGCCTGTAAAAACTAAATCGCCTGGTTCAAGTGCCATCCGGTGCGAAATGTAACTCGCGACTTCAGCAGGTTTAAATATCATATCCGCAAGAATGTTTTTTTGCCGGCGTACGTCATTTACTAACAGGCTGATTTCTGTTTGCAGAATATCAGAAGCATCTGCTTTCAAAACAAAATCAGAAACAACAGCAGAAGTATCGAAGCACTTTGCAAGAGTCCAGGGGTTCCCCTCTTTTCGGTACTCATTCTGTAAATCACGTAACGTCATATCAAGCCCTACTCCGTATCCGGAAATAGCCTGTTCAGCCTCTTCAATAGAAGCATTTTTTATTCTGCTGCCAATAAACAATACAAGCTCAACTTCATGGTGCAGCTCATGCGAGTGTGGCGGGTAAATAACCGGTTCACCGGAGTGAATAAGATTCGAAGCTGGTTTCATAAATATTATAGGGAACGTTGGAACATCATTCCCAAGTTCTTTCGCATGCTCGGCATAGTTTCTGCCAACGCACATAATCTTACCGACCTGATGTTTTTTTGAAGAACCTTTGAACGAGATGTAATGCATTATTATCCTGCCTTATCAATTATTTTTAATACTTCTTTATGAACCTGTTCATAAAATGGTTCATAAGTTATCCCGCACGCGATCAGTTGGGATACATCTAAGGAAACATCTTCAACAGGAACAATATCTTTTGCCTGCTCCATGGTAATCATGTTCAGCTTTCCAGCCTGCAAACGGGGATTCCTGTATGCAATTTCAGCTAGTTGTGCCCTGCTGATTTTAGTATTGCCGCCAAAATTTAAAATCCTGTTTTCAATTCCACAAGCAATCAATTGCCTCAGTATATCAGCAGCTTCCTCAATAACAAGTGGCGATCGGATTTGGTCGGTAAACACGTCAACTTGCTGCCCGTGGAGTAAATCCATGACCATTTTCTCAAATGAACATGATGTGTGCCCAATCCCCATTCCAATAAGCAGCGCAGTGCGCAATATCAGATACCGGGGTCCAATGCGCTGTATTTTAACCTCTCCCATTATTTTGGTTTCGGCATATAGTGTTTTGGGGGCAAGTTTCGCGGTTTCCTTTAACAAACTACCGCGGTATCCTGCATACACAAGATCTGTTGATGTATAAACCAACAAAGCACCGGTTGCCTTGCAAAGTTCAGCGAGATGTGCAGTTACATCAACATTTGTTTTATAAACGTGGTTTATATCAGCAGCTAAAGCCTTTTGCGGATTTGAAACAGCGGCAGTGTGAACAACAATAGCGGGCTGAAAATCCAAGAACAGTTTTTCGAGTTTTTTCCGGTCACACAGTTCAATCTGTGAAGATGAATAATTAATACAATTACCGGCATGATGCTGATACAGGGTGTGAATTTCATATTCCTTGGAAAGAGCGATATTTAGATACTGTCCTAAGAGTCCGCTTCCACCGGTAACAAGTATTTTCTTCGGCATGGATTTAATCTGTTAGTCATCACCAAGTTCAAATTCTTTTTCAGCAGTAACCTGCTGATTGCTAATCTCATCTTTAATCGTGAACAGTACTTTATATTTTCCCGCAGCATACGCCGAGTCGAGCTCAAACTGTGCCTCAAGTGCCTGATCTGAAAATTTTTCTTTACCTTGTTGTTTTTGTTCCCCGTTAAATACGGTTTTCTTTTCTCCTGCCGGGTTAACAAGTTCAACCGCGAATGTTACATTCATAGCAAAAGTGCCGTTTGATTCCTGCTGGCCGAAACCTTTCACCCGTGCAATGGCATTAACATCCCATCCGTCACCAAGATCATAGGCAAAGGCTTCAACACTAAAAGCTTGCAACTGGTTTTCTTCTTTTTTCCCGCAGCCGGAAGCTAGCATGAAAACAAACAAACAGAAAAAAGTGGCAGCTAATAAATTCTTCATAATTTTATTCCTTGTAGTGATTAACCATACATAATACCAGATAAAATTCTAATTATGAATGATAAATTATGAATTATGAATTGGGGAAACAATGGTAAACCTGAAATTTCGGTGAAGTTATTAAAAGTGAGTGTTTTGGCAGTACCGGCTAACTCAGATAATAAAGGATCAATTCTGAGAAATTAATCCGGTAAAAGGTGTTTTTCTCCTAATTTTTCAATGGCTAAAGCCTGAATTCCCTTGGCAGGTGTGTATCGCCGGTCTGGAGAGCAATGCCTCCAAAGGGAGGTAAACGTGTCAACTTAAGGATTTCGACTTAATTTAACTTCCTTGTTACTACAAAACCCTCACCCAACCTTAAGGTAGGTAAACTCTAAATCTCCTCTCCCAAAGGGCGAGGGGACTTTAACCCCGCACTATGAGCGGCTCTTCCGGTTCCCTCTCCTTTTGGGAGAGGGTTAGGGTGAGGGCTGTTTTTA
>JACPGF010000171.1 GCA_016182615.1 Ignavibacteriales bacterium
GTATATGTCTGTATGTGTTTTGTCGATAGAAAAAAATAAGTTAAATTTTCAGTTCAAAAAGATCAGTTCTGGCACATATTGGTATATAGACAGATTTTCTGCCTGTACAAAAATAGTAACAATTTATAAGACTTATAGCAGTATAATTCTAATTTTCATTTCTCTTCTTTCAGTATGCAATAAAATCAATTTTTCGTCTCATAAAGTTCGATGGAAGCTCATGAAGCAAACGGGCAGATTACAGTTTATTGATCTCCATAGGGGATTAGCAATTTTGGTCATGATAGAAGTTCATGTTTTTAATGCATTTCTAACTCCCGTGATTAAAGCTGCCCCTTGGTTTAAAACTCTCAATTTTGTTAATGGACTGGTCGCTCCTTCATTTTTATTCATTTCCGGTTTTGCATTTATTTTAGCGGCAGAGAAGAAAATCGATGATTTCCGGAATTTTGGAACTGCCTTCTGGAAGCAGCTTGGCAGAATTGGACTAATTTGGTTCGTCGGTTACACTTTACGGGTACCTTATTTTTCTTTGCAGAAATCAATCTTCGAATCGTCCGAGAAGCAAATTGCTGCATTCTATTCAGTTGATGTATTACAGACTATTGCTGTCGGCATGTTATTACTCTTTGGTATAAGGTTATTCGTAAAAAACTATGTTGCATTCAAATGGATTGTCGTAATAATTGCTATCCTTTCCGGACTGCTTGCCCCATGGTTTTGGATGACGGATTTTCATGCGATGATGCATCCCTTCTTTGCCAATTATTTTTATCCGCAAAAAGGATCACTTTTCCCGCTCCTTCCTTGGATTGGCTTTATTTTCAGCGGCGCATGGCTGTCTCTGCTGTTTACCGAAGCAAGAAACAGGGGCAGCGTGCAGCCATTCTTTAAAAAAGTTGCCATTTTTAGTGCACTTATGATATTATTCGGGCACCTGTTCATAGCAAAAAATACAGCATTGTATTTACCACTGCCAGACCCGCATTTTTTCTTTTTTGTTATGCGTGTCGGCTATGTAATGATGATTCTTGTGGCTTGTTATATTGTTTCCCTAAAAACGGATGTATCCAACTGGTTTTTTGTAGATGCGAGCAGGGAGTCTTTGCTGGTTTATTGGCTCCATCTGCAAATAATTTACCGCAAATGGGCAACCGGGCTGAGTATTTCGGATACGATAAACAATTCCTTTGGTGTATGGGAAGGAATAGCGGCAACTATTGTGTTAGTTGCCTTAATGGTAATTGTGGCTATTTATTGGGGTAGATTGAAAAAATATAATAAAGTAATATTCCACGCCTTACTCAGCATACGGATAAACTCTTTTTCAGACTCAATATAGTTATTATCTGCTTTGCCAATCGAGACTAAGTCCTCAAGAATGGATAATTTCATATCTTTTTCGGGTAGATCGAAATTAAATGTTACCGCAATACTATTAACCACCTGCAATCTGGTATCTGCTGATGAATTATACCAGTGAATCACTTCTTCCATCAAGTTGTCAATATTAGTATTTGCCGCGGGGTCTGTGTATTTTTGCAGCCTTACTTTTGCTTCTGCAATTTCTTCAGGCAGCAGTTCAAAGTCCGAGAGATGGGCGAATGAGAGAAATAAATAGGCAAGATGGCGTAATTGGGAATTCGTTACCTGAATCATAATTGCTTACCAGAAAATATAAATTAAAAAAACATAATAGAAAAATAGTTGAATTAAGTCAAATGTTGTCTGCTCTGCGTCATACATACTTTTTTATCCGGTGAAAAAGAAATATATTTATTTTTTATTCGTTTTATTCTATGAAAATTCACAATTACCTTCTAGACAAAATTACAAAGCAAGGCCAAGCCTACTTATTATTAATCGACCCCGATAAAATGGCTTCTGATAGAATCGCCGGATTTGTATCGCATTGTCAAAAAAGTGGTGTGGATGGCTTTTTATTTGGCGGCAGTCTGCTGATGAACGGGGACATGGAAGATCAGATAAAAATTGTGAAACAAAATACAACTTTGCCGGTAATATTATTCCCCGGCAGCGAAACACAAGTGACACCCCATGCCGATGCCGTACTATTCCTTTCGCTATTAAGCGGAAGGAACGCCGAGCACCTTATCGGCAAACACGTTATTGCAGCCCCTCTTATCCGAAAAATGCAATTAGAACCCATCTCTACCGGGTATGTATTGATAGAATCAGGCAAAAGGACAACTGCCGAGTATATGAGCGGCAGTGCGCCAATTCCAAGGCATAAACCGGAAATAGCTGTTGCAACAGCTTTGGCAGGTGAGTATCTCGGGATGAAATATATCTACCTTGAAGCGGGTTCCGGTGCTGAGCTGCCGGTGCCGGTTGAAATGATTAAAATGGTGTCCTCTGCGTGTAGTATTCCTATTATTGTTGGTGGTGGTATCAGGGATGCTGAAACAGCCGCGGCGGCTGTGCGCGCAGGTGCAAAAATCATTGTTACGGGTAACTTTTTTGAAGATGAAAGCAGCTGGGGTAAAATTGCAGAATTTGCCGATGCCATTCATTCGGCTAAAAATCAATCAATACTTTAAACTTGGAAAATTAAATGAACATAAAAGAATTTATTGTTGAATCTTTAGAGGATAGTTCTAAAACAAAATTAAAAATTCTAGAAGAATGCAGCACACAGATTGAAGAAATGGTGTTGCTTGTTGTTGAAATGTATAAACATAAAAACAAATTACTCCTCTGTGGTAATGGCGGCAGTGCAGCAGACTGCCAGCATATCGCCACAGAATTCATGATTCGTTTAAGCCATGATATTAACCGGCCGGCACTTCCGGCGATTGCATTAACGACAGATACTTCGAATCTAACCGCCGGCGGTAATGATATTGGGTTCGAGAATGTATTTGCCCGGAATGTTGAAGGATTAGGCGCCGCTGGTGATGTACTTTTGGCAATTTCGACAAGCGGCAATTCCGGAAATGTGATAAAAGCTGTGGAAATGGCGCACAAAAAACAGATGAAAGTAATTGGATTTTTAGGTGGAAACGGCGGAAAACTGAAAGACATAGTAGATATCGCGATTGTTATTCCTTCTAACAATGTTCAAAGAATTCAAGAAGGCCATATTACGGTAGCACATATATTGTGCGAAGGTGTTGAACGCAGTTTATTCTAAAAAGGTAGTTCTATGAAACTTAAACGGTCGTATGATAAAAAAATAGCAGGAGTCTGCGGTGGTATTGCAGAATGGATGGGATTAGACCCTACAATGGTACGTATTGCCTATGTTCTTGTCTCTATTTTTAGTGTTGGTTTCCCCGGCATTCTTGTTTATATCATTTTATGGATTGTGATGCCCCCTCCGGAAAGCGAGTAGATAAAAAAAAGGAAGAAGCATCTTGAAAAGAAAACCTCTTCCTTAGTGTTGTTGTTGTGTGAGACTCTTTTGATTTTTCCGGTTCTCATTCAATGGTGTTTAAACCATTTTCCGGTTATCTTGAAACTTATTTTACAACAACATCTTAAAAATCTATTTTCAACTTAATGTTTATCTTTGTTCTGCACAATCGCACAAAGATGTTATTTTTACCGCTTTAAAAATTTAATTACGGCTTCGGTTCTTGAGCGCACATGCAATTTTTCATAAATGTGCCGTATATGAGTCCTTACCGTATCCATACTAATGAATAGTGATTCGGAAATTTCCCGGTATTTAAAACCTTTAGACAATAATGTTAGTATTTCTTCTTCCCGCGTAGTAAGGTTTCCCTCCGGAACTTCAATTTTTTGATGAAAAGATTCGACCACCATTCGTGCAATCTGACTTGACATGGGGGAGCCGCCTTTGAAAACATCCTCGATTGCTTCAAGCACTTTTACCGGCGGGGTTCGTTTCAGCAGGTATCCACTTGCTCCTGCCTTCAATGATTCAAATATCATTTCCGTATTTTCATACACTGTTTGCATGATAATTTGCACATCTGGCATTTTTTCTTTGATGATGCGTGTGCAGTCGATACCGTTCATGTGGGGAAGGTTTA
>JACPGF010000172.1 GCA_016182615.1 Ignavibacteriales bacterium
CATTGACAGGATTTTTGGTATTATCTTTTCATAGTTTTCTAATGCTCCGCATTATTAACATACGGGAGCACCTTTAAATTCCCAAAATGAGACACTTTTTATACTTTTTTTTCTCCTCCTTATGCTCCGATTCCTTAAGTTGACACCATTGCCCTTCGGGCACCCCCTTTTCAAAAAGGGGGACTTAGCCGCAAAGTCTCAATAAAAAAAATCCTTAAGTTGACACGTTTACCTCCCGAGGGAGGTATTGCCTAAAACAGGAGAGGGAAGCTCCAAAAAAAACAATCGATCAAATTAATACTTTACCTCTCTGGAGAAGCGTTGGGTTTGAACCGGAGGTAATATTAAAATAGCCGCATTATTGGCTGCTGAAAATGCAATTGATCAAATTGCCCGCGGTATTAACCGCGGGTATAATAAACAACTACACCAGGCCTAAGCTTCATCCAACAACGCAAAAGTTCAGATGATTTTATCCCCGGAGTTTCTCGCCGAATTTCCGGTTAATCTCGATACCGACGCTTTTAAGAAATGCAGTCGGAAGTTCGCCTCCCGCCAATACATACACCAGTTCATTGGCAATCGTAGTGCTCTCGCCGTTATTATAATTCAGTAAAACAGAATCATCAAATATTTCCTGTACCGTTGTATTGAAGAGTATTTTTACTTTATCATTCTTAGCGGCATCATTAATTTTTTCAAGATTCATTGGCTTTATCCTTGAAAAAGACTCACTGCGGTACGAGATGGTAACCTGATTGTTTTCATCAGCCAGCAGTAATGCTGATTCAATGGCTGAGTCACCGCCGCCAACAACAAGAATATTTTGTTTTTGAATGAGTTCCGGGTCTAATAAGCGGTAAAATACTTTTTCTTTGTCTTCGCCTTTTACGCCAAGTTTCCGGGGAGTACCTCTCCGGCCAATAGCAATAACAACCGAGCGGGCAGTGTACGTTCCTTTAGTTGTTGTTAAAGAAAACATATTATCAGATGAGGAAAGTTTTTCAACTTTTTCCTGCTCATGGATAGTGATATTGTTCTTCGAAATAACTTCCTTCCAAATTTGCAGCAACTCAGTTTTACTGGTTTGTGTCAGCTTTATTTTCCCGAAGAGCGGTAAGTCCATCGGGTGCGTCATAACTATTTTCTGGCGGGGGAATGAATACACCGTTCCACCAAGAGTATCCTGTTCAAGCGTTATATATGAAAGTTTATGCTGAGCGGCAGTAAGTGTTGCCCCTATACCAGCGGGTCCGGCACCAATTATCGCGATGTCGTACTGTGCCTGCACAGAAGGATTAAGTTTTTTGCTGAGTGTATTAACCGCTTGTTTCCCTTGTTCGACTGCATTTTTTATCAAACCCATGCCGCCCAATTCGCCAACGATATAAATCATGGGAATATTTGTTTCGAAGTCTTTATCAAGGTGTGGAATGTCCACGCCTCTTTTTTCAGTACCAATATACAGCGCGATAGCGTTCATAGGGCATGCCTGATAACAGGCACCATGACCGACACAACGGGAAGTATTAATTGGCATTGCCTTGCCGTTAACAATTCCCAATATATCTTTTTCAGGGCAGGCCTCGATACAGGCTCCGCTGCCGATACATGAATTAGGGTTAACAACAGGGTGCAGCGAAACGGGCTCATGGAGCCCGAATTCTTTGGCCTTCTCAATTTTTTTTATTGTCTCGTGAGAGATGCGAGCGTTTTTCCGCAAGTAGAGCCATACAACTATTCCGATTAAAAGGAATACGATTGTATAAGCTACAATATTTTCAACGAGGGTTTCCACTGGATTCCAATTTTTGTATTGACTCATTAGCAGTAGCAGCAATGGGTGTACCGGGATTGTTTTTAGCAACATCGGCCCATATTTTTTTTGCTTCGGCGTTATTACCTTTAATAGCCGCGATGGCTCCTAAATTATACAAAGCTTCAGGGTCCTTTGGCAGGAATTTCAGAATCCGTTTTGTATATTCGGAAGATTTATCGAAATCCTGCTTGATATAAGCAACATAACTTAATGCAATAAGAATGTCTTTCCGTTTAGGATTCATCTTTAGTATTTTTTCATACAGGGGAATAGCAAGATCCTGTTTATGGCTTTGCACAAGAATATCTGCAAACTCTCTCAGTTTAACCGTGTCATTGGGATTTTTCTGTACTGCCTTGCCCAACATATCAATTTGATGTTTAACCTCATCGGCAACATTTGTTCCAGACGGGGAGCCGCCCAATCCTTTATGAATATCATCATTTGGCATTTGACCCTGTGTTACCGGTGGTTTGTCAGGAGCCGGGGGAGTGTTTTTGCTGACGACCATAAATACCAGTATAATAACAATAACCGCGAGCGCAAGCGGATATACTGTTGACGGTTTAAAATTAAAATTCATGTAGTTCCTTTCTTTAAAAAATCCAGCGATAACCAAATAATATAGTAACAATTACATGGATTACCATAATGACAAACATCGAAACGGCAAAAGGCAAATGAAAAATATGCCAGTATTTAAACAAACGCTGCATCGAGTGCAATGCTCCCGACTTCCGCGATAAAACGAGTTTTTGCTTCAACACCGGAAGAATATGAGTCTTTATGGTGTCTAAAGGGATTCCCTCGGTAAGTAATTCTGTTTTTAAGGATTTTAGTTTACTACCGAGTCTGAAATAGTCTTGAATGACGAAAAGGGTGCTTGACAGAAAGCCAACGTGATATTTTTCTTGTGCTATGGCAGCTTCTATTTTTGCAAGTGTTAAAGGGGAGAGTGACGAACTATATTTAAGAGCCTGCGAAAGCTCGGTATTGAGTGCAGAAATGTCATCCTCGGAGAGCTCGGTGCCATCAACACTATGAGGTATCTGCGTGTAAATAAATCTACCGATAACACCACTGGCAACAACGGCAACCATACTCCAGAAACTTACTGCAACAATGCCGCCAAATTTAAATGCAGTGTGAAATAAGACAAATACGGGACCGACACTACATAAAAATATGTGAAATTCCAGCCAGTGTTTCAGAAAGCCGAATTTAAGCATTATTGATCGTTTGCGTAACATGTAAGTGCTTACACCAAGTATCATCATTAAAGTGCCAAGGATACCAAGGCCATGACCTAATAATCCTGCAGGTTCAAAATAGTCATGGAGAGCGTGAAACGGCCTGTCTTCTATTGGCTGCAGATAATATTGATAGCCGTTGACGCTTAACAAAACCGTCGATGAAACACCAATAATGAGCAGCAATGCTATGTAAAGCCTGTGTATCGTCTTACTCATAAGACTCCGTGAACAAAATTGTAGAAAACATTTAGTAATTCCAGTTAAAAGTGCATTGAGATAATATTTTAAAAGTTGATTGCGGCTGTTCTACTTCGGTTCTTCTTGTAAAATTACCTTGTATCCGAACCCGCGGCTGTTTATAACACATCGAATTAAAGACAAATGAGGGTATTGAACATTCTGCCGGAAAGATGGAATAGTAAAAACTCGTTCTGTGCACTTCCCGGAAGTTACCCAATATCCCGAACTGATTTGCTGTTGACCGCCTCAGTTCAGGATAATGAATAATAACAGTCCGCTTATGCTTCCAACAAAGTGGAGTATTTGGTTGTGTTGTGAGCCTTGAAATTCTCGATTTTTGAGATGAGGATATTAACTCTTTCATTTGCAGCATCATCAAATGCTTCGTATGCATCGTTCGTGGCGAAAACATACACTTCTGCATAGGTATTTGCTTTACCTTTTACTTCATAAAGTGAGTAGCTTTCAAGACCTTCTGCCGAAATAAGTGTTTTTAATTCGCTCATAGATGATAAAAACTCTTCACGCTTGTTCGGAAGAACTTCATATTGAACTGTAAATAAGACTTTTGCCATTATTATTCCTTAAGTTTTACTAATTAAATTCATATTCTCCGCTAAAATTTACATCAGCGGGACCGGTTAATGAAACATTGATAAAATCATTACCCGATTTTTCAAAACCGACATGTAATTTCTTGTTGCTGCGAGTGACAATTGTAACCGGGCTTGAAATAAGCCCAAGGTTATGGCTTACGATTGCCGATGCAACCGAGCCGGTACCACAGGCTAATGTTTCTGCTTCAACGCCCCGTTCATAAGTACGGATGTGTAACTGATTGTTTATTATTTCCACGAAATTGACATTAACACCTCCCGGAAAGCCGGGTAAATATCTGATTGCTCTGCCAAGTGTATGGACAGGCACATCCTCAAGCGAATTTCCAAGAACAGGGTTTTGCCCGGCAGCTGCATTGTTGCCAAGAAAAAGCACAACGTGCGGTGAACCGGTATCCGCGTAATGCAAAACATACTCCTGCTGAGCAACAAAAACCGATTGAAACATGTTTATGCTTTGCACGGATTGCAGCCAAAAACGGACATTGTTACCGTCCGTCAAATCTGCCCGGTAAACAAGATTATTGGAATGAAAAACAACATGCTCTTTATCGAATTTTCCGGTAATATATGCAAAGCGAACTGCGCAGCGGGCACCGTTTCCGCATAAAGTGCCGGAACTTCCATCGGCATTGTAATAAATCATTAAAAATTCATTATCTTTTGCCTGTCTGATTGTTATGACTCCATCTGCGCCTATACCGAATCGGCGGTCACAGATATTCCGGATACGCTGAGGTGTAAGTTCAGGCAGGTCAGCTCTATCAAGATCAAACATGATAAAGTCGTTACCGGCTCCATTCATTTTAGTGAAAGAATATTTTATCATAACTCATGCAATTTACTCGAAACTAATTTTCTTTTCAATTAAAATAATAGAGAAAAGAGTATTTTTCTAAAAAAATGGCAGAAAATACAGTAGATAGGTTAAAAATTACCGGTGGTTTCCTCATTTTCCTGACAATCGCTGCGGTTTACTCACCGTTTTGGAATAGTTCGCTGACGTACTATCAGGATAATATACTTATGAATCTGCTAAGCCAGTGGAATGAAGGGAAATTAAGCCTTATCGAAATACTCGGCGGAAAGGTTGCAACCGGCAACGGGTTTGGCCCACTTACCATATTAACCTATTTGGCGGATGTAAGTATTTACGGTTTAGAACCCGGCCTATTCCACATTACCAACATATTATTGCATACAGTTACCTGTGTACTTCTCTTTATCCTGCTTACTCATTTGTCGGTGCATATCGAAGCAGCTTTCTGGGCGGCACTTATGTTTAGTTTGCATCCGCTGCATACCGGAACGATAGGCTTGCTGCAAGCACGCGGAGAATTATTGGCGGGCTTTCTTGCCGTGCCCGCGGTTTACTTTTTTGTTGAATACTACCGTAAAAAGCAACTCCTGCAACTGAGTATCGCGGCAGTTTTTTTGTTTTTTGCAATTCTAGCCAACGAGCGTTTGATTTTAATGCCCGTGTTTTTGTTTGTCTATACGATAAGCAGGACTAAAATTAAAGAAAACCTGTTGCAGTTATTGGTAACCGCGGTAATACTTTCCGGACCAATAATATCATACTCGATCTTCCGGATAATATTGAAGGATACCGCAGCCACTTCTGGCGTTGTTGGTATGAATTTGTTTTACAATGCTCATATTGTTCCCGAGACACTCGCGTTGTTTTTCCTTCCGTATAAAATTCCTGTTTTAATGCAGTTTAACGCGACACTTCTGCTTGCGGGGCTTGCAATACTAGGCGGGCTGTTAGGTACGGGAGTTTACGTGTATAAAAAAAATAAAGTAGTAACTTTTTTTACCGGCACATCCTGGTTTATCTGCTTTATGATACCCGGTATATTTACTTGGCTTAAATTTGGTGATGTTGATGTTTATACCTTATCAGCTTCATACATTGCGCTTATAGGACTTGTTTTGCCCCTTGCTACATTGCTTGAAATGCTTCAGGCTAAACTGCAGAAATATTTTCCCCTTGTAACTATTATTGTTGTAATTCTGTTTTTCGGTCTTACTGTTATAAATGGCGGAAGATTTTTAAGCGGAGAAAAATTCTGGAGAGCGGTAACGAATGAAAACCCTGATAATTTAGAAGTTTACCGTGGAAGATTTGTTTTTTTACTGGAACAAAATAAATTTACCGAAGCAGAACAGCTTGCCAAATCTGTGCTAAAAGAGTTCGATGTTGCCAATATTGAACTCAGGTGGTTTGTGCAAAGTTTCGAATCCAAGGGCTTGTATAAGGCTGCCGAGGGTTTGCTGCTAAAATACAAAAGGGAAATTATTTCTGAGGAATTGTACCATGATCTCATCAGGAACCTGATTCTATGCGGTGATCTTGATATGCTTCCACAGTATGTTAAAAACAAAAAATTTGCAAAAGATAAGTTACTTGCTCATCTGAATGGTTTTATCGGGCTGTTCCGTTCGCGCGCCAAACTCGAATACTCGCAGAAGATGATTATCGGTAAGGCAGTAATTGAGCGAATGCCTTAGTGGATCAGACAGTGATGCTTTGTTGGATTGCCGTCTTAAGCAGGCAGTTTTATCCCGTATTTTTTACCAGCATGAGCGTTGAAAATTACCGGAGGCTATTCAATTAATCGCAATTCCAACAGCCAATAATGCGGCTATTTTAA
>JACPGF010000008.1:0-12053 GCA_016182615.1 Ignavibacteriales bacterium
CCGTTTATCATCACATCGCTTACGGTGTTAGCGGTTGCTGCATATACAATGTTTGAATAAATGGCATCATCACTCTCGGAAACAGAAAAAACAGGTGATTGCAGGTCAATTGAACACAAATCTGCTTTTTTCCCAGGCTCAAGGCTTCCCACGATAGAGTCGAGATGCAATGCCCGTGCCCCTTCAATGGTTGCAAGGCGGAAAACTGTTTTAGCGTCCATAACCGTGGGGCCATGAAACGGTTTTTGCAGCAGTGCAGCAAGCCTCATTTCGTTGAAGGCTGAAAGTGTGTTGTTGCACGGTGCACCATCAGCGCCGAGTGATACATGAATACCTTCCTGCAGGAACCGCCGGATAGGCGCAATGCCAGAGGCAAGCTTTAAATTGGAAGATGGGCAGTGGGAAACGCGTGTACCCGTATCCCGAAGAATGCCCATTTCTTTTTCGTTAACATGCACGCAATGCGCGAGCACCGTGTGGTCATCAAGAGCCTGTATGTGATTAAAGTAATCAATATTTTCCCTGTTATGCCGCCGCCGGACCTCGGCTATTTCGTTTTTGTTTTCTGAAGAATGTGTGTGGTAAATACTTCCCGTGAAATTTGCCATCATCTCCTTGGTTTCTTTAAGCAAAGCCTCTGAGCATGAAAGGACAAAACGGGGAGCGAATCCATACCGAATACGACCGTCATCGAAATTGTGAAATGATGAAGCCAATTCATAGGTGTCTTTTAATTCAGCGGCAGTTGTCGATTTGAAAGCGGGGTAAAGGTCATTTTCATCAATCATGCATTTACCTGCAACCGCGCGCATCCCTGAAGTTATCAACTCATCGAAGATAATGTTTTGATGCCGCATAGTACCCATATCCAGAATGGTTGTTGTTCCGCCCTTGGTTAGCTCGTAAATGCCAAGCGCGGCGGCCGCCCGCAATGAGTCCTCGTTGTGTGCATTTTCGCAGGGAAAAATTCTTTTTTGCAGCCAGTCGAGTAATTCCATATCATCCGCAAGACCGCGGAATAGTGTCTGGCAAAGGTGAATATGGGTTTGTACAAACCCCGGGATAAGTATTTTCGTACCAAGTTCGATTTTTTCGCCGGAATATTTTTGCCATTTTTCTGAATCAAATGGCTCAATGGTTTGTATTATGCCATTTTCAACATGTAATACAGAATCACTATAAATTTTATCTGATGTATTTGCAGTAACGATTTTCGCGGCATGAATAAAACAATTACTCATGAGAGGTTCCTTCAGGATTCGTTTCCAGAAATAATTCATCCATTACCTCAAATGCATATCTGAGGTGGGGGATGACAATTGAACCACCGACGATTAACGCGATATTAAATGTTTCCATTAATTCCTGACGGGTTGCACCCTCTTGAATACTTCTATCGATATGATAAAAGATACAGTCATTACAACGTAAAACCATCGAGGCGCTTAATCCCATAAGTTCTTTTTGCTTTGCCGAAAGGGCTCCTTCAAGATATGCTTTGTTGTCGAGTGCAAAAAATCTCTGAAAATCTTTGAATCCGGAATTAAGTATTTTATCATTCATTTCCAGCCGGTACTTTTTTGTTTCACCAACCGTTTTTTTTATTCTTCTACAAAGCATATCTTGAAGGATCCTTAGCAGGGAAACAGAGAATGGGATTTTTTATCGGGCAAGGTGTTGAGATAAAATCAAACAGGTATGCTTTTATTGTGGCAGGGCAGTATGTTAAGGTATCTGGTTTATGTTATATACCTGTAATTTTTTGCAGACATTGATTAAATACTGAAATAATGTCGGTCCGGGTGAAAGGTTTTGACTGGTAGAATGTACATCCCGAATCAATAGCTCTTGTTTTATCGCCGGGCATAGCGTAAGCGGTAATTGCCACAATTGGAGTCTCAAAGTACTGGGGAATCTGCCTTACTTTTTTTACCACTTGCAGCCCGGTTAATCCAATACCAAGATTTATATCCATGAGAATTATGTCATAGTGTTTGCGGGCGACTGCTAATAGAGCCCGCCGGCCATCTATCGCGTATTCCATATTACAACGGTCTTTTAAATAGCGGCTGACGATCCGGTAAACTAATTGATCGTCATCAACAAGCAGTACATCAGGCACAAAAGCAACCTTTTCATGGATACCAGTATCCGTATTCTCTGTGGCAAGTTGGGCTGTTTCCTGATGAAGAACCGGAGTTGGATTATTGTAGATTGATACCGTTACCGTAATCCCGATTCCATATCGGCTTTCGATGACCACCGTGCCGCCGTTATCCTCTACAAGATTTTTGCATTTACTTAAATTGAGGTATATCTGATCCTCTTTTGAAACATCCGAATTAAATATGGGTCTGGATACACCGGATAAAATATCAAGGAATGTTTTTTTAATACCGATTCCATTATTGGTAATCTTGAAAACAATTTGCGGCCCCTTTTCATCGGTTTTTTCATAGAGAGTAATGTTTATTTCGTTGTTTTCGGTGCTTTGTACCGCTGTTTGCAATAGTAGTTTTATTGCCTCTAAAAGGAAATCAATATCGGTATTAAACTCTACGATTTTTTTTTGCGAAATAAACTTGAGTTGAATTTTCCTCTCTTGTATCCTTTGTTCAAAATCTCTGATTATGTTTTTTATCAACTGTACAAGATTCGGTTTTGGAGGCTCGGGTTCAACTGCTATGGCAGTATCATGGGAGCTTGCTTCAAGTTCATTTAGTATTTTTAGTACGGTTTGCCCGGCAAGTAATATATTTGCATCCATATCTTTTACAAGATTTGATGCGTCCGTATCATGGATAATCTGTGAAATGCCGAGCAGTGTATTTAATGCCGAACGTAAATCATGACCGTTTTTAATTAAAAACTTGTTGGCGGACTGGTTTGCAATTTCAGATTCGTTAATATGCTCCTCTTCAAATCCACAAATGCAAAAAGCCGACTCATCTTCAATATTTGTTTTGCTTTTATAGTAGTAGCTTTTTACATCATTTTTTCCGCGGATAAAAACTATTTCATCCTTTTCACTGGCAAAAGAATATATTCTGCTGAAAAACTTTTTTTCATCCTTCGCAGAAATAAAACTATCTAAATAAGAACACTCCTTACCAATCATCTCTTTGATTGGTATATCAACTAATTCAGAAAATGCTTCATTAACATTGATTATGATATCATTCTGTAAATCAAAAATAATCAGTGGAATTGGAATGTAATCAAATATTTTATCCTGATTCATCTACGATAAGTCTTCCAAATTAAGAGAAACTTGCAATAAGTATCCACGGGGATGCCTGCTCTACGTGAATTGCAGCAATATTATTAAAATATTTTGTAAAACAATAGTGGTAGTGTAAATACCGGTTTACCGGTAAATGCTTTCATTTAGAGCATACTTCCCGGCTTTTGCTAATCCAATTTGAACTACTTAATTTACTACTTATTTTCGAAAAATAAGCAGAAAATTCATCCTTCATTTACATGCGGATCGATAAAAACGTTTTATTTAATTGCCGTTTTAATTTTTCGTATATCTTCTATAATACTTTCACGGACTTGTTCATTAATGGCATGGGGCAGGTATTCCTCATATTTAATTAATGCATGCCGGTAGTCTTCCTTTAAATGATATAAAACTGCCAGGTTTCTGTCTGTTTCATAAAACTCTTTATTCAGTTCTTTTGCTTTTAGGAAATATTTTTCTGCCAAATCAAATTTTTGCTGTTGTGCGGAGAGCAATCCGATGTTAAAATATGCCATATAGTTATCCTTTGAAAGCGAGATAACCTGATGAAATAGCTTTTCCGCCTGTTGAACATCTCCTTTAACCGATAGAATGTTTGCAATACCCATCAATGCATCGGGGGATTCGCGGGTTGATAACGCCGCTTTATAATTACTCAGTGCATCCTCATAGGCACCGTTTGCAAATTGATTGGCGGCAACCTGTAAAAAAATATCATCACGGTTAAATGTGAAGTGTGGAGTAATAAATCCATCTGCTAACAATACGAAAAGTGGCACTATCAAAGCAATTGATATGGACTTATATCTTTTTTCTTTGACTGCTTCACCGATTTTAATTATTCCATATCCGGCAGGCAGGGCGAGTATTGGCAAAAGTCCCATCCTAAATCTTCCGGTAACAAAAAATACTGCTGTTGCCAGAGCATAAAAAAGTATTGCCCATAGGAAAAAATTAAAAAAAACTTTGTTGCCGTACCCAAAGTACAATCCAATCCCCGCAAGCAGAAGAAAAAGGAAATACCCCATAAAGCTCAATGAAAGCGAAAAAGGAGCGTAGTGTTTACTAAAGTTAATATCCATATACGTGGATTGCGGGTTTTCGCTCATCGAGAAAAAGAGGAGTATTTTTTGTCCAAACCTGATCAACGCTTTGTCAGGCGCATTGAAAACAGCATCAATTGTTTTTGACTTCCAAAAATCATCAACTTCAGACAGGGTAAGTTCTTTTCCGGTTGCCTTTTCTGCATAAATTTTTCCGGTCATGTCTTCGTCAAAGTTAAACTCGGCAGGTTTCTTAAAAACGCCGAGAGCATCAATATTATTCCCGATCCATAAATTAATGCCTGAATTGGCAGTGAATAAAGTAAAGGAGCCGCCAGTAGAATAATTATAAATGGTTAGTGGGAAAATAAAAATTACAACCCCAATCAGATATTGTATTTTTGGTTTCATGCTGCCCATTGCTTTGTTTGCCCTTGTTACCAGAAAATAGTATAATACTGTGGTACACATGATAGCAAGGATGAAATTAGGCCTGATGAGAATTGCAATGCCACTTAGTGCTCCAGCAATTATCCAGCGTTTATAGTGTATATCTTTTAATAGAGAAACCGTTTCAAACATTAACATGCTTATGATAAACATTTGCAATGTTTCGGATAGAATAAGCTGGGTGTAAAAAATTGATTGTCCGCAGAGTGCGAACAATAGTGAAGCGGCTAGTCCTGTATTTTCCGTGAATAGTTTTTTACTGGATAAATAGATAAACAAAATCGTCAGGGTACTGAGGAAAATTTGTACCATATAGATAAAAGAAATTGATAACCCTGTAAATAACGAAATCCCCGCTAAAAACAATGGATAAACAGGCGACATAAACAATACATCAGTGGATAAATTGCCTGCCAAGATTTTCGCTGTCCAATTCCAGTATATTTCACCATCAGAAACGGGCAGTTGGGCTAAAGGATTGTTACTGTTCTCAAAATAGAAGAGTAACCTAATGGCAAATCCGAGGCAAACTATTCCAATAATCTTAATATTTTGTTTCAGAAAACCGTTAGTTATTATTTCTGGAGAGCCATTCTTTTGACCGGCTTTTTTCCTCTTACTCGTCATACCTAAAGTGCAATTAAAAATGATAAAAAACTTTGCAAATAAATTACTTTTATTATTCAAGGTCTTTGTAAATTTACGAATAATTTTTTTGCAAAACTTCATTAAGCAGTGTAATTGTGTATAGTGTTAAAGGAGTTTATCTAAATTTCTAAGAAAAACTTAGTTGAAAAAGTTTACTCGGCTGCTGGGTTCCAAAAAGCCGAAAATATGCCACCGTTGATCAGTAAAAGTGGGGTGAAGGGGCAATAGTTATTGCTACACCAATGGATGTGAAAAACATTATGGATGGTGTCGGTTCCGGCAAATTTATAACCAATAATGATATAAAGAACACAGTTAGCTATAAAGTACTGTTAAAATTACCATTAAATAATACAAGGAGATAGTATGTTCAGGACAATTGAAGATTTTCTTACTTCGTGGAAACATGAAAAAGAGACAACATTAAAGATGTTGAATAATCTGACCGATGAATCCTTAGGCACAAAAGTTACGCCTACCGGGAGAGATTTAGGATTCATTGCATGGCACATCACACTTTCGTGTGGAGAAATGGCGCAGGCAAGCGGTTTTATTATCGACGGATTTGATGAAAAACAACCCCGGCCTGCAACGGCAGGAGAAATTATTGCAACTTTCACTAAACTTGCAGATGCAATAACCGAAATGGTAGCGTCATCATTTAAAGATGAAGATTTAATGGTTACGCTCTGGTTTCTCATACCATTCACCATAGAGGGCAGATGACTGTTCTAATGCGTCAGGCGGGATTAAAAGTACCGGGTGCATACGGACCGTCCCGAGAGGAGTGGGCCGCGTATGGTATGCCTGCGCAGGATTAGTGCCAAGGCAATGTGTAATTAAGAATGGATAATGAAAAATGAGGGTAAAATTCAAAGTGTAAACCCGGGTGCATTGTATTAAAAATAAATTGACAAGACATTAATTGAGTATTTCTGCTGAGTTAGCCGGGAACAACCCGCCATTAATTCCCGGCTAACATCAATATTAACAAATAGTTAAACCGACAATTACCCACTCCACGCCACCGCTCGAGAAAAAGGATGAATACTTTTCAAAGAAAAAATTTGGAAAATTTGAAAGAAGTATCATATATTATGAATGATGTATTACAAGTTTATGTAGATAGTTAAATGAGCAGTGCACAGAACCCCAAAAATTACCTCTTTCAGCTCTTTTACCAGAGTGGAATACCCAATTGCTGCTCAGGCTCTCCTTTAGTATCCATAATCGGTTTATTTAGTTAGACGGTTTTAATTAGGATTTGAATACTATATACATCGGGACCATAGCACTGTGAGTGTTGTGGCGGAGCAATAGATTTATAACCATTTAATCCTATAAGGTTTTGAAAATGCTTGGAACCAATTCCACACTGAAAAGGATTTTTATCTTTTGGTTTTGTCTCTTGTCTGTTGTAATTCAGGCAGGTGAAACCGGTAAAATAGCCGGAAGAATAACAGACAAAACTACAGGGCAGCCTTTAACCGGTGCCACCGTAATTTTGTTCAGTAAGTTTAATGAAGGTACCGAAGAAAAACTGGTAAAGCCTATAGGCGCTGCCAGTGACGAGAGCGGTAATTTTTATATACTGAGCGTGCCTTCCGGCTTATACAATGTAAAATGCACGTACATTGGCTACCACGATGAAATTATTACTAAAGTTAAAGTGAGTATTGACAGGACTACCCGGGTAGATATTAATCTGACAACAAAAGCACTTGAAACCGGTGAGGTAATAATCACCGCCTATAGCGCTAAAAAAGTTGAAATAGACCTTACCGCGACAAAACAGACTTACGAAGTTGAACAGGTGAGGGAAATAGCCGGTGTGCAGGATGTTTCTGATATACTTGCCTTGCAGCCAGATGTCGTTGATGACCATTTCAGGGGCGGCAGATTAGGGCAATCTTCCTATCTTATCGGCGGTTCGACAATTGTTAACCCGTTAAGTAACCAAAGAGCTTTCAGCCCGATTGTTACAGGCTTAAAAACCGTTGAGGTGTTAACCAGTGGATTTAGTGCTGAGTATGGTAATGCCCAATCGGGAGTTGTTAACATGATTCCTAAAGAAGGCGGCGAAACCTGGAAAACCACTCTTGATTTCTCAGGAGCATTTCCCTACTATAAGACATGGAATGGCAGTCCGTATCAAACCAAAAATCTTCAGTTTTTTAACTTGTTAAGAACCTATGAAGAATGGCTAACAACCGATCCGGTAACGGGTAAGCCATTATGGGATCTTGGCTACAGTTTTAGTAATTATGCAAAGCAAGAAGGCGGTGATACCGCGAAAACAGCATATATAGCAAGGCATATGTTTATGCAAGGCATGCGCGATGTTGGAATGGAATATGATGATGATATAGATTCAAGAGTGGATTTTACTATCGGCGGGCCGCTCACTGAAAGTATCAGGCTGTTTGTTACCGGCAGGCAGAGAGAAACTGCCCCGAGTGTACCCACCGCTTCACCGAATCTGGCAAGACAAATTATGGGAAACATATACTATCAACCAACACCGACTGATAAAATCGGTTTCAGGTTTATCTGGGACTCACAGTTCGAAAACCAATTCAGTGCCTCCAATTTTCTCCGTTTCCTTTTTAACCGTTCGCTCGGTATGACCAAATTTACCAGCACAACCTATCAGTTTGGTTTTGATTGGAAAACGGTAATTAATAATTCACTGGTATTTGAATCAAAACTAAATATAATGGATGTACTAAGCCAAACCAGAATTGAACTGATCCGGGATAACGAGTATATCTATACTTATTCGAATCAGTCCAACTGGGGGTCGTTTACAGCACCTTCGCAGAACACCTTTGTGCAAATGCCCGATGATAAAGGCAAGGATAAAGTGCGGACGTATGATTTTCACAGCTCGGTAAATTATCAGGTTAATGAGTTTAACCTGTTAAAAGTCGGGTTACAGTACGCATATAATCAGTTGGATGTAAACCGCGATATGAACGTTGTGAATGATGCTGCCTACAGGAAAGTGCAGTTCAAAGTCAATCCGTATGAAGGCGGCATTTACCTACAGGATAAAATGGAATTTGAAGGATTTATAGCGAATATCGGTCTGCGTATGGACTATTATAATATGAATAGTACGTACTACAACAACTTGTACTCACCATTGAAGAATCCTTTTTATGATGAAACAAAACCCCTTGGACAACGAGGAAAATATTACGATCCGGACTTAGCGTTAAAGACCAAAACGAAACTTTATACAAAAATACAGCCGCGTGTTGGCCTGTCGTTCCCGGTTTCAGAAAGCTCAGTTTTCCACATTAATTACGGCACCTTCACGCAAAGGCCGTCTTACGAGCAGATATTCTACAATCAGATAACCAAAAGCGGGCAGATTGAAATAATGGGTAACCCGCGTTTAAAACCTGAAAACACGAATATGTATGATATCGGCATCGTTAATGCTTTCCCCGAAGGCATCAAACTTGATGTATCCGCCTACTATAAAGATATTAAAGACCTTGTTGAATCAGCCACATATTTTGATAAGCAGCAACAGGGGTATAAATCATACACCAACCGCGATTATTCAGATGTTAAAGGGTTCTTTATCACGGTAGAAAAACTGGATGAAAATCTTGAAGTATTTGCACGGTATAATTACGAATCTGCCACCGGAAAGTCATCAAACGAATTTGATGCACCCATAACGTACTATGAAGCACCCCCGGAAGGGCAGACTGAAGTTGTTCTACCGGCAGCAGAAGATATATACATGAATTATGACAGGACACATAAACTGGTTGCCAATGTACGGTTCAGAATTAACGAAAATGAAAGTGAACAATTCTTTGGTTTTGAAGGATTCGATAATACCAGTTTTAGCATAACTTTTAGATATTATACCGGCAGGCCATACACCTATAATACATCAGGTGAAGGATTGCGGTATAACATGCGCACTCCTTCCGAATATGATCTGCGTGTCCGTCTGCAGAAAAAAGTTAAAATTGTGCAGACAAATGTTACCTGTTATCTTGAAGGGTTCAACTTGTTAAATCGAAAAATTTACAATTATTCCGGTGTCTTCAATAACGAAGAAAATAAAAACCATTACCAAAGAGACCCCGGTACCATTGAGACTTTTGTCCCCGGTGGATACACGGCATTAGATAACAACCCTTATACCAGTAATCAGTCACTGTATATTTATCAAAATCAGCCAATCAATTTTAGATTAGGCGTTATCCTCAGTTTTTAAGAGATTGCAATGAATAGTAAAAAATTACTTTTTATCAGTTGTATGTTGCTTATTTGCAGTATGGTAAGCTACGGGCAGATACGTGACAGTAAAGTCCATAGAAGAGGTATGCTCCACCAGACAGTCTATAACACAGGAGAAATTGCCCGCGGCTGGATGACCGGTGCAGAAGGAAGTGAAACGAGTTTGCCTTTGATGGAATGGCCTCCTTATTCAAAAGTTGTAATTGACGGAAAAACCTACAGCGGCCAGCACAACAGTATAGGTGCCGGAGTTCATATTGCGGCGAATGAAGACGGGAATCCCGGGCAGGCAAACAGGCTGTTTTCGTTTTGCGGGGCGGTTGGTTCTTCAACACCCGAAGTTGCATTCGGGCGGTGGTCTTTCCCTTATGATTTCGCTTCAAGAATTGAGAATTATCCAATCCTTTCAGATGGATCGTTAAACACCTCATACAATCCGAATGAAGCTGAAGAAATTATAAAAGCCTCATGGGCAACAAACATCGGGATTATGGTTAACCGCACCTCACGTACATGGAGTTACCCCGATTTTGATGATCTGATAATCTACGAGTATGAATTTATTTATAACGGTGATACTGATGGGAATCCAAGTACAATTGAGCGCACGAAAACACTGAAGGATGTCGATTTTTCATTCGTCTATGGCCTTGGGCCTTCGATGTACGGTTATGTAAGGTATTATGATTCTTGGAGCTATGCAAAACTGTACAAGGGAGATCAGGATATGTTTTTTGACTCGGAATACTGGTTAACTTTTAATATGGACAGGCAAACCAATCAGGATTCAACGTATGCCGGAAAGCCGGAACGTGATTCGTCGTTATTCGGACGCTTTGCCCGGACAGGTGAAAATGGCGGCGGTTTAGGCAGCCCGCAGGCACCCGGTTTTTGCGTTATGTATTTTGATACCACCCATTTAGCCCGCGTTTATGGTGGAGATACGGTATTGAACGAATCCGAGTACGGCAAATCATACTCACAGCATATGTTGTATTCGTTTGAAAGCCATAAACTGAAACAGCCATGGACAAACCGGATTCAAACAGGTGATATCAATTCGATTAAACAAAGTGATGGAGAGTTGAATGCAACATCCCGGTCTGTTACTCCCTACAGTGCAACAACAACACCAGTGCCAGCCACGGTCAACAGGCCGCCATACGAAACACAAGCGAAACGGGATGCGTATAAAGCCTATTGGGCTGGCCGGGCACCGCATCAGATAAGTAATACAACATTCGGTATCCGGAAGAATATAAATTTTGCCCCTTATACAGTGCGTTTAGGGGATACAATCCGGTTTACCATCGCCGAGGTTGTTGGCTATGGTGCTGAACCATACAAACCGGTTGAAGGTGGAAGAGATACAACAGGGAAAGGTGCAACTAACATCCGCTGGAACAGCGCCCCTCACTGGTATAAAAAAGTGTATAGTTTTGCCGGGAATGATCAGAAAATAAAAGTTACTGATAATTATCTTGCTGAATTTGGTTATCCCGATTATGTGAATTCAAATGTCCGGAATGTTATGCAGGTTGCACATAAAGCATATCAGGCATATACCGGTTTGGATTCGGTGACACTCAAATCAAAACTCCCGATACACCCCGAAGAAATGCCTCGAATTGGTAAATACGGAAATATTCCGGTGCCATGCCCTGCGCCGGGAATAATAGTTGCAAACACCGATACCGGAGCAGTTATTTTAACTTGGAAAAGAGATGCTGAATACTTCTCAAGCCCCAGACTGACTGGTGTGCTGACAAAATATAATGTTTACCGAAGCATATCCGGTATGGGTCCATGGCATCTGCTTGGCAGCGTTACTGTCGGTAATAATCTCGATTCAACCGGAAAATACCGCTTTGTTGACGAAGCCCCCGATTTTAAAATTGGTACAAATGCATTTTACGCGGTTACCTCGGTTGATGATAAAGGTAATCAGAGCGGTAAATCAAATTTGATAAGATTCCAGAAAAATCTTGGTGCCGTTGCCAAAATGGGTAAGGTATATGCTGTACCCAACCCGTTCATCGGTAAATCGGGTTATTCCGGAACCGGTGAGGTTGACGATAAAATTGGTTTTTACAGCCTTCCCGAAAAATGTACCATACGGATATTTTCATTTGCAGGAAATCTTGTTGAAACCATTGAACATGATGCAAACCTGTACACGGAAGATTATTTCCAAATAACAAAAAACGGACAGGAAGCTGCCTCGGGAATTTACTTTTATATCGTTACAACTCCCGGTGGTGATAAATACTCCGGTAAATTTGTTATAATTAAATAGGGAGTATGAAGATGAAAACAATATACTATAAAAATCAGTCCTACTTATTTATATTAATCGTTGTAACATTTGTGCTGGCATATACATCTGAGAGTAACTGCTT